>CAYOVU010000338.1:0-6814 GCA_964407505.1 uncultured Acidobacteriaceae bacterium | reverse complement strand
GCATAACTCCGTGCTTCAGCCTTGAGAAGTGACGGATCTTTCACGAAGATCTGATTCGGAGTGTTACGTTGTCCAACCCAGAGTTCGTCGGGACGCTCCTGGTTCCACGCGACGGAAGATCGTGATCCGCAGACTTCAATGCTGAGCCGGTTTTTGCGCCCAGCCGAAATTTGGCTCGCCGTGACGCAGCCGCGTGTGCGCTCTCCCATGCGGAAAATGACTGCTCCATAGTCTTCGGTGTTGACGGCGGTTTCAACATAATCGTCCGCAGTCAGCATCTTGTTGGCAAAGGTTTCCACCGAATGTTTGGGCTGCTTGCGTATTGGGTGAAAGGTCTGAAGATCGGCACAGAGCGAACTGACGCGCATTCCCGTCACATGCTCGGCCATATCAAAACAGTGCGAGCCAATATCGGCCATGCAGCGCGAAGGGCCGCTGACTTTTGCATCGATGCGCCAATTCCAATCTGTGTCGTAGAGAAGCCAGTCCTGAAAATACGTGCCTTGCACGGCGAGAATTTCGCCCAAGTCCCCGGCCTCGCGCATACGCCGCATCTGCTGCACCATGGGATAGTAGCGCAGGTTGTGGCACACGCAGTTGCGCAGTCCCTGCCGCGCGGCAAGCGCGACGAGTTCTTCCGCTTCTTCAACGCTGGTGGCCAGGGGCTTTTCACAGATCACGTGCTTGCCGGCCAGCAGCGCGGCCTTCGCCATGGGAAAATGCTCGGCGTTCGGAGTGCAAATATGAACCGCGTCAATCGTACGATCATGTAACAGATCGTGATAGTCGGCCACGATCATGGGGATAGAAAAACCAGAACCTAACCGCCGCGCTGCCTCTGTGTTTCTGCCTGCGATCGCAGCCACCTCGACGAATTCGCAGCGGCGCACCGCTTCCAAGTGCACGCGACCCATGAAACCGGTGCCAATAATTGCTGTCTTAATCGTTTTCATCTGATTGATTCACCAATGCGACAGCAAAGCCGGGCTAGGCGCTAAACCCACCACGCTGCAGCGGGCTGTTCGCGGATCACCAGGCTGTTCAGGAAACTTGCGGCCTTGGTTAAGCCTTCTTCCGGCGAGAGCAGGCTGTCTTCGTGCTCGATCGAGAGCACGTTATCGTAGCCGAACATTCGCAGGGTCGAGATAAACTCGCCCCACCATTCGGCGTCGTGCCCGTAACCGCAGGTGCGGAAGATCCAGGCACGGTTGCGTTCCTGGGTGTACGGTTTAGTGTCGAGCACGCCGGTGAGAGGCAGATTTGCGGAATAGATTTGCGTGTCCTTGGCGTGCACGTGGAAGATCGCGTCTTTGAGCACCCGAATCGCGGCAATCGGATCGATGCTCTGCCAGAAGAGATGGCTCGGGTCAAAGTTGCAACCTACGCTGGGCCCTGCAATCGAGCGCAGCTTAAGCATCGTCTCCGGACTATAGACCACGAACCCCGGATGCATCTCGATCGCAATCTTCACCCCATGGTCGGCCGCGAATTTCGCGTGCTCGATCCAATAAGGTGCGACGACCTCGTTCCACTGCCAGTCGAGCACTTTAAGATAATCAGGCGGCCACGGACACGTGACCCAGTTGGGAGCCGTGGCATGAGGCGAATCGCCGGGGCATCCGGAAAAATCGACCATTACTGGAATGCTCAGCTTTTCGGCCAGCAGAATAGTCTTGCGGCTTACGTCACGATCGTGCTGCGCGCGAGCTTTATCGGGGTGCAGCGCGTTGCCGTGGCAACTCAGGGCGCTGATGCTCGCGCCGTGATCGCTTAGAACCTTCTGAAACTCGGTGAGGGATGCGGCGTCTTCGAGCATCGGAAGCTTGCAATGCGCATCGCCGGGATAATTTCCCGTACCGAGTTCGACTGTCTCAATCTGAAGCGACCGCAGTTTTTTTAGAACAGAAGTAAGTGGAAGCTGCGAGAGCAGGGGCGTAAACACTCCGACGCGCATAACGAATTTCCGTATCCTCTCTTAACTGAAGACTTCAAGTTCGAACGGCTTGCGTCCGACAATTTCTATTCAATATCCGAATTGAAAATACGACTGAAAGCTACAACCGAGCAGCACCCCTCATTTTATTGCAGCATCCTCCGCGAGAAGCAACTCATAGCTTACAAATGCGATCTGCCGGCTATCCGGCGACCACGACGGCACGTTGATTGTGCCTTGTCCGCCGAAGAGCGTGGCCAGCACCGTAATCTTCCCCTCGGCCTTGCCGTCACTCATTGGCATCACCCGCAGTTGCACATCTTTGTTCGGCGGGTGCCCGGTGACGTCAGACCCGTACGAGAGAAAGACCATCCACTTGCCATCGGGAGAAATGTGAGGGAACCAGTTGTTGAAGTCATCGAAAGTGATCTGCATCTGCGCGCTGCCGTCTGACTGCATCCGCCAGATTTGCATGTGGCCCGTGCGTTCGGAGTTGAAGTAGATGTAGCTGCCATCAGGCGTGTACTCGGGGCCGTCGTCGAGGCCCTTGGCCGTGGTCAGTCGAGTCTCGTCGCCGCCTGCGACGGGGATCGTGTAGATATCGAAGTCGCCGTTTCGCTGCCCAACAAAAGCGAGAGTCTTGCCGTCGGGCGACCAGCCATGCCAATAAGACGGAAAATTTTGCGTGACGCGGCGCGGAGTGCCTCCGCTGATAGGCACCACGTAGATGCTTGACTGGTGCCCGGGTTGGGAAGAATCGCTGATCGCCAGCCACTGCGCGTCCGGCGAAATTCCATGATCGTTATTGCAATGGGTGGCCGCGCCGGTTTCGATCATTCTAGGAGTGCCGCCGTCGACAGGCAGACGGAAGATGTGTCCTTCGCTGTTGAAGAGAAATGACGAGCCATCGTGCGTCCAGTTTGGTGCTTCGAAATGGCTAGCTGCGGAGTAGACAACATGTCGCATCGTGGAGTCGATTGGCACCGTCTCCAACGTGCTGTAGAGAACCGGCGGAGCATTGCTGGCGGCGGGCGTTGCCAGATCGACGTTCGAGAAGACAGCCTTCTCGACAACATCTTTATCGTGCGAGCAGACGCCGATGCCCACATAAAAAGATCCCGAGAGTGGAAGCTTGATCGAAGCGCCGGAAGGCCGCAGCGGTTCGTTGGCGGCCGGGGCGAGAAAGAGATACACGAAATCGCCGCGCTTTACGATACGCAGCCGGTGCGGTGCCGTGACATTTGATTCCACGTCGTGCGTGGCTGCTCCCTTGGCATCGCGGAATTGCAACGCGGTCATGCCGTTCCCGTGCAGCGCCACGTCTGCGTACGGTGAGTCGCTGTCGAAGCTCTGGCGAAACATAAGAACAGCCTTGCGATGCGGATTGCCACCCTTCTCAGGGAACGCAATGTCTGCCGTCAAACTTACATCTCCGGAGACTTGCTTCCACACAAATTGAAAGGCATCGGAGGTGTACCACATATTTTCGCCGCTGCCGGTGAGAGTGTAGGTGCGCTGCGAGGCGTCGTATTGTGCGGAGCCGGGATGCAGCACGGTGCCGATATCAGCATGACTCTGAAATATGCCGAGGGAAGGCGAAGTTTGCGCATTGGCTAGAGCAGTTGCGGAAAAAATAAAGACCGCGAAGCAAATCGACAAAAGTGCAGGCAAGATTTTATTTTCAGCGATGCTTTCTCGCACGATCAGAGAGCCTCCGCAGCCTCCACGGAAAGGTAGGGCGGAGAACGAGAATTGTCAATCGCGCGCAGACGGCTACCACCACTTCAGCTTGGAAATGCCCCCCTCTTGCGCGTACGTAAGTATTGAACAGACGCCAGCGGTCGCCAACTTACTGCACAACGAGACGCGTAAACGGCGCGACATAAGCTTCCAGGAAGACGAGAACGCCCACAAGGCAGGCCAACGCGATGCTGTGCCAAAACACATAGCGCAGGATGTCGCCCTCGTGTCCATACCATTCCGTTGCAGTGCTGGCCACCACGATGCTCTGTGCATCGATCATCTTGCCCATCACGCCGCCGGCACTGTTCGCTGACGCCATCAGGACTGGAGAAATCCCGATCTGCTGCGCCGAGATCTTTTGCAGGCTGCCGAACAGCACATTCGACGACGTGTCGGAACCGGTGAGCGCCACGCCCAGCCAGCCGAGCAGCGTCCCGAAGAACGGGTAGAGGTGCCCGGTCCGGGCGAATGCGAGGCCCATGGTTGCATCCACTCCCGAGTAGCGAGTGAGGATGCCGAGTGAAAGCATGGCGGCAATGGTCATCAGCGAGAAGCGCACATGCCACAGAGTCTGCCACCACATCGCCACGATTTTAGGGAGCGGTAGTCCCATGACAAAGCCGGAGATGACCGCCGCAAGCAGGATCCCGGAGCCCGTCGCCGAAAGCCAGTTCAAGCCGAATACCGCGCCTTCGGCCGTGGGCTTCGCCACGACCGGGGGAACGCGTTGCACCAATTTATTGAGGCCCGTCACAGGAATTTGCGGGTTCGTGATCTTGCTCGGCGGAATCGACCACGAACTTGTGGACGGAAATACTTTCTCCGGAGTATTCATGATCTTCTTTCCAGTGTAAGTGCCCCAGCAGAAAACCAGCACGCTCAGGATCAGCCAGGGCAACCACGCGCGAGCGACCTCGCCGCGACTATAGCCGTGAGTGCCACGAGCGGCGCGCTGTTCACCCTCTTTGTGACCCTCGTGTCCCCAAATCCGCTTGGGCTGCCATATCTTCAGGAACAGGATCAGGCACGCCATCGAGCACAAAGCCGCAATGATGTCCGTCAACCACGGCCCGTGGTAGTTGGAGACCAGGTATTGAGGAATGGCAAAAGTGACTCCGGCCACCGCAATGGCAGGCCAGATTTCCTTCATCCCGTTGAATCCTGCGTAAGCCCAGATCAGCCAGAACGGCACCAGTACGGAAAAGAAAGGCAAGATGCGGCCAACCTGCGCGCCGAGAGCAAATTCGCTGTAACCGGTGACTGCGGCGAGAGCGACGATTGGCGTGGCCAGCGCACCGTAGGCGACCGGCGCCGTATTTGCGATCAGCGATAACCCGGATGCTTGCAGCGGTTTGAAGCCGAGACCGATGAGCAGCGCTGCGGTGACCGCGACCGGCGTGCCGAATCCAGATGCGCCTTCAAAAAAAGCGCCGAAGGAGAATGCAATCAGCAGTAACTGCAACCGGCAGTCTTGCGTAATGCCGGTCATGCTTTCCTGCAGCACTTTAAAGCGGCCAGTCTCCAGCGTCATTCGATAAAGAAAAATGACATTCAGAATGATCCAGCCGATCGGAAACAGTCCGTAGCACGCGCCGTAGATCGCGGTGATGCTTGCCATCTTGATCGGCATATGGAACACGCCGGAGGCGAGCACAATTGCCGTTACCAGCCCCAGGAACGCCGAATAGTGCGCCTTCATGCGGAAGATGGCGAGCGTCCCGAGCAGCACCACGACCGGCAGCGCGGCGCAAATCGTCGAAAGCCACCAGCGTCCGAACGGATCATATCCCTGCGCCCAAGGTTTGGTCGGCGAGGAGCCGGCCCAGGCCAGGACTGCAATTACACACGCAACCAGGGCCATGAGAATGCCGGGGAGCCGTCCTTCGTCTTTCGGGGTTGGAACGACAGGCTTGGGTTGTTGTGCGGTTGGAATTATCGTTCCGGCCATGCAGCACCTCGACGGAGAGGGTAGGAACAGCCAATCGTCAGCGCGCCCGCGATTTCGAGAATGGCTTCATGCCGTCACTGGCCCGAAGTCGCGAATGCCGTTTCCTGCAAAACCTCTACGCTGCCGTCTCAGCCAACGTTGGGCTGCAGGGTCGCGGGAAGGCTAGCACACGCCAACGCACGAAACAAGCCGCGACTCTGTTTTTCAAAGTTGGAGCTGCGCGGTCGAGAGAGAACCTTAGGGAATTATTTATATTGACAACATGATACCTTGTAATACAAGGTATAGATAATGAAAGAAGGAAACCGCGATGGAGAAGTTGCGGATAAGTGGGAGGTCCAACTTCGAAAGGGATGTCTCGAACTGGCAATTTTGGCGGTTTTGTGGGGCGGAAAGCTTTATGGGCTTGAAATTCTGCGGAGGCTCGAGAGCGATTCCGATCTGATCGTGTCGGAGGGAACCGTGTACCCGCTGCTCAGCCGTTTGAAAGCGCTGGGGCTGGTGCGCAGTGAGTGGGTGGAATCCGAAAGCGGGCATCCGCGCAAGTACTATGCCCTCACGGTGGCCGGGAAGCACCGCGCTGTCGAAATGGCCGCAACCTGGGCGCGATTTTCCTCGAGCATGGGCAAACTGCTCGCCCCGCTGGGGAAGGGACGGTAGATGACGATGGCGATAGAGAGCGACGCGCAGCGGCTGATCGATGCCTACCTGAAAAGTTTGCGCACGAAACTGCGTGGCCTCAATCGCGACGATATCAACGAGATCGTTGAAGAACTGCGCAGTCACATTCAAGACAAAGCCGCGTCTAGTGGAGCACTAACAGTCGCCGGAGTAAATGAAGCTCTCGCCGCTCTGGGCAGCGCGGAAGAGTTGGCTCGCGAGTATGCTACCGATGCGCTGCTGGCGCGGGCCGAGGTCAGCCGCTCGCCTTTGCGGGTGCTTGAGAGTTTGTTCAGGTGGGCGAGTCTAAGCGTTGCCGGATTTCTTGTGCTGGTGAGCACTGTCGTTGGCTACATTCTAGGAGGCACGTTCATGTGGTGCGCGGTTCTGAAGCTGGTTCACCCGCGCACTGCCGGATTGTGGCTGATTCCGTTGAGCGACGGCGGCTTCGCAATTTCGCTTCGCATGGGCTTTGGTAGTCCTCCAATCGACGGGCGCGAGCTGCTCGGTTGGTGGATCCTGCCGCTCGG
>CAYOVU010000337.1:0-9451 GCA_964407505.1 uncultured Acidobacteriaceae bacterium | reverse complement strand
GTAATAACTATTCGGTCCTACCGGACGGGTCTGGGGGTGTGTTTGTTTGGCGGAAATTCGGCTGCAAGAGGGTGAATCCCTCGAGAACGCATTACGGCGTTTCAAACGCAAGGTGCAACAGGAAGACATTATCAAGGAGGTTAAGCGCCACTCCTTCTATCTGAAGCCCGGCGAGAAAAAGCGCGTAAAAGCCGCACTCGCTCGTAAGCGTGCTCGTAAAAAGGTTCGCAAAGAACAAGATTGAAAGACTTGTTAAGAGCAGGTGTTTAAGGAGCAAGGCTGACGCAGTAAAGGGTCGCCCCGTCCCGGGGTGGCCCTGCTTCATCTGGCCCCCACCAGGTTGAGCTGCAGCAGGGATTTATTAATAACCGTCGTTTCATCCGGCATCAGTGAAAAGTTGTATCCACGCTCCGTCCTAGGTGCGTGGCGGGCCGAGTCCAGGGGCAGTTTGAGGGGGGATTTACAGAACTATGTTTGCTCTTCGTTACCGCCTTCCCCGCGGCAACTGGCGCAAGCATGGGCATAAGGGAGCCATCCTCAATGGAATTTCAGGACAAGATGTTGAAGTGCATCGACTGCGGTGCCGACTTTGTTTTCACCGCCGGGGAACAACTGTTTTTTTACGACAAGCAATTCAAGAACGAACCCAAGCGTTGCAAGGCCTGCAAATCCAGGCGCGTGGCCGTGCTCGCCGCACCAGCTTCGCAGAGCAATGCACAACACTACGCTCGCGTAGAAACCCGTGCAGTCTGCTCTCAGTGCGGCAAGGAGACCACCGTCCCCTTCCGCCCCACTCAAGGCCGTCCTATCTTCTGCCGCGAATGCTTCATGCAGAGGAAGACCGCCGCCACCGCCTGATCGCTCCCTCTATGCGAGGAACCCATGCGATCGAGCCGTAGTGTGCCCGTACGCGCAGGAATTCGGCGCGTGCGTTACCATTGATTCAGTGCCCACCTACCATGTAGAAAATTTCGGATGCCGCGCTACGCAGGCCGACGGCGCCGCTCTCGAACGTCAGTTCGAAGCCCGCGGCCTCAACCGTGCCGCCGCCGCACAAGCTGACCTCGTCATCTTGAATTCGTGCACGGTTACTGCCTCCGCCGATCAGGATGCACGTGCCGCCATTCGCCGCGTCCAGCGCCAAAATCCGCTGGCCAAAATTATCGTCACCGGATGCTACGCCCAGCGCGCTCCCAAAGAAATCGCCGCCCTCCCCGGCGTCACAGACGTAATCGGCAATTCCCACAAGCACCAGCTCGCTGAAATCGTTCTCCAAAACACCTTGCCACGCACGGAATACGACAATCGTGATTTGCTAGATCGGGAAGGTTTGCGGGATTGGGAAGGGCACGACTTCAGTCGTGCCGCAAAGGTCCTGCCACCCAGCCCGGCAGCCGCTGAAGTTGATGGCGAGACCGCTTCACAAACTTTTGTTCCCTTGAATGCTCTTACCGAGAACCGAGAACCAAGAACTGAGGGCTATATCCACGTTTCCGACATCTTCGCCCACACCGAACTTCTCGCTGCGCCCGTTTTCGAGTCGACAAGCTCCAACTCCGCAGAAAATTCCAGAACTCGCCCCAACCTGAAAGTCCAGGACGGCTGCGACAATCGCTGCTCTTTCTGCGTCATCCCCAGTGTCCGGGGCCACAGCCGCTCGCTACACTTATCGCAGGTAATTCGCGAAGTAAGCGCGCTCGTGGAATCAGGCTATCGTGAAGTCGTGATCAGTGGCATCAACCTCGGCCGTTGGGGACGAGACCTGAGCCTTGGGCCTCAGGCCCTGGACTTTGTTTTTCTTATCCGCTCCATTCTGCGAGAAACAAAACTTGAAAAACTCCGCATCTCTTCGGTAGAGCCCATGGATTGGACTCGTGATCTCATCGCTCTCGTGGCCTCATCGCCGCGCATTGCCAAGCATGCTCACGTGCCACTGCAGTCCGGCGGTGATGCAGTGCTGCGCCGCATGCATCGCAAATATCGACCCTGGCACTATCGCGAGAAGATCGAACAAATCCGCGCCGCCATGCCCACCGCCGCCATCGGCGCAGACGTCATGGTCGGATTCCCCGGCGAAACCGACGCCGAATTCGAAGCGACTCGACGTCTCATCGAGGATCTTCCCTTCACCTATCTGCACGTCTTCACGTACTCTGCGCGTCCCGGAACCCCAGCCGCAGCTATGTCTCATCAAGTCCCGGTTCACATCGCGCGCGAACGCAACAAAATCTTGCGTGATCTCGCCGCCGAGAAAAAACTCGCTTTCATGAATTCTTTTATTGGCAAGCCACTGGAAGCGATCACACTGAACGTCGTGCACAGTAGGCCAGATGGAGAGTTTACCGAAGCCCTCACCGATAATTACCTCAAGTTGTATCTAATGGGACGCCACGAGCCGAACCGTTGGATCACTGCGGCCATCACGGGAGTAGAGGCTGACACGCTTATGTCGAGGATCGCTCTCGAAGGCCCGGATAGAGCGGGCACTCCTGCCCGCTGCCTTTGACGTTGTCTTGCCTTTTGTCCTAACCAACCCTGGCTCTACTCGACCACTTCATCCCACCCCACCGTACGCCGCTCCCGGCTACTTTTGTGCGCCAGCATCACCGCCCGCATGGTTTGCAACGCCTGTTGCGGCGTAACCTCCAGCGGAGCTTTCTTCTCAATCGCGTCCCGCACGTTCGCGTAAAATCCGCGATAGTCTCCACGCTCTGTCTTCACTTTCACACTCGGCTCGCCCACCCTGCTCAGCGTACCCCACAGTTGTTCCGATTCTTCTCCCCAATCCGCGCCCCAGTCCAATCCGTCGGGACAATTTTCTCCACGCAATCTCGCTTCCTGCGGATCCATTCCATACTTCACAAACGATCCCTTCGTACCGTGAATCAGAAAGTGCGCCCCCGGTGCAAACGCGATGATCCTCGCCCGCCCCATCGCCCGCAGACCTCCTTGCGACATCGGATACTCCAGGCAAACGTCAAACGAGTCGTCCACTCGGGAGGTTTGCCGCTCGCAGAACGCCGACGCCGTAAGCGCCTTCGGTTCACCAAACAATACCAGCGCCTGATCGATCACATGCGGCCCCAGATCAAACAGCACCCCGGCTCCTGGCTGATCCGCGCGCTCCCGCCAGGCATTTGCCTTCGGCTCCGGGCGAAAGCGGTCATAACGGCATTCATACTCCACCACCGTTCCCAGTTCGCCCGACTCCACGATTTTCTTGATGGTCTGAAAATCTCCGTCCCAGCGCCGCTCCTGATACACCGTGATCAATCGGCCACGCTCTGCTGCCAGCTTCACCAGTTCCTCGGCCTCGGCAAGCGTAGGGGCGAACGGCTTATCCACCACCACATCACGCCCCGCCAGCAGGCAAGTCTTCGCCAGTTCGAAATGCGAATCATTCGGCGTCGCAACCACACACAGCTGGATGGTCTTATCCGCCAGCAACTCCTCGAGCGTGCGCGCCACACGCACTTCAGGATATTTTTTCTGTGCCCGCGTTCCCCGGCGCTCCAGGATGCAAGTGATTTCCATCCCAAGCACACCTCGAATCACCGGCGCATGAAACGCCTGCCCCGCCATTCCAAATCCAATCAGCCCCACTCGCACCATGCAAGCTCCTATCGCCCCATCATCTAGCAACTCTCACTATGTCACCGCCTTTCGTCGTCGCCGTCATCGCCCTTACTACTGTTACCACCCATGTCGCTGTCATCCTGAGCGGAGCGAAGGGCCTATGCAACATGCCACCACCACCGGCCCCACAGCGTCGCCACTGCGGCTTATCCCTTGCGATCCTTCACCCGTCGCACAAACTTCAAGCCCGACCAAATCTCCGTCACCGCGCACACTTTAACGTCCACCAGCCCTACCTCGAGGCCGATTCCGCGTACGACATTCTCATCCACGTCGGTCGTCACTCCTGAACTCTTCTTCGGCCAGCTCACCCACAACATTCCCGCCGGCGCCAGCAACTTCGCGAGTCGCGAAAACTCCTTCCTCAACTCCGCGCGAGACTTGGTAAACAGCATCGCGAAATCCAGAGAATCTCCCCGCTTCACGGCTGTGCAATCGGCCAGCGCCTGCTGTAACTCCGCGCGCACTTCTGCTGGGGCATTCGTCAGTTGCACGCGAAACCCATTCTTGATCCCCAATTTTTTCGGAAGTGGTGTCCCCGAATATCCCGGCATTCTTGTCGCTCGCGCGATGGATTACTTAGCGATCTCAAAGCGGAAGCCAGAGGCTGAAAGCCGACTTACTGAACCGGCGCATAATATCCACGCCGCGCCCTCACCCGGAAATTCTTGCGGTCGCTCGCCACGATCTCAATCGTCCGAAAGTGTCCGTCCGCCTTAAAGTCCGCCGGCTTGTAGGAAACCGCATACTGGCTGCGCAATTCCTCCTGAATCTCCGCAAACGCATTGGCCACGTCGCGAATCTGGAACGGAAAAAACGCGCGCCCGCCGGTCGCATCCGCGATCCGTTCCATCACCTTGTCACCTGCCCCTTTGGTTCCGCTCACGTTCGTGCTGATCGTAAACACGATCGCCTCCGCCCGCTGCGCCATCTCAATCGCTTCCTCGCGCGTCACGTGGCTCAGATTATCTTCGCCATCGCTCAGCAGAATGATCGCGCGCCGCGTTGCGCCAGCGTGCCCCTGCTTCAGCAATTTGTCCCGGCACGCATAGTAGAGGGCATCGTACAGCGCCGTTCCCCCTCCGGGCCGCAACTCGCGCACCCCATGCGCCAACGCTTCCGTGTTGTCGGTAAAGTCCTGCGCGACTTCCGGGGTCGCGTCGAATCCCACGACCATCGCGTTGTCATAGCCCTTGCGCACCGTCTGATTTAAAAATTCGATGGCCGACTCCTGCTCGAATTTGAAGCGGTCGCGCACCGAGTTGCTGGCGTCAATCAGCAACGCCACCTGTAGCGGCAAATTGGTCTCCGCGTGAAAACTCCTGATCTCGACTGCCGGCTTGCTGTCGTCCACGATGTGGAAGTCTTCCTGCTTTAAACCCGTAACCCGCTTGCCCCGTTTATCGGTTACCGTGAACACCACATTCACTTCGTTGATGCCCACACGAATGCGCGGGATATCTCCCGTGTTTCCGGCAGCGTCGCCGGATTTCGAATCTCCAGATTTTGGATCGATCGGCTTCGGATCGTCGGGTTTCTGGCCGGCTTTCCGATCGCCGGAACCTTGGGCCGCCGTTTTCGCCGTTCCAGCCGCGGGCGGCGCGGTTTGTGAAGCCGACGGTGACGGTGACTGAGTCGTTGACTGAACAGCCGGGGCAGGACTGGTCTGCGCTCCCGCAACCCCGCACAATCCCGCCCCTAGCAGCACGACCGCTGCCCAAACTACCAAACATCCAACAAAAATGTCTCTCGTGCGAATGCCCCTCATTACAGTTGCATTATATCCGTAACCCCAAGGGACGCGGCTTGAGCCGCGCCGAAGTCTCGAAGTCTCCGCATGTGCTATGGGCTTTGGCGGCTGAGGATATTATTCTTCCACTCTCTTCAAGAACTCCTGCAACTCCTCCGGCAACTCACTCTTCAGCGCTACCGCCTTCCCAGTCCGCGGATGTCGGAACTCCAACTCTGCCGCATGCAGAAAATTCCGCAGCAAGCTAATCACTGCCGAATTCCCGGCGGCCCCATCCTTCTCATGCTGTTTGGGAGAGCGCTTGTCTTGAGCCTGGAGAAGGGGCGGAGTATTTGACTTCGCTCGCATTTCCCGCGGCGCACCATATATCGTATCTCCCACCACCGGATGCCCCATCGCCGCCAGATGCACCCGAATCTGGTGCGTCCGCCCCGTATCGATCTTCACATCGAGCAAAGTAAATTTTCCAAACTTAGTATCCAACCGCCGCACCACGCGGTAATGCGTCACCGCAGCCCGCCCGCCTTCCAGCCGCGTTGTCATTCGCGTGCGTCGAACCCGGTCGCGGCTGATGCTCTGCGTAATCGTCCCCGAATCTTTCTTCACCCAGCCATGCACGAGCGATATATATCTTTTCTTCACCTCGCGTGCCGCAAACGCCGCGCCCAACTTGCGATGCGCCTCATCGTTTTTTGCGACAATAATCAGGCCACTCGTCTCCTTATCCAGACGATGCACAATCCCCGGCCGCAACTCCCCGCCCACTCCCGACAGTTTCCGTAGATGATGTAGCAGCGCATTCACCAGCGTTCCGCGATTGCGCGCATCGTCAGTAGCCCCCGCTCCCGCGTGTACCATCATCCCCGCAGCCTTGTTGATCACCGCCAGATCGTCATCCTCATAAACAATGTCGAGTGGAATATCTTCCGCCACAGCTTTAAGCGGCACCCGCCCCGCCTCGCCTAAAACTTTCACAGTCTCCCCGCCACGCAGCTTCAACGAAGCTTTCGCCGCCGCATCATTCACCAGAACTTTCTCTTCAGAGATAAGCTGCTGCACCCGCGCACGGCTGACGGAATCCATCCGGGAGGCGAGGAACTGATCGAGACGCTGACCGGCGTCTTCAAGCGCAACCAAGATCGCAGTGGGATAGGTCTCCGCCATCGCAAAGAAGGATACTAGACACAACGCCGGACTGTGCACCCGATTGAGCTCTTACATTTTGATTAGTTTGAGATGCCCGGCGGATAGGATACAATCTGGCGCGATTTCTGCTTTTCAAATCTTCGAGGAGATTCCATGACGAAATCAATGAAGGCGTGTATCGCGATTCTGAGTGCCACGTTGTTCTGCGCCGCGACTCTGGCTCAAGAGCCGGTGCTAGACATTGACAAAAGAATCCATCCCAACCTGGCCGAGGCGCAGCGCCTGGTCGTCGAGGCCAACCGCTATGTCTCCTTGGCTCAGAAGGACAACCGGTACGACATGAGGGGCCATGCGGAAAAGGCCCGGGATCTCTTGGCGCAGGTCAACAACGAACTGAAAGCCGCCGCCGAAGCTGCGAATGCTCACCGGTAGGCAATAGCTCACATCATCCCTGTTTGCTCAGCGGTTCACCGTGAAGAGTTAGCAGGAAAATGGGCGGCCGTTCCAAAACTCGGACGGCCGTATCTCCCTCATCCGAGGGCCCGCGCAACGGCTTCACAGTGCTTTCCCCCCAAGTTCCAAGATTTCCGCCGAGACAACTATTCTCAAACCCTACAATATTCCCACCCCCTCATTCGTCTACATCTATAGATGAACGACGCGGCGAGTCTCAGTCGAACAAGTCTGGATCGAATGACTCTCGAACAGGACCAGCGGATCTCCGATGTGGTCACGCGAGAACGGTCCCGTCTGCGCAACTTCATCCGCAGGCGGGTGCCTGACCCGCTTGACGCCGACGACATTCTGCAGGACGTTTTCTACGAACTGGTCGAAGCGAACCGCCTGCTGATGCCGATTGAGCACGTGACCGGCTGGCTGTTTCGTGTGGCACGTAATCGCATCACCGACCTCTTCCGCAAGAAGAAGCCGGAGCGATTCTCTGACGCTGACATGGCGGACGAAGACGGAGCAATGCTGCATATCGAAGACCTGCTGCCTTCACCGGACGCCGGCCCCGACGCTCTCTACGCACGCAGTGTGCTGCTCGAGGAACTGGAGTCGGCACTCGACGACTTGCCCGCAGAACAGCGCGAAGTATTCATCGCGCACGAAATGGAAGGCCGCAGCTTCAAGGAACTCGCCACTGAAACCGGAGTAAGCATCAACACCTTACTCTCGCGCAAGCGTTATGCGGTGCTGCATCTCCGCGAGCGGCTGCAGAATATTTACGACGAATTTACGAAAGCATGAGGAATTGAACATGAGAAGAAAATGGAAATTGGTTTTCATCGCTCCAGCGGCGATCATAGGAATTGCGTTGTTCATCTTTATCGGTGGCGAAGTGGTGATGCGCCTCTGGAACTGGCTGCTGCCGCCGCTTTTCGGCTGGCATCAGATTGCTTTCTGGCAAGCGGTTGGGCTTTTGGCTCTGTGCCGCATCCTCTTCGGCTCGCATGGATGGCGCGGTCCCGGCCGCTCCAACTTCCGCCGCCGCATGTCCGAGCGCTGGGAACAGATGACACCCGAGGAGCGCGAGAAATTTCGCCAAGGCATGCGGGGGCGATGCGGACCTTTCCAAGGGCCCGCGACGGAACCGAAGCCGTCAACTTAAACCGGCAACCGGATACTGGAGAACGACCCGCGATGAAAGGGAATTTACACGCAACATGAAAAGACGGCCCATATAGGGCCGCCTAGTTTCACCAAATCTGTCCGGGCTCTAGCCCCGTCCCTACTCCACTACGTTCCGCGAGATTACTTGCCGATACCACTCAGCGCTCAACTTCGGCGTTCGCGCCTGCGTCTTGTAGTCGACATAGTGCAGACCGAATCGCTTGCTGTAGCCGTCAGCCCACTCGAAATTGTCCAGCAGGCTCCACAGAAAATATCCCTGGACCGGATACCCTTCCACTACCGCTCGATGCAGGTGGGTAAGATGATTGCGCAAATACATCACGCGGTCGATGTCTTCAATCCGCCCATTCCCATCGATCACATCATCGGAGGAGCAGCCGTTCTCCGTGATAAAGACTGCTTTCGGTTTCCAGATGTCGCTGACGTTCCGCACCGTCCAGTAAATCACCTCCGGTCCGATGTAGAGCCAGTCCGAAGCCATCCGCGGAAAAGAAGTTGGGCGCTTTTCAACCACGTAGCCCGCCGGTGAAGCGTCGGCGCGCACATATTCCGGCGTATACACGTTCAAGCCAACGAAATCGAGCGGACTGCCGACGATCTTCATGTCGCCGGACTCTACCTTAGGCGCGTTCGCGCCCTCTCGCTGCAAATAGCCGTCGGTGTATTTGCCTTCCATCACAGCCGTTAAAAATGGCGCGTTTTCTTCGCGAGTTGCCTTATGCGCCGCCTCGATCTGTACGGCGTCCTCAATCACAGGAACGTACACATTGGTATTTTCCGCCAAGCCAATCTGCGTTCCGCTCTTCGCGTTCGCTCGAATCGCCTGCACGCCCAGGCCGTGTGCCAACACCGCGTGGTGCCGAACCTGATTCACCTGAGCATCCGGCAGCTTCATTCCCGGCGCGAACTTCCCAGTTTTATAGCTCAAGTCGGTAAAGCAAGTGAATTCATTGATGGTAAAAAAGTGGTTCACGCGGTCCGAAAGCCGCTTCGACATATAGCCGGCATAATCCGCGAAGGCTTTCGCAGTGTCGCGCGATTGCCAACCTCCGGGCAAAGCTTGCGGCAAATCCCAGTGAAAGAGCGTGACATAGGGAGCGATATCGTTCTTAAGCAGTTCATCGAGCACGCGATCGTAATACGCGAGGCCCTTCTCATTCACCTGCCCGGTGCCGTCCGGAAAAACGCGTGACCACGAAATCGAAAATCGGTAACACTTCACTCCCAGACTCTTCAGCAGCTTCACATCCTCTTTGTAGCGGTGGTAGGAATCGTCGGCGACAT
>CAYOVU010000336.1:0-57987 GCA_964407505.1 uncultured Acidobacteriaceae bacterium | reverse complement strand
CAAATTCTGCTTGGTGGTGTTCGCGATACCGTTATAACTATTGTTGAGAAGCGCGTAACTGTCTTCTCCATTCAGAGCCCAGTAAGTCCAACTTAGTTTTGGATTGTCCTGAAAGAATGTGACGAGGCTTTCGAACCATTGCCCCTGGCTCCCCGCAGCTGTGTTTTCAATGTCGGAGTTAGTGTTGTCCGTTCCGAACTCGCCGATCCAGACTGGCGCCGTGTTTCCGCTGCTGATATATCCCCAGAACTTATTCCATACGGCTTCCAGGCTTGCGAAGGTTGTGCTGCTGTTGAACCAGCTTTGGGCAAAAAGGTTCGGGCCATAGTCGTGAGCGGAATAGACAAGGTGATTAGCCGTGCTCAAAGTAACCGGATTCGACGCTACCCCCTCCAGATTTCCGCCCTGCCATCCGCAATCGCCGCTGTAGCAGTCGTTACCTTCGACAAATATAAGAAGGCTTGGATTGATGGCTTGGATTGCATTAGCGGCGCGCGTTGCAGCAGCTGGCCAATTCTGTGCCGTGTTTGTGGTGGGGCAGCCACTTGTGCTTGTGTCTCCGGTCCAGCACGCGCCACTGCTTCCTCCATTTGCCATGAGGTGAGGTTCGTTGCGCAGGTCCATACCGATGACAGTTGGGTTGCCACTGGCGTCGGTGAAGCCTTGATAGCGTATCGCTAATGTCTTCCAGTCGTTGATCCATGCCGTCTCGGGATAAGAACTCGTGTACCAAAGGCCGTTCGCCTCATTACTGTTCCCAGCTTCGGAGCGATGGTTATCCAAAATCACACGCAGTCCATCGGCGCCGGCTGCAGTAATGATTTTATCCAGCACCTGAAGCGCATTAAGACCTACTAAGTCGGTATTGATAGCCTGTCCGTTGTTAGTACTGTAGTTAGTGGGAACGGCTGGAGTTTCAACCATCTGGTTGGAGAATGGTATGCGGACTACGTTGTAACCATTGCTTTCGATTTCGCTTAGAACAGTGTGGTAGTCCTGCGCCCAGAGTCCATGAGCGATCTCGTCTGTTGTTTCGAATCCATACCAGTTAACGCCTGCCATTCGCACAGCTTGATTGTTGGAATCGAGGATCTGATTGCCAGACGTGTGCCAATAGCCAGCTCCTTGAGCAAAGGCGCAGGGGAGCGAGAAAAAAAACAGAAAGATGAGAGTGGACAATAGGCACGCTTTGCGATTAGCGATATGAAGTTGCATGTGAAGCCTCCTTGGCGTTCCAATCAAAGCAGTGATGCACCAAATCGATTTTGTATATCAAGATACGATCGGGGAGGAGAAGTTAAAGGGAGCTAAATTAACCTTGATCGAAACGCGAAGTAAGTGAATCGGAGTGCAAGAGAGCGGCAACAGTGTGGTTTAAGCTAAGCCGCGAGGTTAGCGTTAATTTAACGTTAAGAGGAGACCTAAAAGCTTGTAAAACTCGCACTAAGTCACTCGGCTTCCACTTCCAAAGCGTTCAAAACGGCGTAGTTGACAACAGGAAGGAACTGAAGGTTGAGCTTTCCGGTGGAATCAGGATGAAGGTGTCGAAAACGGGCCGCCACGACCGGGGAATCATGGGCAGCTTCGAGGAGGTCGAAATTGCGCAGCAACTCGAGGTTGTCGCAACGGACATCAAAGATGCGGCTGCCTACACCTCCGTTGCCGGAATTCTGAGGCCCCCAATATCGCTCCGCCATATAGAGCGTGAGCTGATAGGAGTAGCCTTGGGCTACCGGAATCGAGTAACTGAAGTTACCGAACCGCTCGCGCGAAAAAAGCAGCGGATCATCCGTACCGTCCGACGCGAACACATGATCGATATTTCTACCTCCGCGAAAATAGCGATCCGGAAGCCAATGTCTTCCCGCCAGATCGACAAACATGTGCGGTAGGGTGGAAATGCGAATCGGGCCGGGCTTGCCGTTGGCTTCAGGGAGGATTTCTATAGCATTCAAGAATCCAACAGTGGACCGGAAACTAATGTGAATCTTGCGGTCTGCACTGGGACGTACATTGGAATAGATCTTCACGGTCGCGGTCCTTGTCCCGCCCGCGTCGGCGACCACATCGATCATGTTCGGAGCGCCAGAGCCGACAGTGAATGAAGTCTCTCGCATCCCGTCTTCTATATCTTGTGCCGTTTCCGCAAACAAGAGGCGCACTTCATAGGTTCCCCGAGAGACGGGAACGTCATAGCGAAAACTACCCATTCGACCGGTTGAGTAAAGAGCAGGATCCGCCGAACGCAGAATCGGGACGACATCATGCTGAAAGATATTTCCGCCTGAATAGAACCGGTCGCTGCTCCAGCGGAACCCGGCGGAATCAACATAGTCCTGGGCGGAACCGCAGTGGATGCGAATGGCTCGATTTTCGAAATCCGGAGCACCGCCGATTGAGAAATGCTGTAGGATCTCAGCGCTTGCAAGTCTCACGAGTTTTGGCGCGTTTGAGAATACCCACACACCGCTGAATAAGTGCCGGTAAAGCACAACTGTACCGGCTACTCCGCCTGCCATTCCGAGGAAGATGCAACAAATCGCCGTCAGGAAGATAATGCGACGACGCGCCCACATTTCAACTCGTCGCAAAACGACTGGCCTTGAGAAAATCGGTTTCCGCTTCTTGAATTTTGGAGCAAGCGCCAGCGGCGGCACGTCCTGCGCGATGCGTGAGAATTCCTCTAAGGGAGGCAGCGCTGGGTGCACGACACTTGGAGTGGAAAGCACCGCCTTAGGGGGGATACGCACGTTTTCAGTGCCGGGCGCATTATTGGAAATGAATTCCGGCACGTAATGTCCCAGCGGCAACACAATGCGAAGGTGGCGATACTTGCCATCATTGGCGTAATAAAGTTCCAGGCGCTTGCGCAATAGATGCAGGTCGACGCGGACGATAGCGTCCGCCTGTGGGTCAAAACCGGGGGCGCGTCCCAGAGCATCGACGGCGATACTATATTCCTTAAGGTTGGCTCCTTTCCCGTTAAAGTATTTCTCGCAAATATAGGCAAGGATTTTCGAGAGTTTCGGGGCGCGCTGAAACAAAGGAGAAGATAAGACGGCCTGCAGTTCGACCCGTTCCTCGCTGAAGCCGTCTTTGCTATCGCGAACCGTGGGGGCGCTGGCCATGGGCACATCCTGCCGGATGAAGAACTCTCGGGTGGAGAGACACAAACTCCGGTTCGAAAAACCTCCGCGGTTATTACTCGAGGACAGTTGAAGACCAAGGCTTAATACGGACCAGACTAGCTTCAGCTCGGAAAGGGTGTCAAGCAAAGAGGATGGTTGAGAAAAAGTTGTTACGAAAGCCGAACACGCCACCAAGATGGGGTTATCCGGTGGCATAAGTGGATTTGCGCTTAATCGCGCAGTGAGCCTGCAGACTAACTATTGAGGTATACATCGGCCATTGATGAGGTCACGCCGCAAGCCACTGAAGATTTTGCTCGGTTGGCGCGTCGTCACTTCTTCTTCGCGGGCAGATATTTCTTTTCCACGGAAGCGACAACGACGTAGTTTGGATCCACCATCTCGTTAAGATGGATCCTCGCCACCTTCGACAGAAGTTCATAAGCATCGAGTTCAGACAGGCCGTAGTCTTTGTGAATCCAGTGCACCAGCTCGGTAAAAGCAATGCGCAGCGCGTCATCCAGCGGACGATAAGCGCCAACGGTCATGATGGCATCTTCGTTCTCGAACTGCGGCCAGCTGATGGTGCGTCCTTTGATCACGCTCAACTGAATTCGCGCTTTCAGCGGAACTTCGATCGCCGTTCCCGCAATCTCCCCATCGCCCATCGCTGCGTGGCCGTCGCCTAGGTAGAATAGTCCGCCCTTTACGTTCACTGGAAAATACACGGTGTTGCCCACGCTGGCTTCCGGAGAATCCATATTGCCGCCGAATTCCGCCGGCACTACCGAACTGCGCGCCTCGCCCTCCGCCGGCGCGACCCCGATGCAACCGAAGAAAGGATGCATCGGAATCTTCACCGAAAAATCTGTGTCGAGGGCCTTGAACATCGCCGTATTGCCGGCGTGGTCGATGTGATAAAACCACACTCGTTCCGGCAACGGTGCGTGCAGCATGGGTGTGTAGTTGGTCTCGTTGATGGCGCCGAATCCCGGAGCGAACGCGCCCACTCCTGTATCACCATCCACCTGCAGATCGAGAATTTTCACGGCCAAGGTGTCGCCCGGCTCCGCGCCTTCCACAAAAAACGGCCCCGCCAGTGGATTGTCACCCTTCGCCATGCTGACAGTGTCTCCGGGTTTCTTCAGCGCGTTGCCGAAGCAGTCGAGCGTGTTGGTATCGAGAATATCGCCGGACTTCAGCCGCGCCACCGGTTCCACCGTGGCGAAAAGATACTTCACGTTGTCGATCGTAGTGGTATAGTGAACGACGTTTTGCGCTCGCCCCTGCAACCCAACCGCCAGCACCACTCCCAGCAGCACTAAAACGCCGCGATTCAGCTTCATGCCGTTTGCCTCGTCTATTCGAAACATATCAGAACGAGTACTTCAACGAGAACTGAATCAGCCGTGGCGTGCCAACAGTGGAGGTAATCGGCGCAGATCCGCCGCTCGTTGCCGAGACCGAGGTCGCCGCCGGAATGGCGAACGATGGATGATTGAATAAGTTGAAGAAGTCCGTACGGAATCGCACCGATTGCCGCTCTCCTAGCTTGAACGTCTTCCCCAGAGTTAGGTCGACGTTCTTTTGCGGCGGCCCGATGATGCAGTTGCGCGGCGTGTTCCCGTAGAGTGTCGCATCGCTGCTTGCACCATTGGAAAGTGTCGCCAGCGGATCGGGCTGATACGCCGCTGGATTCACCCAGTTGCCGAGCCGCGCTTGCGGGCTGCCGTGGCTGGGAGCCGAGGCGCAACCGTATCCTGGACTGAAAGTAGCCGACGCTGCCGGGCTCGCCAGATCGTAAGCCGTTCCTCCCGCTGGATCGACAACCGTGAAAGGCGCTCCCGATTGCAGGATCATTACTCCACTTGCCTCCCAGCCTCCAAGTGCTGCCTTGGTCAAACCATTGGCACCGGCGAAGAATGGCAGCTGGTACACGGCGCTGGTCACGAATCGCTGCCTCCGGTCAAAGTCAGAGAGCCCACGGGAAGCGGCTCCGCTGTCCTGATTGTTGAACCGGGTAAGGAATGCCACAGACGCAGTCGAGACGTCATCGATCGACTTCGACCACGTATAGGCGCTCTGAAAGTACAGACCCTTGCCAAACCGATGTGCCAGCGTGGCCTGCAATGCGTTGTAGTGCGAGTCGGAGTTGGGGGCAAAGTCCTCGAAATCCACGGGAGCAATTCCGAGAAAAGGCGCACGCGCGTCGGCGTTCTCCACCGTCGAATCGACGATCGTACACGACAAGCCGCTGGCCTGCAGGTTGGTACAGCCCGGCCCCGAGATCGTCACTGGACTCTGCGGCGTGGCCAGAGTGGCCTGATCGGGATCGTAAGTCGAACGCAGGCGGCTGCCTTTGGTTCCCACATAGCCAAGTTCCACGAACCAGTCCGCACCTAACTCACGTTGAACCGTAAAGTTCCATTGTTGGGTCGTGCCCACTACCCAGTGCAAGGGTACCGTCAACTGAATCAAGCTATTCACATTGCCGCTGAAGCTCGGGGTGCATGCCTGCGGATTGGGAAAGGAACAAGGGGTCGCGAAGCCCTGGAGGATCGAAGCCGTGGGCACATATGTCTGGGTTGGATTTGCGCCGAGCGCCGGAATGCCATTGGGGAATGCAGGGCTGTGCGCAAACAAGTTCGCCAGGCTGCCCGGTCCAGGCGCGAATCCAACAAGAAATGGAAAAGTAGGAGGTGTGATCGCGAGGTTATCTACTGCGCCCAAGTCCTCGCGCACGCTGTAGATACCATAACCGCCGCGAATTGAAGTGGTGTGACGGCCGGCTACATCATAAGCAAAGCCGATGCGCGGTTCCCACACCGTGGCATATTCGTTGCCCAGCGCGGCCTGATTGAGGGTGCCGGTGATACCAGAAAGACCGAACTTGTTGATGCACTTGGGATACACATAAGGCTGCCCTGTCGTATTCGCCAGCGTTGGGTCCGTGTTGCCGGTATGGCAAAGGGTGTCATACGGCGCGCCGAGAAACTCATTTCTGAAACCGAGATTCAGAGTAAGTGTTTTTGTCGCTCGAAAATCGTCCTGCGCGAACCAGGAATAGCCGGGGATGCGATAGTCGTGGTTGCCCAGGCCGCCGCCACCTTCGCCTACGAGCGGATCTCCCTGTAAGAAAGTCTGAAAGTCCGAACCCAACCCAAGTGCACCAGAAACAAATACCAACAGTCCGTTATCGGCAATGGGCAGGTTGCGGCGCATGGCCACGCGGTCAATCTCCCCGCCAAAGCGGAGTTGATGCGCACCGTGAGTCAAACTCACAGTGTCGAGCACGGTGTAGTTGTCGGAGAGAGCGGATTGCAGCTGGGTGGTGTAAGGTCCAAATCCAAACGTGCCGAACTGAAGCCGGTACATGTTGGGATCTCCGGCCTGGCCATTCACTCCAGTGGCCGTCGGCAGATTGATGCCGATTTCCGCCCCCGTAATGGGCGCTTCGTTGTTTAGTTTGTCACTGATGATGTTGACGCCGAAACGAAATTCGTTGATCAAGCTGTTGCTAAAAACATGGGTTTCCGTGATGCTGCCAAAGCGGCTGTGCAGAGGAATGTCCAGCGGGAAATTTAAGTTGTTCGTGCCGGGTAGGCCTCCGGTCTGGATCCCAAAAGAATCGGCGCCGAAAGGCTCGAGGGTATCTGAATTGGACCAGAAGAAGCGTTCGGAAAGCCGGTCCTTCCCATTGCGAAATTCGCGATCCCAATTCGCCGTGAATTGATTGTCTGAGAATTTTCCTGGATCGGTGAGTACGAAGGGCACCGAGGTTAGGCAGGGCGTGGTTGAGGGTATGTTGGGGGGCAGCGGGTACAAGTATCCACCGGCTCCCGCGCCGAATTGATTGCTTTGAAAGTTCAGCAATTTGAACGCCACCGGGTCGACGCTCGGCACTCCGCAATCGGCTTCCATCTGGGTCACCGACTGCCGGTCCGCCAGCGAAACATAAGGAATTGCCGTGTTGATGAACGTTCCAGCCGAATCGCCGCTGCGCTGCCGCGTGCCCTGGAGATTAAAGTAGAAATAGCCCAGCTTCGCGCCGGGGCCGATCGGACCGCCAACATCACCGCCGAAGATGTTCTGCTTGACCACAACCTTGCCCAGGAAATAGTCGTTAGCGTCGAGCGAGGTGTTGCGGAAGTACTCCCACAGGTCGCCGTGAAATTTTGCGCTGCCGCTCTTCAGCGTGGCATTGATGTTGCCGCCACCGTTGCGTCCCTGGGTCGCATCGTAAAGGCTGGTGCTGACTTTAAACTCCTCGATCGCATCCGGGCTGGGCAGTGGCGTGTAAGTCAACTCGCCGAATGCGTAGTCGGCCACGGTGATGCCATCGATCAAATAGTTGTTGTTATCCTCTCTTCCGCCGTTTACGTGGATGAAGACATTGCCGCGGCCGAGCTGCGCGGCGCCGTTCAAATCGGCTGAAGCGCCTGTGGAAAGCGTCAGCAACTGCTGAAAGTTTCGCGTAGCCAATGGAAGATCGGTAATCGTCTGCGCACCCAGCGATTGGCCTGTGGTGGCATCCGTGGTATTCACCTGTTCCACCTGGGATTGCACTTCCACAACTTCCTTTACCGCACTCACTTTTACAACTGCGGTCATGCGTGTAGTTTCCGTAATGCGCACCACGATGCCCCGAAACTTGGTGGCGGGAAAACCTGTAGCGCTCACTTCCACCGTGTAGACGCCCACAGGCAGCAGCGTGGCCGTGAACAACCCGGATACGTCGGTCGCCACCTGGCGCAGTACCTCACCCGTGGCTTCGTTCGCAACACTCACCTTTGCGTTCGCTAGCACGGCGCCAGACGCATCTTGCACTACGCCCTCGATAGCCCCGGTCGCGCCACCTTGAGCAAATGCGAGCGAACCGGCGTACAGCCACACTAGCAACAGCACAGCAGATTTTCCTGCGCTAAACATCGGAATCCTCCCTGGAGACGATTCGTACCGCTTCAGAGACAGCGTTAGCTTGTAGCGGAAAATTAGAAACAACGAGATGAGTCACAGTCAAGAAAATACGGAACGGCGGCCACGCTACTTTGAATCTTGCCAAACCAATAAAACGTGCGGGACCCAACTTTGGGTGAATTTTCGATAAGGATTGAAGGTATGTCTGCGGTGTGATCCTCTCTCCCGCTTCTTAATCCTTTCGAGACATTGCCGATTCGGATTGCCGCAGACAGGCCAAACTGGCCTCCCCGTAAACCCAACGTTGGGGATCATTCGGCGAGGAATGGGCCGCCGTTCGCAATGAATCCATTTGTTGGGATGCCTTGGATTCCGCGTCGCGTTCATTTCCGCAGCACTCCCCAAGTCCCTGCGTCAGCAAAATGCGTGTAGATGATTGGTTATTCTCGATAGTCCGAACGAGCGCCATTCGTCCTTGCGAATCTCCAGCCGACCGAGATACTATTCCGCAGGATCGTAGTTCAGGTTCGGACCTAGCCATCGCTCGACCTCTGCTACGCTCATCCTCTTACGCTTACAATAATCGGCGACCTGATCGCGTTCAATCTTGCCCAGATCAAAGTAGCGCGATTCCGGATGAGCGAAATAAAGTCCGCTCACGCTCGATCCCGGCCACATGGCGAACGATTCGGTAATCTGCATTCCAGTATTCGCTTGTACATCGAGTACCCGCCAGAGCGTGCCCTTCTCCGTGTGATCGGGGCACGCCGGGTAACCTGCGGCCGGCCGGATACCTCGATATTTCTCTTGAATAAGATCCACGTTGCTCAAACCCTCATTACAACCGTAACCCCATTCTTCCCGTACGCGCTTGTGCAGGCATTCGGCGAAAGCTTCAGCCAGGCGATCGGCGATGGCCTCGGCCATGATCGCGTTGTAGTCGTCGTTTTTGGCTCTGAACCGGTCGCACAGCTCTTTCAGGCCGATTCCGCTGGTCACAGCGAAAGCACCGATGTGATCGCGCAAGCCTGTTTCCTTCGGCGCAATGAAGTCAGCCAGCGATCGGCAGGGCTCGCGGCCTTCCCGATTTGCCTGCTGGCGGAGGAAGTGGAATCGCTCCAGCACTTTTGCGCGCCTGCAATCTGTGTACAGTTCCACATCGTCGCTCACCACATTAGCGGGGAAAAAACCGTAGACGCCGCGCGCCATGATCAGTTTTTCATCGATCATTGAGTCCAGCAGAGCATTGGCTTCGGCGAAAATCTGACGAGCCTGCGCCCCCTGCCGCTCGTCTTCGAGAATTCGCGGGTAGACACCTTTTAGCTCCCAGGTGTGGAAGAACGGCGTCCAGTCAACAAATTCGCGCAACGTGGCCAGCGGAAAATCTTCCAGCACTCTCACACCGGTAAACGAAGGGGATGGCAAGTCCTCGGCCCGCCACTGGATTGGAGTACGCCGCGTGCGAGCAATCTCCAAAGAAACACCTTTCTGTCGCGGCGCGGAGTGAGCCTTGCGGACCGCCTCGTAGTCGGCGCGGTGTTGCGTAACAAACGCCGCCTTTCCATCATCGCTTAGAAGGCTGCTGGTCACGGGTACTGCCCGGCTGGCGTCCAGCACGTGGACGACAGGCTCGCTATAGTGTGGCGCGATCTTGACGGCCGTATGTGCGCGGCTTGTGGTCGCTCCGCCGATAAGCAAAGGCAGCTTGAACCCTTGCCGCTCCATTTCGCGCGCTACATGCACCATTTCATCGAGCGACGGCGTGATCAGTCCGCTGAGTCCGACCAGATCCGCCTTCTCTGCCTTGGCGCGTTCGAGAATTCTTTCGCACGCAACCATCACGCCGAGGTCGATGACCTCGTAGTTGTTGCAAGCGAGCACGACGCCGACGATGTTCTTGCCAATGTCGTGCACGTCACCCTTCACCGTGGCCAGCACAATTTTTCCCTGCGCCTTGACCTCCTGGCCGGACGCAGCCATCTCGGCTTTCTCGGCTTCCATGAACGGCGTCAGGTACGCCACGGCTTTCTTCATCACGCGGGCAGACTTCACCACCTGGGGTAGGAACATCTTGCCCGCCCCAAATAGATCGCCCACCACACTCATCCCGGCCATTAAGGGACCTTCGATCACAAGCAGCGGCCTGCCCAGCTTGGCGCGAGCTTCCTCGGTGTCCGGCTCGATATAACTGTCGATGCCTTTGACCAACGCGTGCGAAAGACGCTCCTCGACCGTTCCGTGGCGCCATTCTTCGGCCTTTTTTTCGCTGACGGCATGGCCCACGTTCTTCAGAGTTTCGCCGAACTCCACCAATCGCTCAGTCGCATCGGGACGGCGGTTCAGCAACACATCTTCGACAAGTGCCTTCAGCTCAGGCTCGATCTCTTCGTAAACTTCGAGCATCCCGGCATTCACGATGCCCATGTCCATGCCTGCCGCGATGGCGTGATACAGAAACGCGGAGTGCATAGCTTCACGAACTTTGTTGTTGCCTCGAAAGCTAAAAGAGATGTTCGAGACCCCTCCACTGACCTTCGCATGCGGCAGGTTGGCCTTGATCCAGCATGTGGCGTTGATGTAGTCGACTGCGTAGTTGTTGTGTTCCTCCATACCCGTCGCCACAGTGAGAATATTCGGATCGAAGATGATGTCTTCGGGCGGGAAATTGACCTCATCGACCAGGATTCGATAGGCACGTTCGCAGATTCGGATCTTCTCTTCGTAGGTTGCGGCTTGCCCCTGCTCGTCGAAGGCCATCACGACTACGGCCGCGCCATACTTGTGCACGGCAGCAGCGTTCTGGCGGAATTTGTCTTCGCCTTCTTTCAGCGAGATAGAATTAACGATCCCTTTGCCCTGCAGACACTTCAGCCCGGCCTCGATGACCTCCCACTTCGAGGAGTCGATCATGAAAGGAACCTTGGCAACTTCGGGTTCGCTCGCCAGCAACTGCAGAAAGCGTGTCATCGCCGTAACCCCGTCGATCATGCCTTCATCCATACAGATGTCGAGGACATTGGCTCCATTCTCGACTTGCTGCCGCGCGATGCTCACCGCGTCCTCGAATTTACCTTGCTTGATCAGCTTGGCGAATTTGGGCGAGCCGGCCACGTTCGTCCGCTCGCCGATCATGATGTAGACGCCAGGCTGCTGCGTAAAGGGCTGTGATCCTGACAGGCGGAGAGGTTTCGTCTCAGTGACGCCCGCGCGTCGCTGATCATCCAATGTCATCAAGCCGCCACCCTCAGTTCTCGCGGAGGCTGGCCTTCGAGAGCTTTCGCGATCGCCGCGATGTGCTCGGGAGTGTTGCCGCAACAACCGCCGGCAATGTTGAGCAGGCCACCACGCGCAAAGTCGCCGAGGTAACGAGCCATGTCCGTTGGTTGAAGATCAAACCCAGTCGGCGAAAGGGGATTCGGCAACCCGGCATTCGGATAGCACGAGATCGCAACGTCAGCTTTCTCCGATAAGTCACTTAGGAACGGGTACATCAGATCGGGGCCGAGAGAGCAGTTGAGTCCCACAGACAGCGGTTTCACATGAGCGACCGCATTCCAAAACGCTTCAGTAGTTTGTGCGGAGATCATGGTCTCGCCGCCACGGCCTACCGCTGCCGAGATCATCACCGGCAGAATTGTCCCGTCCTCATCAAATACCTCGCGGATCGCCACAAGCGCCGCTTTGGCATTGAGCGAATCGAAGATGGTCTCAACCAGTAGCAGGTCTACGCCACCGGCAATGAGACCGCGCACTTGCTGCTCGTAGGCAGTTTTCACCTGATCGAACGTCACCACACGGAAGCCCGCATCATCGGCATCCGGCGAGTTCGAGAGGGAAACAGTTAGCGGCCCGATCGCTCCGGACACGAACCGTTGACGCGACGTCGTGGTCCCGACGCGGTCGGCCCACTCGCGGCACTGTTGCGCTGACTTCTCATTGATCTCTGAAGCCAGACTGCTGAGGAACGGATCGTCGATTACCCTCTGGTAGAACTCGGGATCCTTCCGTCCGCCAGTCTCCCGCGGATCGTCCACAAAAAATTCGCTTTGGCTTATGCTGGTCGCGCCGAAGGTGTTCGTCTCAATGATGTCCGCGCCTGCTTCCAGGAAACGGCGGTGGATGTCGCCGATCATCTTCGGCTGGGTCAGGGAGAACAAGTCACCATTGTTCAGCAGATCTTTCTTCGAATCCTTAAAGCGTGCTCCCCGAATGTCAGATTCCTTCATCCCATAGGTGCGGATCGTCGTGCCCATCGCTCCATCAATGATGGCGATACGACTCTCGAGTATCTTTCGCAGAGGATGTTGATGGGCTATCGTCATTTTTTCCTAACAATTCGAATGGTACGGCGCGCAAGGCACTGGTTCCAAACCTTGCGAGTCCATACGGGTGCTAAGGCTCACACGGCATGCTCTTTGATTATTATAGCGACACGGTAAACGTATCCCCGCTCGGGGATGAGAACCGCTGATATCGGAAGGAAGTAATCGTGATACGGTTGAAAGTTTCGAGTTGAGGAGCACAGATAACCACTAAACGCTTGAAGTTACCTGGGAAGTGGTCAAGCTGTCCTTTTGAAGGGCCGGGCGTTCAAGATCTTTCCGCCTTCTTCGACCGTGTAAGTTGAATTCACTACAAGGTTTTTTAGAATGTCGTGCTCTCCGCTGGGCCACTGGATTTCGACCTGTTCGGCTACCGTCTGGGTGCTCATGCCGAAGGTTAGTGTAAGTTCCGACTGCGAGCAGTAACTGGAGCCGGAATGAACAACTTTGGACATGATGCCTGCCGGAGTATGGACGCGCACCACAGCTCCAATGCCGCTGCGATTGGATCGGCGGCCAACGGTTTTGATTCGCAAGCCATTGTTCGTGGCGCCGACATTTTGAAACAGGTAGGCGGGACCACCGTTTGTGGTCATGAGGATGTCGAGTACTCCATCATTGTTAATGTCTGCATAGGCGGCGCCGCGCCCGACGTAGCGGCGATTGAATCCCAGGCTGGCGCCGACGTTGGTGAAACGCTCGTTTCCCCTGGAGTCGGGTCCATCATTGTGAAACACCAAGGGAACCTGGGGATAACTGACTCGGGGCTGGATGCGGGATATATCGGTTTCCACATGGCCATTGGCAAGGAACAAATCATCGAAGCCGTCCAGATCGTAGTCGAAGAAGAAAAGTCCAAAGGAGAGCGAAAGCAGGGTATCGCGCCCGATGCCGACCACTGGCGCCACGTCAATGAAAAGCCGGTTCTTCACGTTGTGATACAGAGCCATCATCTGGTTGGAGAAATTTCCGATCGCCAGACTGGGATACCCCGACCGATCATAGTCGGCTGAATCTATGCCCATGGCGCCGCGGGCAATTCCGCTCTCGTCCACAGCAATGCCGGCCTGCATCCCGTGCTCGGTAAAGGTGCCGTCGTGGTTATTGCGGTAGAGCTTATTAGGCTGAGTGTCGTTGGAAATGGCTATGTCGGGCCAATCGTCCTGGTCAAAATCGAGAATGGCCACTCCTAGGGACTTCGAAGTTGAATCATAAAGACCGGCGCGCTTGGTCACGTCCTCAAAGCGGCCGTCTCCAAGATTATGAAATAGTCGACATGAAGACCCTTTATACGACTCCGGCGTGCAGTAGGATTTGTTATAGCCATCTAGAGAACAATAAAGATCACCCTTTTCGGTCCAGTCCACATAATTGGCGACCAGCAGGTCGAGTTTGCCGTCGCGGTCGTAATCTAGCCAGGCAGCGCTGGAACCAAACCCTGTATTGCGGACCCCCGCTTCAGCCGTAACGTCATGGAAGCGGCCATGATCGTTACGCAACAGCCGGGAGTCCCCCACGCCGGTGATATAGATATCGTCCCAGCCATCATTGTTATAATCGCCGACGGCAACGCCCATGCCGTACATTTCGATATCCAGTCCTGCTTGCACAGTTACATCGGTAAAGGAACCGTTTCCGTCATTACGATAAAGCTTCATTGTGGCGCGCCGCCGCTTGTGTCCCGGCAGATCCATGCCATTGATGAGCAAGATGTCCGGATTGCCATCGTTATCGAAATCGATGAAGGCGCATCCCGAAGCCATGGTTTCGGGCAGAAGCTTCTTGCCGAAGGCGCCGGTGTAATGAATGAAATCGATCCCCGCACGTTTGGTGACATCCACGTAACGAATCGAGGAACTGGCGAAATTCGCCCACATTCGAGCCGCTGGCGAGACTGCCAAGCCCATCGTAGCCGCCAAAGACGACTCAAGGAATCCGCGCCGCGTGGAATCAAAATGCATCAGACACACCTCGATTGCGATGGAAAAAAGTACAAGAAATAGTGTGGCAAAGCAACCGGAATTTCACTTCCTGGTACACGATCTTAGCGACTGACCTCGCGTGAAGCGAGACATGGAGATTCCCGCACATCGAGCTTGCGCTCCAGAGGTTGGAACGAGGGGTCTGAAGTTTCGCAGATCACCAGTACCCTATCCGCCGGAATGTTGACGAATGTCTGGACGATTTTGCTGGACCAATGCACCTCGATTTTAGCGACTATCGCTTGGTCATTCAGTCCGAAATGTAGTCGCGCATCGCTGGACGAAAAATAACTCCCCGAGGTCTTTACCGTCGCAAACTGGTGATTTCCATCGGCGGTTACCAGTTTGACTGTGGCACCGATCCCATCGCGGTTTGACTTCGTGCCTTCCAGCTTCAGCGACAGCCAATGGCGCGGCAGAGAGAGATCGCTCCGCAGTACATGTGCGGGACCATCATTTGCGGAAACGACCACATCAAGTCGTCCTGTGTTATGCAGGTCGCCGATCGCCAGGCCGCGGGCGTCCCAGTGTTCCTGGAACACTGGGCCTGCCCGTGCAGATACATCCTGGAATCCGGACCCGGTGTTGAGAACAATCAGAGGGGACTGACGATAATGGATACTGGGAATCTCGGCATCTATGCCGTCGTTCACATGTCCCTGCGCGACAAATATATCCTTCAGGCCATCATTGTCGAAGTCGGCCAGGCGCAACCCCCATCCCGCCATCTTCGCGGTGATCTGTGCCAGTCCGGTGCTGGAGCTGGAATAGGTAAACGTTCCATCGCGATTGTTGCGATACAGGGCGTAGCGCTGGAAACTCAGGTCGTCAATCAGCAGGTCGAGCCAGCCGTCATTGTCGTAGTCAGCCACGTCCACACCCATGCCGGAATAAGTATGGCCGTGTTCATCAACCGAAATACCGGCAAGAAAGCCGCGTTCCTCAAACGTCCCGTCTCCCTTGTTATGCAGCAACATCTGCGGCCAGTTGTCGTTGGCAATAAAAATATCCGTCCATCCGTCCTGATCATAGTCGCCGATATCAACCCCGAGGCCCTTAATCTTCAAATCGGCGAGGCCGGACTTGGCGGTTACATCGGTGAAATGGCCGCCGCCATCATTGTGGTAGAGAGTCAGGGTTGATGGTGGAAATTTTTCCGGGCCGCAAAACTGGCGGCGTTCGGGCGTGCCACATCGCGTTACGACGTTGAAGTCCCACAGCACGTATCGGAGAACAATCAAGTCAAGCAAACCGTCGTTGTCGTAATCGACCCATGCGGCTCCGCTGGAAAGGCCGCTCGCCCCGACTCCAGCCGACTCCGTAACGTCGGTGAACGTGCCGTCGCCATTGTTACGGTACAGGTGGTTGTGATCGAAACCAGTAACATAAAGATCGTCAAAGCCGTCGTTGTTGTAATCTCCTACGGCAACCGCAAAGGAGTAGCCGTCTCCTGACAAGCCCGACTTTGCAGTCACATCGGTGAAGGTCCCGTCCTTTTCCTGGTGATAAAGGCAGTTCCAAAAAGAGGGGTCTATTTTCCCCGGGCGATCGGCTGGGCCGACCGGATCTTTGATCGCTGCGCCGTTTGTTAAAAAAATGTCAGGACGGCCATCGTTGTCGAAATCAAACACCGCGACACCACCACCAAAACTCTCGATTATGAATTTCTGAGAGGTCAGCCCCGGCTGGTGGCGAAAGTTGATGCCCAACTTTTGCGTTACATCGGTAAAGCGAAGCTGGGCGGGGTTGACCGGCTTCGGCGTTGGCAGCCGGGGCGGGAAAGGAGACTGACCCCAAGTTGAGATGCACCAAAGAACGGGAAACAACCCCCAAAGCAGCGCGGCCACGCGCCCGCTGTATGGACCGAACGGCATCATCATTTCGTGCGCTCGGACGGAAACTCATTTCGACTGGCGAAAAGAACTTCATTGGCTTGAGCGCTGCCGTAGGGAGGCCGCAGTTCGCGATCTTGCGGATTCAGATCTGGTGGACGCAGATTCAGCGAGATCGGAGACACGGAATCCTGCCGCTGAGATAAGCCGGGAACATCATCGAACCAGAATGTGACGTCCCAAGGTTGGAGCAACCAGAGGCTGGACGGCAATCCAGTGTGCCGGTCTGCCGTATCCGGAGGGTTCGTTGAGGCATACATCGTTTTCTGCGACTTGGTGAGCTTACTCGTCTTCGGAGCAGCTGTCGCGCTGGTAATCAGAACATTAATACCTTCGTAATTCGAATCGGAGCTAGTTATAACAACCGTGAGCGTGTTCGTTCCGGGCAGGAACAGCGAACTGTGAGGTCCGATCGAGAAGGGCATGCCGGGTTGCCCGGATAACGACCAGGTTGAGTTATCCGCGTACACGACGGGTTCGTTGTTCAAGTACATATATCCGCCATCGTCTAGCCAAAGCGTCCCTTGGATTGCCGCCGTCGCTGGATCGAATCCGCTGAGATCGAACGTCTGTGTGAACGTATATCCCGCGGGCCCCCCGTCATTCGTATCGGACCATGCAATCCACTGCGAATTCGCGGTGTCCGGAGGCCATGAAGAGTAGATGTTGCCGGAGCTAAGGACTGTAGCGGGACCGCTGTAAACGCAGCAACTGTTGGGATTGTTCACCGACCAGTTTGGATCGGACGCTCCGCCCGCGAGTTGAGTGGTGCCTCCCGCGCCAAGACCAGTGCTGTAGATGGGCAATGGGGTGCCGGTAGCCGCGCTCGCCGTGCCCGTGGTGAAGTTGTAGTACGCGCCGTTCGTAATCGGGTTTCCGATTACGTCATAAACGGAGCCGGTTCCGGAACTGATGCGGAGTTGGAATTGCGAACTCGGCGACAGATTATTGTTCGGCGTCAAAGTGACCGTTGTTTGATCGGGCGAGACAGCGGTGAGCGAGAACGGCACCGTCTGTTCGCTGGAGTCGTTGATGCTCACATCGCTCAGCGAGACGCCGCTACCATACGTGAACGAGGCGGGATCGATCGCCTGCGAGAACACGAGCTGAATCGTGGTTCCCACGTCCACATTCGACAGACCATTGTAGGTCAGCGGAGTGGATACGCCGCTGACGAGAACGTTCGCGGAAACCAGTTGCGTTGATGCCGACCCAGTGGTTCCACCGGTATTAAACCCGAACACGTATGGGTTCGCGAGAACGTTGCCAGAGAGGTCTTTCACTCCGGCAACGGTAACTGTGTAGCTGGCATTGGGCGCCAGGAGAGCCGACGGCATCACGCGCACGGCGGCATTGCCCCAGGCGAGAGAAGCCGTCGCCGGCACAGGAGTGCCGTTGCTGCTGAGAGTTACTTGTCCCAAGCTTGTGGGATCGAGCGGTCTGTCAAATACGGCCTCAATGATCGAATTCTCCAACACTCCTGAAGCGCCTACCGGAGGAACCGTAAACAGAACCTGCGGAGGCGTTGTCACTGGAGCGCTGGCGGTATTGAAGTTGAAACACGAGCTTCCCGATATATTCCCATCGACGTCCGTGACGCCGTTGTAACAGAGTTGGTATTGAGAAGCGGGGAACAATGCCGAGGTTGGGATCAACGTGATCGTCATCCCATCAGTACTTACCGATCCGGTTGTAGTCACGTTTTGCCCGAGAGAGTAACTGTACAGAGTGACGAACAGATAGGCGCTCGGGTCAAGCGGCTTATTGAAGGTCAAAGTAATGGCGGTGTTGACCGGCACGTTGGTTTGGCTGTTGGTGACACTCTGGCTCACGAGTTGCGGTGCAGTCAGGTCGGGGCCGTTACCGGTGTTGAACGTCACGGTTTTGGCGGGCAGGTTCTGGCCGACAAGATCGGTGATGCCACTTCCGAGCGAGAGCGTGATGGTCGCGTTATCCGGCAGCGGAGACAACGGAGTCAACGTGACGTAGGTGACGTTGTCCGGGGTGCTGAATGCTTCAGAGTAAGCAAGCTGCGTCGGCCCGTTCGACAAGGTCACTGTCGATGGATTGATGCTGATGGTATCCATCAGCTTGTTGAACGAGAAGCGGATGGTCGCGTTGTCACCAACCTTTGTAGCGTTGTTCGCGGGAGCGATCGCAGCGACTGCCGGCTGCACCGCGTCGAAGGTCGTGCCCGTGTTAAAGCTCCATGTTCCTCCGCCGTAGGCATTGCCACTGAGGTCGGTAATGCCCGAGCCAATGGAGATCTGGTACGACGAACTCGACGGCAGCGGTGAAACCGGGGTCAGTCGAATCACACTGGGCGTTGGGTAGCTGATGTTGGTCGCAACCAGACTGTTGGACCATCCGCACCAGCCATTGCAGTTATAAAGCCCGAAATTGCTGGTAGTGACCGTCCCTGGATCAATGGGCTTGCTGAATTGGACGTCCACGATGGAATTCGTGGGAGCCACAGCGCTGCTTCCGGGTTCCACCGAGAGAACCGTTGGAGGGGCGACCGCATAGTCGGAGGTAGTTACGAACTGGCCCGAATACGCCGCGAAGGGATTTCCATAGATATCCTGCACAACTGGCTGAACAAAAACCTGCACGGTGGCGTTGAAGGCCAGAGGCGCAGACGGAGTAAATTCAATCGCGCCTCCGTTCGGTGTCACGCTGACGCTTCCGGTAACGGCGACGCCATTCTGCGATACCACGACCTCACCTTGCACTGTGGCAGGATTTACCGGCGAACTTGCATACAGCGTGATCGCCGTGGTCGTGGCCACGCCAGTACTGCCGCTGCCTGGCCGCATGGCGGTGACGTTGGGAGTGAACTCCGTGGTAGGCGCCGGAATCGTCGAGAAGGAACTACGGAAGGGAGCGGTAATCGGATTACCGCTGAGGTCCACGACACCGTTGTTGACGACCACGGTCACCGTGGAGCTGTAGGGCAGGCGCGTATTGAGCGTGATAGTGCGGTTATCGGACGACCACGTGAGATAGGCCTGCAGGTTGGTATAGCCGTTGAAAAGCTGGAAGTTCGCAGGAGTGATGGTATTCGGATCGATGGACTCGTTGAACACCAGCGTGACGCCCGCTCCGGGTCCGACTCCGGTTGCGGAATTGGCAGGCGAGACGGAGACGACCTGAGGATTGGTCGTGGCGCCTGCGCCGGTGGTGAACTGCTCCGTGGTGCAAGGGAATGAATTGCCGGCCAGGTCGAGCAACGAAGAAGAACAGCTCACCTGCACCTGAATGTTCGAGTTCGGAGGCAACGGGGACGCGGGTGTGAACGTAAGCGTGATCCCGTCACTCGATAACGCGACACTGCCTCCGATGGGATTGTTGTTATCGGTGAGATCACTCAACTGGATCGAATAGGCATTGGCGCTTGGCGGATAGACCGAGCGGCTGAACTGCACGACAACCGGCATGGAAGGATCGACGCCCTGCGCACCATTCACGGGCACAATCGAGGCAACCGTACCGCAGCACGTATAGCTGCTCGTGCTCGTCAGGAAGCTGCTGGTGAATTGTTGGACAGCATTGCCATCGACATCGGTGAACCCGGAGACGTTGATGGTGTATTGCGTGGCCGGGGCCAAAGGCGCCGCCAGGTAGTAGTAGAGAGTGAAGCCGTCGCCCGAGTAAGAAACGCTTCCGGATGCTGCCGGAGTCAGCGTCAGAGCATTCTGTGTGAACGTTGCCGGATCGATTGCCTTGCTCAGGGTCGCGCTGATCGTTGTGTTGAGCGGAACCGGATTCGCGCCTCCTGGATCGTTGGCAGGCACAACTGAGGTGACCGCTTCGGGGCTCGTGTCCGGTCCGGAACCGGTGGTGAAACTCCAGCAGCAGGCATATCCGGAGTTTCCATTGAGGTCGTAGAGAGATCCCATCCCGAACTCGTAGGTGGTGTTGACATCGAGCGAGCCGGGATAGGTGATGGTTGCGCTCAGAAGGTTCGATGCGAACGTCAGCGCCGAACCGGCAACGTTCGTGTTGGCCGACTGGTTATAGAGGTACCATCCCGACGAACGGATGGGATCAATCGCTTCGTTAAAGTTCAGTTGGATGGACGGTTGCGTACCCGTGGTCGAGCCGCTCAGTGGGTTCACACTGACCACTTGCGGAAATGACACATTGATGCCGGTGCCGGTAGTAAACATGACCATCGCGGTCTGTCCTGGATTGCCCGCGGGATCGGTGATTCCAGTTACTGTTAGGACATAGGTCGTACTGGTCTGGAGCAATGACGAGGGTTGGAATCGCACGATAGTATCGCCGGTTACGAAGCTCGGCGTTAATGGGACCGGGACGCCATTGCCCACCAGGGTCACGTTGGAGGCAGAGGGTTCAGCGATGGGCCGGTCAAACTGCACTTCTGGTGTGAAGTTCACAGGAAGCCCAGTCGTGCCAGTACGCGGTACAGTCTGGAGAATCTGCGGGCCGCCGGTTTGTGCTGTGATCGCAGTTGTGAAATAGGCGCTGTAGCAATTTTCGGAATTACCCGTCAGATCGAGGGCGCTGCAGGTTTGCAGATAGTAACTGCGGCCCACGGCGAGCGGAGTAACCGGCGCAACCGTGACTTGAGTCCCATCCGGACTGAATGAAACAACGATGGGCACTTGCTGGTCGAGAGACTCGTCCTGCAGCGAAATCGTGTTGTTGATAACAAATGTTCGCGTGTCCATTGGACGGTCGAAGGTCAAAGTGAACACGCTCGCGATTGGCACGTTGGTGTCGCCATACGAGATGGTGCTGGAGACTACGTGCGGCGAGCTGAAATTCGGTCCAGCGGCGGTCTGGAACGTGACCGACGTTGGGGGTACAACTTTGCCTGCACCATCGGTCATCCCGTTGGCGACGGCGACCGTAATCAAAGACGAATCCGGCAGCGCACTTTCCGGCGTTATCGTCACCCGGCTGGTGTTGTCGTAGCTGAACGTATAGGGAATCGTGTTTCCACCAGATTGCAGGGTCAGAGTCTGTGCGTTGATTGTCAGTGGATCAATGTTCTTATTGAACGTGACCCGGACGATACCGTTGTCGCCAATATTCGTGGCGCTCTGCACGGGTGCGAAGCCGGCCACGGACGGTTGCGATTGGTCGGCAGCAATCGTGACCGTGAAATCCCATCCGGTGTTGCCAGGATAAGCGATTCCGTTAACGTCCAGAATGCCCGAACCCAGGATGACCTCGTACTGGTCTCCAACGTTCAAAGGCGCGGACGGTACCAGTCGGATCACGTTCTGCGATACCTGCGAAATCGTTGCGTTAATTGGGACCGGGGTGTACCAGCCGCAGTCTCCATTGCAATCGGAAATGTAGAAATTGTTGCTGTTGACAGTTGTGAAGTTGATGGACTTATTGAACTGCAGGTCCACGACTGTGTTGGCTGCCGTTTGGCTGTTGCAGCAACTCGGATAGGCGGAGACTACCGACGGCACCGTAGTAGTCAGACTCGGAGCGACGGAGAAATTTGTGTAGTAGTTGTAAAGCGTGTTGCCAAAATTATCGGTCGCGGCGCTGGAGAACCAGACCTGAACCGTGCCTCCAGCCGCCAGCGGGCTTGACGGAGTATAGGTCACAATTTGGTTGGTCGCGTCCACCGACGTGCTGCCGGTGATGAGACCGCCGTTTACCGCGACGAAGATGGCATTGCTCACCGTTGACGGGTTGATGGGCGAATTGATGAAGAACGTCAGCGGCGTATTCGGATCCACACTGCTTGCCCCAGTCCCAGGTCGGAAGGCTGTGACCGAGGGGTGAATCGTGTTGTCGTTCTGGACGGTCGTGAAGGTGGAGGTGAACTCCGAGCCGAGCGGATTGCCGGAAACGTCAGTCGCATTGGGAGAAACGACGACTGTGAAAGTGGTGCCGTAGCTCAGGCTGCCCGTGTAGAAGGTCGCCATCGTGCTATCCGACGACATGCTTACGCCACTGGTGTAAAGAGTGCTTCCGACAAACAACGCCATGTCCTGGTAAAGGGTCGCCGGATTCATCGGTTTCGAGAACGTCACCGTGACCGGACTATTCGGCCCAATTCCATTGCCTGCATTCGGCGGCACGACGGAAACGACCGTTGGAGGAACGTTATCCGTCGCGGCCGCAGTGGTGAAGCAGGGAGACGTGGTCGGCGTGATAAACGCATTCCCGGAAACGTCCATGAGCGGCGCACCGTAAGAAAGGTTAACGCAGATCTGGTGCGTTCCGGCATAGGGGAAGTTCGGTGTAAAGGTAGCGCTCAACTGGTCGCTGCTGACGGTAATCGTGCCACCCCACGATGCGCCTACCGTATTGTCATTCACGTTAACGCTCTGAGAGTTGACGCTCAACGGGTCCACTGGCTTGCTAAAGGTGAGGACAACCGGAGTATTCACCGGAACATTCGTGGCTCCATTCGCAGGAGAAACCAAGACGGTGCCTTGGGTTGTGTCTCCCACGCTGGAGTTGGATGTGGTGAAGTTCCACGAATAGGGTGACATCACGTTGCCATCAACGTCTTTCACTCCCGAAACCGCGATGGCGTAATTGGTGTTCGGTGACAATAGAGCGCCGTTTGTTGGAGCGAACGTGAGAGTGACGTTGTCATAAGCCAAGCTCGTCGAACCGGCCACGGCAGCGCCTCCGGCTGCAGATGTTGGCACAATTGCGTTGGCAACCGATGTTTGGTCAATCGGTTTATTCATCACCACCTGGATTTGCGGGTTGGGGGCAACATTAGTAGCGCCCGGTGCCGGAGAAACTCCCGAAACCGTCGGCGCCACCGTGTCAACGGAAGTGCCAGTGATAAAGCAAGCTTGGCCGTAGGACCAATTGCCTACGCGATTCGCCGCCTCAATGTTCCAGCAATATTGCGTGCTGGCTTCGAGCGGACCGGCGAGTGTGAGCGTGAACGTTGTGCCATCTGGAGAGAGCGCGAGAGTGGTACCGGGCACGTTCAAGCCGGTGTCAGTGTTGTAGATGTAATAGTAGCCGCTGTAGTAGCCGCCGTAGTAGTTGCTGACCTGTTGCATCAACGGGCTCATGGGCTCGTTGAAGACCACCGTAAACGTCGGGTTTTCGCCCGTAGTTTCGGAGTAAGTGGGATTCCAGGTCGACATCTGCGCGTAGGAATTATCTGCGCCGATCCCGGTGGTAAAGCTGAATGTTCCAGGGTTCGACAGCGGATTGCTCTCGGAATCCTCCAGGGACGATGTGTAGTTGACGGCGTAGCTGGTGTTCGGAGTGAACCCACCCGCCGGCATGAACGTGATCTGAGAGTAATCCGGCGAATAGCCTAACGTGCCGTTCACCGGCGCTCCGCTGGAGGTCACCTGGATCGCCGACAAAGCGGTTGAAGGATCGATCGGCTCACTGAAGCTGAGCACGACATTGGCGTTGGTCGGCACCGTAGCATCGCCGTTCTGGATGTTGGCGGCGACGAATGCCGGACCTGAGCTGTTGTTCTGGAAGCCAGTCGCGAACTCCTGATACGAACCTTGGTACGCATTGCCCGACGCGTCGGTGAACGATGAACCACCACTCAAGATGTAGTAGTTCATACAGATGGAATACGTCGCGCCGACACCCAGTTGCGAGGACGGGACGAACGTAACGATTCGACCGGAAGCGTCAACGGTCAACGTACCCGGAATTGCCGGTATGCCCTGGTAGTCGACGTAGTAGCAGCCGAAACCGTTTGGTGCAAGATAGATGTTGTTGCTGTTGACGCTGTTCCGATTCAGGGGTTCGTTGAACACCATCGTGATCCGCGCATTCAGCGGAACATTTTGCGCGCTGGAAGCGGGGCTCGCGCTCACCAGCGAGGGTTGCGTGGTAGTAATCGTCTGCACGGTAAATCCAGCATTGACGGTCAGCATCTCGATGGAATTGTTTGGCAACGTGGTCTGAACGATGACGTTGCGAGAGGCGAGGGTGGCTGCCTGATCAATCGTCAGCGTAGCCGTCGCTGATGTTGGGCCCGTGACAGTTACCGGTCCAAAGGCGCCTTCAGCTGCACCTCCGACGGAGATCGCGCTGCCAAAGCTCGCGACCGTATTGTTCGCCGTAAAGTTGGTCGACGTTCCGGTGATGGTGACCGTCACGGTGGCGCTCGGCGCACCTACGTTCGGAGTGATGATGGTGATCGCGGGTAAGCCGGATGTAACCGTTAACGCGCTCGCCAGGGTAGCCACTTCGCCGTTGGTGGTTACGGTGACGCCGCGCGCGGCCGGCGTAGCTCCGGCCGTTACTGTGACCGGTACCTGCAGACTGGTCGGGCTGTTTACGATTACTGCGCCGGCCGTGATGCCATCGCCGCTGAAGCTGACTAGGGAGACGCCGGACTGGAAGTGGGTGAACGATCCAGTTACGGAGACGGTCTGTGTCGAGCCTTGCGCAATCGTGTTCGGCGTCACTGATACGACCTGCGGCTGACCTGCCTGCACCGTGAACAGACCGTTGCCTACTGCAACCTCGGTGTTTGTGGTCATCGTGATGGTGCGAACTCCAACCGTCGCCGCCGGATCAATCGCGATGGTGACGCTGGCTGAAGTCGCGCTGTTCACGACCAAGGAGGTCACAGTGATGCCGGCGCCGAAGTTGGCGCTGGTTATGCCGGCCGCGAAGTTTGTGCTTTGGCCAGTGACCGTAACTGTGAGCGTGCTGCCCTGCTGTGCGTTGACCGGCGAGGCGGCGGTGATATACGCATTGCCGGCGGTTACTGTGAATCCGCTGGCCAGTGAAGCCTGCTCGCCGCCCGTGGTCACAGTCACCGTGTTGGTTTGTAGTGGAGCGACGGGTGAAATGTTGACAGTCGCGGTCAACGAAGTATCGGAAAGCACCTGCACCTGAGTCGTGTTGACTCCCGATCCGAGGTTCACCATTGGAGTGGACTGGGTGAAATGCGTGTTGCTGCCACTAATACTTACCTGAGTGCCCAAGCTGTTTTGCTGGCCGCTATTGGGACTCACGGAAAGAAGTGTCGCCGAGCTGGCCGTGATGGTCAGAGCATTCACGCCGGTCGCAACCTGGGTTCCAGTGGTCGCGGTTACGCTGAACGCTCCTGTAGCGGTGATCGGCGAAACCGTTATGTTCACAGTAGCGGAAGTGGGAGAAGTTACCGTAGCTGAATTCACGGTGACACCCGTTCCGAAGTTGAATAGCGTGCCGGAACCGAAGCTGGTCGAGTCGCCCAGAATCGTGAGAGTGACGGTCTGACCTTGCACCACGGTCGACGGACTGACCGAAGTGATCAGAGCCGATTCGACGAGGTTCACCGGCAGGACTTGGCCATTGCTGGTAAGCGTTGCACCGCCCGCCTGAGCGCGGAGCCGGCTCGAACTGTCGTAGACCTGGATCGTGTAGGTCCCGAGCGGAATTGCAGTGAAGTTGTAGTTGCCGTTTACTCCAGTCGAAGTCTGGCGAGTGGTCGGCCCACTCAGGTTCACAGTCATATTCGACAGTGGCGTTTTGCCATCGGACGCGTAGACGACACCGAGAATATTCCCGGCCGGCTGCAGGTTGACCGTAACGCTGGTCGAACCGTTCAGAGCGACGGTTCCGCTTACACTGCCTCCGAGCAACGTCACCGGATCGGTAGCGGCGACGAAGAATGGGCCGGCGAGCACGCTGTTGAACTGCGCCGTGCCATTGCTCTGAGTGGAACTCTTCAAAGTTCCACCGAACTGAGTTTCTCCAGTCAGCGTGACTTGCGCGTTCGGAATCAAATTTCCATTGGCATCCTGGACCGTAACGGTCACTGCGCCGAGGCCATTGAGCCGTACGTTCAACGTCAGGGTCTGACCGTTGTTGGAGAGTTGACCGGTGCTGCGGCCGCGGTCGCCGTTGGGATTGGTGACGTCAACTGTGAAGCCGACCAGCGGCACGCCCGAGAACGAGTATGCGCCGTTCGTATTCGTCACCATCGTGGCCGAATATCCGGTGCAACTGATGCCGGAAAGGCTCTGGCAGAGCAACACCTGAGCACCCGGAGCCGGGGTTACACCGTCAGACTGGAAAACGGTTCCCGATACGGTGCCAGAGGGTAACAATTGGACATTGATCTGGATGGTCTGCCCGGAGAGCCCGAGGGCGCCGGTGGACTGGCCTGACTCGTTGTTTGTCGGATCCACTCCCTGTACGGTCAGGTTGCCGGGAGCAACCTGGCCAACGGTGTAGACACCTTGGGCATTTGTGGTTGTGGTGAAGGTCCCGTTGTTCGCCGTAACGGTAATCTGCGCCCCGGAGATAGCGACCCCATTTTCCGTAACTGTGCCTGTCACCGTGCCGCCCAGTATGAGCACCAGATTCTGCGTGATGGTTTGGTCTGCCACAATCGTGACCGGCGCACTGGCCGCTGTATTGGTCAGCGGATCGTAAGTGGCCAAAGTAAACGCGGAAGTTGGTACGTCTGTGAAACTGAACCGTCCGGCAGTATCCGTAGCCGTCGCGCGAGAGAAACTTCCTGCTTGTAAGGACACGGTCACGTTGACCGCCGCGCTTCCATCACTGCGCGTGACCGTTCCCGCAACTGCTCCCGTGGCCGGAATAACGATGTTCGCCTGGGTCGTCAGGGTAGCGGAAACGCTTGCTGATGTGTTGCCCGTCAGCCCGGTGCCCATGGGATTTGAAACGGTCGCAATTACCGTGTATTGGCCGGGTGGAACCGCGTAGAAGGCGTAACTTCCGTCGGCACCGATTGACGTGCTCTGCGTGCCGTTAAAGCCGCTGCCGGTCAAGCTGACCTGGCCCAGGCTTACAACTTCGCCCTCCTGCCGGCTCACCGTACCGGCAATGATTCCCGTGTCGGTGAAAAAGATGTTTTGCGTGGCCAAGAGCGGCACACTCGGATCGAAGGCACCATTAGTCACGGGAGACTGTACGAGAGTCGACGGCAGTGTCGCCTGCACCGTGAACGGCGCGGAGGGAATAATGAGGTTGCTTCCGGTAGCTCCGGTGACCGAGTTAAATGCGTAATTTCCGTTACTGTCAGAAGTGGTGCTTTGCAGGCGTTGGTAATACGGTAGCGAACTTTGGAAGGTGACGGTAGCACCGGGGATGGGAGTAAGGCTGTCGGAAGCGAGAACCTGACCGGCCACGTTGGCGTTTATCGCAGGTAGAGGTGCGGCGTTGCTGGTGGTTGTGGCGGCAAAATTCTGTATTTCAGACAATTCAGTGGGGCTAATGCCGACAAGAGCCTCGCTGGGCAGTTGTACGATTCTCTGGGCTGAAGCCAAAGCGCTGGCGCGACTGGTCTGCTGCGCTACGAAGTTTAAGAAGGCGATCGATCCACCGGGTGGAATCGTAATGTTGTCAAATTCGGACTGGACCTGCCCGATCTCGCTGTTGCCCCCGGCAAAAATCTGAGTGACGATGTCGACCGAGAGCAAATTATAGCTTGCGGTTGTAGCCTGGATCGGCGCATTGGCTCCCTGGAATACAAACGCCAGTTCCGGAATCACGAAGTTGGCGCGACTGAAAGTTTGCGTCGCATCCTGGTCCACGTTGTCGCCAAGGGTCATCCAGTCGTCCTGATTGCTTGGCGAGGTGTTGCCCGTAGAGGTATTGATCACTAGCGGGAATGACGTATTGGTTGGCCGAATGTTAGAGGTGAAGCGCACTCCTATCGTGAGCGGGCTCGCGCTGGCGTTGTTCAGGATGTCGAGATACCGGCTGAAGTATCCGGTGTTGGAAACGTAGACCTTGCGGGTCACGTTCAAGCCGGCAAGGTTCTCCTGCTGAATATCGATTTCCTGGCCATTCTGCGCGAGAGTTCCTGAGCTGGAGCCTGTGAATGGACTGGTGCTATTGCCCAGGATTACATCGAGGTTCATCGCGCCTTTGTTCGCGCTGAAATCGCCATCAAAAGTGTACTCGAATCCATCCGCGATCGTACCGTTGGCCGCGACATCGAAGGGGAAGTTGTTGCCGTCATACAAATAGGATGGCTGATTCAGATTGACGGGAAACGCCGAGGCGGCCAGCTGAATGTTCGCCGTCACCTGAGAGCCGTTGGAAGCAATTTGCCCGGTCGCACTTCCGGCCAGCAATCCCGTGGTCGCCTGTGTCAGAGCCTTGACGGTAAAGCTGCCTACTGGCACTTCCGGGAACGAGTAGTTGCCATTTACGTCGCTCTGCGAATTGAACGAGCTGCCGTACCCCGGCGCAAGGCTGGTTAGTGTAACTCCAACTCCGGTAGCCACTGTGGTATCGGGATTGGTGATTTGTCCGCTTACCGTTCCCAAGCCGATGAGCGTCAGGTTTGCGGTTACCGTCTGACCCTGGACCGCGAGCGAAACATTTCCAGCCGTGGCACGGAGATTGCCGTAACTGTCGTAGGCCGACACTGTGTAAGTGTTGGTCGGAACCGTAACGAACTGATAAGAACCGTTGGCCGCCGATACGGTGGTGAGGTTAACCTCTCCTTGCAGTTGTACCTGGATACCCGAAACCGGAGTAACGCCATCGGGACCGTAAACGGTTCCTTGAATAGTGCCCGCGGGCTGCAGTTGAACGGTGACGGGAGTGCTGGCATTCACCGAAACATTGCCCGTGGTGTTACCGGACAATTGGGTTGAAGGATCGACTGCCGTGACATTGAACGTGCCCGCCAGTACCTTCGCAAAAGTAACCATGCCATCCGATTGGGTAACTCCATTTTGCGTGCCGCCGAACGAAGTTGTACTGGTTAGTGCGACTTGAGCGCCGGTAATCGCATTGCCGCCGCCGTCAATCACAGTAATGACAACCTGGCCAAGGCCGTTCAGGGTGACGTTCACCGTCACAACTTGATCCTGTGAATTGATCGTGCCGCTTGCGGCCCCTTGATCTCCCGTCGCGGGATTAGTGACGGAAATCTGATATGTGCCTACCGGCAATACATCAAATTCATAATAGCCATTTGCATCCGTGGTCGTAGTGAGGCCGAATGGCGAAACTGACACCTGGGCTCCGGCAACGACGGTAACTCCGTCAGCCTGATACACCGTGCCAGAGATCGTGCCGGCCGCACCCAGGGTGATATTAGTCGTCACACTCTGTCCGTCGGAGCTTATCTTGCCTTGAGCCTGTCCGCCTCTGCGTCCGATCGTGTCCTGCGCGGTGACGGTATACGGACCGACAAAGATACCTGGGAAGCTAAATTTTCCGGAGCTATCCGCCGTTGCCTGGTACGTACCGCCGAAGATTGAAGTGCTGGTGAGGGTGACGGCCGCGCTGGATACGGCGACTCCGCCCGAACTCGTTACTGTTCCCGCGACTGTACCGCGTCCCAGGTAGGCCACGTTCGCGCCAACCGTCTGCCCAGTCGCAGACAGATTCCCGGTAGTGCGCCCATGGTTTCCATTGCCGTCGGTGGCGTCAATGGTGAAGACTCCAAGCGGAACAAAACCGAACGAATATCTTCCCACCGGATCGGTTGACGTCGTCGCGAAGGTCGAGCCGGACAGCGTCACGGTAACGCCTCCGCCAACCGGCGTAATGCCATCAGCTTTCATCACGACGCCATTGATAGTGCCGCTCGCGCCCAGCGAAATGTTGATATTCACCGATTGCCCGGTCACCAACACACCGGTGCCCTGCCCTTGCAGGCCAGTGCTGGGATCCGTTGCGACTACGGTGATCGTGCCTGCGACCATGTTATTGACGAGGTAGTGCCCCGTGGGATCGGTCGTGGTCGTGCGTACGTTGTCGCCTTCCGATACTGTGACTTGAGCGTTCACCACCGGCGCGCCCTTCAGATTTGAGACCACGCCAGAGACAGCTCCGGCATCGACGCCAATCTGAATGGTGCCCACATCTGTGATCCCCGCGGTGACCCCTTGTTTCGCGGTGGAAGTTCCGTCAAGAATCTGACCGTTATTCGTAATTTGTGCCGCGACTTGAATACTGCCGATGGCAGAGGGAACAAATGAAATGCTGAAATAGCCGGTCGAATCAGTGAAGCCGGTAAAATAAGTAAAGACCACGGTGGAAGCGCCCGCCACTGGATTGCCGCTGCCATCTACAACGCGACCTTGCACGGTTGTTGTGGGATCGGGCACGAGTGGGTTCGTTCCAATACGCACCTCGATGCCATCCGGAATACCATCGCCATCGGTGTCCGGGTTGAGCGGATTGGTGCCTAATGCCAGCTCCTGACCATCAGTGAGTCCGTCGTGATCGGTATCGGGATCGAGGGGATTGGTCCCCAGCTTCACTTCCAGGCCATCCGGAACACCGTCGCCATCCGTGTCCGGGTTATGCGGATTAGTTCCCAGCAGGTATTCCTGGAGGTTGGTCAAGCCATCGCCATCGGCGTCCTGTCCTGCGTCGCTGGGGTCGAAGGGATTGAACCCGTTAGCGATTTCGTAGTCGTCGGGCATACCATCACCGTCGCTATCCAGCGCAATCAGTACCTGGATCTGCACCGTCGCAACCACGCCCTCGTTGGTCGCCGTAATGGTTACGTTGCCGGCGGAAACTGCGGTCACCTGGCCGGTATTATCCACTGTTGCCACTGCGGGATTACTGGAAATATAAGTCGTTCCAGAATCGGGATAACTGAGACTCTGCTGCGTCCCATCCGAATAGGTGCCCAGCGTAAAAAGATGGACAGTCTGGCCTGCGGTGGTAAGGGACGAGGTGGCTTCGTTGATGGTTGTCGAAATTGAAACCGGAGGCAGAGTAAAGTTGTCAAAATCGATTGTGCCGATGTCGACCGAATCTCCGCTTCCACTCAAGTTAAGTAGGCCCGACATGCCTTGAGCGAAGCTTCCATCCGGGTTAAGACAGCGCACGCGGACTCGGTAAAGGCTCTGCGGGTTGGAAGGAACGTTTCCGAGCGCGAAGCTGCCATCGGCATTCACCTGCACAGTCCGGTTCAGCAAACTCGCGGTACAGTTCGAGCCCAGTTGCGCCCAGGCAGGACTGACAGCAAGAACAGCACAGGCCACCAAGGATGCCGGGAGCGCTAACCTTCGGCTGTGCCGGAGACGCAAGACTCTCCGTCGCACACCGGATATCAGCACTGCGACCTTCGCCCATAGCTCAGTGATCTTGCCTGGCAACAGCTTTGCTTTGGCTCGACTCATCGCTTTCTCGCCTTTTCCAACTCTCGGCTTGCGCGCTGCTTGCAAACGCAAACCGGGTTACATTGGTTCTGAAAAATCTGTCATCGCTACTTACCCGTTTTGCTTCTTGCAGGCGCAGCCCCAGGTTTCGGTTTTTTCGACTCTGGCACCCGCAAAATTCTCATATCAAATAAGCTTGAATACAGGAGCTGATCGAGAGCATTGTTGTATCCTAGGTTGGCAAGCTGAAACTGCCCCGAGGCCGCATCTTTTACTACATAGCGATAGCTCAGGCGCTCCGGGTGCCAGGCTTTGCCGGACTCACCCGACACAAAAACGAGCGAAACCGGATCGCCGTGGATTACAAACTTGACATAGCGTGGCTCGAGAAATGCGTGCTCCGCGTGGCTGGCGATCTCCTTGCTGTCTTTGTCTCTTTCCGTTTCCTGCTCCTTCTCGGTCCATTCCTTCAACTTGGCGGCACTCAAGGGCGCGAACATGGAAGGGAGTGCGTCCAGGTTTTTCGCGCTGTTGGCGGCATAAGCGCGCTGGTAAAACTCGATCAACGGATCGCTGGTTGACGGCGGCGTTTTCTGCGCAAGGTCATAGTCAATCGGCACGCCGTCAAATTGCAGGAACACCGGATGTTCGCCGGCTGAGCCGTTGCCTTCACTGGGAATCGGGAATTGAACTCTGGGATGGAAATCGAAAACGGGTTTGTAGGCCGATGGAGTCCGGCGCGCGGCCTCCAGAGAATTCAGGATCACTTCTTCCAGTTTGGTGTCGCTGGTTACGGCGCTGACTTTTGCTCCGCGCACAATGAACGCCCTGCGTACTGGCCCCGACTTGGCATTCGCATCCCAAACGCAAACGGAGCGTGATCCCACGAGGACCTTCGCTACCATCGTTACATGCTCAAAGTCAAAAACCGAATAGTACGCATCCAACCATGCGTTGGAGTCTCCGATTTCCACGCCGCCCGAGAAGGGCTCATTGGCCGAAGCCGGTGGCTTGGGAGGAATCTCCCAGATTTTCTTAAACTTCACATAATTCTTTGTACGGATATCCTCCAAAGCGGCCGCGCATGCCGATTCAGACTGATCGCCCGTGGCGCCGAATTTATTCAGTGCCACGTCGTACCATCGTGCTTCAAACTGCAGAAACATGCCGGTACGCAGTAAGGACCGCTCGATGTCAGTCGCAAGCGGCACGCTTTGCCGCCGCATAATCAGCAACGCGGCTGAGCTGGGCAATGTTTGACCGGCGGCCGCGCAAGCCAGAAGCAAGCATAGAAATCGCGGGACGATTCGCCGGATTGCCACTCGGTCGCTGATCTTTCGGTTCATAGAGTCTCTCGACGGCGTCTCGCGAAACTGCACGATTCGCGAGAACGCCGCCGGTTCTTAGCGTTTTAGGTTTACGACTTCACTCCCCTGAATGCCTCGCTCACTGGAGCGAACAAGCGAACCCCTGCCCACTTACTACGCAAGTGACACCTTTCGCCCAACTCGGCTGCCACTGGTAACCGAACGTGTATTTCTTTGGGACATCGACTTCAGCAGTGATAAATGCGGTTCCCCGGCCGGCGGAAAAGAACCCTTCGGGCCCCGAAGCACACTGGCCGTTACTTCCTCCCAGCCCCGCAACGCTGTCCATGTTGTAGCGTGCGCCAATTGAAACTGCGCCCTTCACTCCTCCCTGAGCGCCGCCACCTATACAGTTGGAAGTCGTATAGGTTTCCAGGCAGAAGATAATCGTCCCTTGGATTGAAATTGAAGGAGACCACTGCGCGTTGATCTGACCGTAGCCGCAGCTATCGGATCCATCCGGCTTGCAGGCGTCGGTACGGTATCCTATCTCGCCATTGACGGCGAAGCTGCCAAGGTCAAGGTAAACGCCCAAAGCGTAGTCGACATCAACCTCGAAAGCACCAAAGTTCTTCTTGAGTTCAAGACTCGGAGTTCCCCATATTGGTATGGGCTTCCCCACAGCCCCAGTAATAGTGACGGTGGCGCTTGAATTCAGGATCCCAAGTTGCTGGAAGCCGACGTCTTGGTTGCAGCAGTTCTTGCCCGTTCCTTTGAGGCCGGCAGTGACGGTCTTGAACTGAATGGCGCCGCCAGTCAAAGTCGTGAAGAACTGTGTCAGCCCGCTTGATAGCGAGGGAGGCACCACCACATTAGCATTGAGTGCACCGTCCTGGACTAAGGTGTTGGTGTCCTGCTGCGGACCCGTGCACGTGCCGTTCTGGCAGGTTGGATTTTTTATGCACTTATCCGTGGGCGTGCAAGATTGCCCATTGGTGGCAGTGCTGCTGAAGGTGCACGCGCCGTTCTGACACACTCCGTTAGTGCCGCATTGCTGGTTAGCTGTGCCATCACTACACGTTCCACCATTATTGGTAGGGCTAGTCTGACATGCCCCATTCACACACTTGCTGGTCAGGCAGGGGTTCGTAGTCGTGCAAGCACTGGCGCACTTGGGCGGTGGTGGCGGTGGTGGCGGGAAGTGCCAGCCCGACTTGCTGATCCCGAATCCAGGATCGGATACGATAACCGACCCGTCGGTGCTGACCCGAGCAGGCCCCTGCGAAACCCAAGCCATTTGGTCGTGATCGTAGGAGTAGATGTCCACTACCGAACCTGGGGCCAGTCCGCTCGTGTTCGGGAATTGGACCTGGACTGGCGGATTAAAATGCAGCCCCGGCGGTTGCAGAGTACCCGCGATTAGCGGAAGTGTGCCATGAGGCGGCGCCATGGGGACGCGGTCGGCATGCACCTGCGAAAGCGAGAGCGGCCCACTATACGGAGTTCCGTCCGGATTGGTCACGGAACCCGGCGCGACGGTGAACACGTAACCTGGTACACCGGTCATGAGCAGCGTGAGAGGTTGAGTTGAAGTGGGACTGTACGTCTGCACGGATGTCGGATCGAGAGGAGGCAAGCAGACCGGCATTCCGAGGGTATTGTTGATTCCTGCAACCGTCGTGATGTTGTAGACCAAGGTCGGGAACGTGGCATCCGTGCGCGTGCTCGTCTGTCCGACCACTTGCAAGAGGAAGGATCCGACTGGCGCCGGCGAGATGATGAAGTTTCCATTCACATCCGACGTGGCGGTGTAGGCGGTTCCTTCTAGGGTTATCGTCGCGCCTGGAATCGGCGTGTTGGAATCATCCTCGACCAAGCCGCTGATACTGGTAATCGCAGCTGGACCCGCAGCCTGGCTCGATGCGACAAAACTCGCCGCCGGCCCTGTATTGCCGGTAAAAGTTGCGCTGACGACATTGTTATTAATGCCTTCCTGCTGGCCCAAGTTCAGCAGGGCGCTGGCCATCCCGTTGATATCGGTACTAACCTGCAAAGTGCTGTTGCCGTTCAGTGAGCCCCCGCCGGACTGAACCGTAAACGTCACGGGAACATAGGCCACCGGATTGCCGCCGGCGTCAAGAACTTCCAATTCCAACGGTGCCGGCAGCGGCTGACCGATAACGCCACTCTGCCCATCACCCATTTCAACCACGATTTGTGAGGGCGGCCCGACGGTGGAACTTTCGCAGAATAGCGCCTGACCGGTATAGCCTGTAGCCGTCACCGCAACTTGATTGTTGCCGACTCCAACACGCGTTCCCAACTGGAGTTGCACACTCGCCTGTCCGTTCTGGTCGGTGATCGCATTGATCTGTTGACCCTGCTGGTTGCTCGAAGTCAACATGCCGTCGCTCTTGACGACCGAGAATGTCACCTGCTGATTCGGGACCGGCGCGCCGTTGGTATTGACCACCTGAATCACCAGAGCTTGGGGCAACGTTGTGCTTATCGCTCCCGTCTGTCCTTCACCTGAAACCTTGAGAATCTTCTGCACCGGAATGGTGCCCATGTAAGTGACAGTCACTTGAATCTGACTGGTGTTGCCCGCCGGGTCGGTGGCCGTGGCCGTAAGAATGTTCATGCCCTGTACCAGCGGGACATTCGCAGCCGAGAACGTTCTATTACTCACGGTCGCGGCAATTCCATTCACCGTGACCGTGACTTGCTTGGCGTTAATCGTGCCCGGCACTTGTTCATTCACATTGCCGGCCACAGTTACCGTGGACGAGGTGACTACCGATCCGTTGGTTGGCGCCAGGATGCCGAGTTGCGGCGGCGTGGTGTTCAGCGTCACGGTTTCCGAAGCCGCACCCACATCGCCGTAAACGTCAGTCGCTGTTACGGTGATGACGTTCTGTCCCTCGCGGAGAAGGATGCCCGGTGCGGTAAACGACCCGCCAGAAACCGATGCGGCGACGCCGTTCACGGAGACGGTATCGGTCGAGTTATCAATTGTGCCGGTCACTGTGATTGGGTTCGCGGCAGCGTTGAAAACACTCAATGGGGTTGGGCTGGTGATCGTAATTTGAGGCAGAGGACGTGCTGCCGCTACGGTCACTACGAAAGCAGCCGGAGCGCTCGACAACCCGAGGTTGTCCGTCACCGTCAAAGAACCGTTGTAGGTACCAGCGGTTGCGTAGATGTGGCTGGGAGTGGCGCCCACACCGTTCGCAGTTCCGTCGCCGAAATTCCAACTGAAGCTGAGCGTGGCACCGGCATTGGGATCTGAGGAACCACTACCGTTGAACTGTACCGCCGCGGGCAACTGCACCGAATAGGGACCGCCGGGTACGGCGGTTGGCATGGAGGCAGTGATGATCGCGACAAATGGAGCAGGTAAGCTCGACACCCCGGACGAGTTCGTCACCGTCAGGCTGCCGTTGTAGGTTCCGGCCGCTGCATAGGTGTGGCTTGGTGTAGCGCCGGTCCCATTCGGTGTCCCGTCGCCAAAGTTCCAGGAGTAGGTAAGCACGGCCGACTTATTCTTGGGGTCGTACGAAGCACTGCCGTTGAATTGCACAGCTGCGGGCAGCTTCGCCGAATACGGACCGCCAGGTACGGCAACAGGAGGCGTGCTATCGACGTCCACCACAAACCCATTCGTGATCGAGTCCGTTTCAGCGCCTGTCACCACCGTTACATTATGATCGCCCAGCGCCGCCGAGTTACTGATGAAGATACTTGCTGTCGCCTTGGTCGCACTGACTACAGTTACCGGACCAGCCGCTCCCGCCGCCGCTCCGCCCACCGAAATGTCTGCACCGAAAGTCGCTTGCGACACGCCGCTCACGAAATTCGAGTACTTGCCGGTAATGGTGATCGTAAGGGTTTGCCCTTGCAGTCCTGTCTTAGGCGAGACCGATGAGATGAATGACGGCGGATCAACCGTCAGATTCGAGGAGTTTGAGCTCTGGAATAGCGTGCCCACTGTGTCAGCGCCCGAGATCGCGACTTGATAGACCGTGGGTGTAGATACGGAAATCGAAGCGGGCACCACGAAGGCGATAGTGTAGGTCGAGCCTGTTCCCGGAGTCACGGTGGTTGCAGTAGTCGTCACCGCAGTTCCACCGCTCTTAGGCGTCAGCGTGACCGTGACGCTTGCTGGCGAGATCGTACCGCTGGGGAATCCGGACCCGGTAACGGACACAGTCGTCAGCCCCGGTTCCGCTGATGTTGGAGTCGCGGAACCAAGCACCACGCTTGCTTCGTTCACCGTGAAGCCATTCGTGATCGAATCCGTTTCACCGCCCGTCACTACCGTTACGTTATTAGGGCCCAGCGTCGCTGTGTCGCTGATAGAGATATTCGCTGTCGCTTTGGTCGCACTGACCACGGTTACCGGACCAGCCGCTCCCGCTGCCGCTCCGTCCACCGAAATGTCTGAGCCGAAGGTCGCTTGCGACACCCCGCTCACAAAATTCGTGTACTTGCCGTTGATAGTGACCGTAAGAGTCTGCCCTTGCAGTCCTGTGTTAGGCGAAACGGACGTGATCGTTGACGTCGGATCAACCGTCAGATTCGACGAGTTCGAGCTCTGGAATGGCGTGCCCGCCGTGGTTGCGCCTGAGATCGAAACTTCATAGACTGTGGGGGTGAGCACGGAAATCGAGGCTGGCACCAGGAAGCTGACAGTGCTCGTTGACCCCGTCCCCGGAGTCACACTCGACGCCGTAGTTGTTAACGCACTTCCGCCTGACTTGGGTGTCAGTGTCACGGTGACGTTTGCCGCCCAGATTGTCCCGCTGGGGAATCCGGAGCCGGTAACAGAGGCAGTCGTCACACCCGCTTGCGCCGTTGTTGGAGTGGTCGCAGAGCCGAGCTTCACACTCGCCTCATTCACCGCGAAGCCATTGGCCAGTGTGGCTGTTTGAGCGCCTGTCACAACCGTCACGTTGTAACTACCTACAGCGGCTGTGTTACCGATAACGATATTCGCCGTCGCTTTAGTTGCGCTGACCACCCCCACCAAGCCGTTAGTGCCCGGTGCCGCTCCACCCACGGAAATGTTTGGGCCGAAGTTCGCTTGCGTTACGCCGCTCACGAAATTGGTGTACTTGCCATTGATGGTTACCGAGATGGTCTGCCCTTGCAGTCCTGTGTTGGGAGAAATCGATGTGATGGATGACGGCGGATCGACCGTCAGATTCGAAGAGTTTGAGCTCTGGAATGCGGTGCCCGTGGTGGTCTGGCCCGAAATTGAGACTTCATAGACCGTGGGTGTGGATACGGAAATCGAGGCGGGCACCACGAAGGCGATCGTGTTGGTCGTGCCTGTTCCCGGAGTCACGGCGGTTGCCGTAGTCGTCACCGCAGTCCCCCCGCTAGGCGTCAGCGTAACCGTGACGCTTGCTGGCGAGATCGTACCGCTGGGGAATCCGGAGCCGGTAACGGATACAGTCGTCAGCCCCGCTTGTCCGGATGTTGGACTCGTCGCAGCATTAAGCTTCACGCTCGTCTGCGCCAAAACCGGCATCGAAATCAATACCACGCCCACAAACGAGAGGACTGTTGCTCGCATCGAACTCATGCCTGTGTGCCCCCACCACTGCTATTCATGAACCATTGCCACTCGCGTCTTCTGAACCTGTTCATCTACAATCGCCTTGAAACTGGAGAGGGGTTGTACGCCGTCCACGCGTGCCCCGTTGACGAAGAAAACTGGGACGCCGTTCACTCCCGCATCGCGCGCCTGCGAGACATCGCGTTGTACCTGATCACGAAATGTCTGGCTCGAAAGATCGGCGACAAACTTCTGCGTGTCCAGGCCGATCTGCCCGGCATAATTCGCCAGCTCGGGTGCAGATAACAAACTTTGATTGGCCAGCAAAACGCTGTGCATTGCCCAAAACTTCCCTTGGGCCGCGGCGGCCATTAGGGCCTGATGGGCGAGCATGGCGTCGTGATGAAATTCGAGCGGGCGGTTCTTGAAAACGACGCGAACCTCGTGGGGATACGAATCGAGCACCTGCTCCATTAATCGATTCGCCTGTACGGCCAGCGGACTGGCTATGTCTGAGTACCAGAGAACGGTAACGGGCGCGTGCTCTGGCCCCCGAGAGGGGCCACCATCCGCGGCAATCGGCAGCTTGGCCGGCTCGATTCCTTTGGCGCGGAGAGAGTGATCAATCTTGGCTTCGAACTGCGCCACGCTTGCCGCACCTTCCAGTTCGTCGCCGTCTACGTAGAAAGTCGGCGTACCCTGCACGCCCCTTCGCTGTCCTTCGGCATGCTCGGCCTCGATCTGCGCTCGCACTTCCTCGCTTTCCACATCCCTGGCAAAGCGATCCATCTCCAGTCCAAGGCTCTTTGCCATGGCAAACAGGTCGTCGCGCTTGATCGTGCTCTGCCGCGCGAAGATAAGATCATGCATCTCCCAAAATTTTCCTTGCTTACCGGCCACCAACGCAGCCTGATGCGCCAGCTTGGAATCGGCATGGAAATCGAGAGGGAAACTTTTGAAGATAAGCTTGACTCGACCTGAATATTCGCGGAGAACTTGATCGACGGAATTTCGGGCGCTCGCGCAAAAAGGACACTGAAAGTCGGCGTATTCAGTGATCGTAACTGCCGCATCCGGCGAGCCCCGCATGGGAGCATTTGCCACGTTCACTTCAGCCAGCTTCAATCCCTGCCCGGACCTGTCGTCGTGAGGAGGCTGGTCCATCCCGAGCGCCGCTTGAACTCTCTCCTGCAGAGACTCGAACGACTGAGTGCCTTCCACTTTCCGTCCCGTCATAAAGAAAGTGGGAGTTGCGGTTACCCCTAGCGCCTTGCCTTCCGCCACGCTTTCTAAGATCGCTGATTTGTACTTGTGAGTATCGAGTGCGCTTTCGAATTTCGCAATGTCGAGGTGGAGTTGTTTTGCGTACTCCAATAGATCGGATCTCTCCAAATGTTGCTGATTCGCAAAAAGCAGATGATACATCTCCCAGTATTTGTTCTGCGCCTTCGCGGCCAGACAAGCTTCGTGAGCGAGTTCGGACCCTTGATGAAACTCGAGGGGAAAGTCTTTGACGATAAGTCGAATCTTGCCTGGATAGGAATGAACCAGTTTGTCGATCACTGGAACCATCTTGGAGCAATAAGGACACATGAAGTCGTTGAATTCCACGATGGTGACTTCCGGTTCAACGCTGGGAGATGAGATAGCCGATGAAGAGGGCTTCGAGGAACGGGCGTCGTCGTTGCCAGGCGCCGCAAAGACAAAGATCTGTCCCACCATCACCGATAACAACAATATCGGCGCTGCTCTTCGCACAAAGTGCAAGAGTCCTTCGAATTGCAGGTATCGAAGCGGCGGCATGAATCTACCTACAAAATCAAGACGATTGTTGAATTGTCCCAACTATGGAGTGGCTCACAAAAAACAGGGTGACAATACTGCTGAGAAACGGTTGCGCACACATCTCACAATGACCAACGAGTCGCATTGCGAGTGTGGCAGTAAACAAACTGGGTTATACCTGGGGGGAGCAAGTACTTAGCACAGCCATCATAGGCCAGGTATTAGCATCCAAACTGGCGCGCCCGAGCCTCGCCGAATCTGGGATCCAATTAGCCTCGGTAACAGCGAAAATTAAAGTCCTTTCAACTGTTTATGCGGCGCTAACATAAATATATTAGGACCGATTGTCAAGCACAAACTAGGCAGAAAGTTTCCATTTCATGTTAAATTTTCGTGAATACCACGAGAGAAGTTAGTCGTGCTTTTGTGTCTTCATTAGTTCGCAATCTCGCGACGACTTACGAGCTAAGAGATCGTCGACGTACCTACTCCTTGCTCATTCGTCAGGAGAGGGTATGACCGATGCGAAAGTATTGGCCATGGCCTGGCCCCAGGGCTCTTTCAGATCAAGGGCGATGGCATATGGTATGGATGCCATCTTCGGCATGGATGCAGATGTCTTGCCTATTTCATTCATGCGGTCCAGTTCGGTTGCACGCAGGAAGGTCTCGTATCCGCGAATCTGAAATAGCAACTTCTGGCCTGCAGCCGTAGGCGTATGCAACAGAGGCACGAAGACGCCGTTGACCACGATCATGGCGAAATAAGAGGCGACCGGAACCCAAGAGATGTTCCGGGCGAGCTCGTGCGCCGCCACAAACGCGGTACCTACAAACGCGAGCGACACGGCGACTGCGGTTAAAGACATCCTTTGTTTGCCGAACACGGCCAGTCCCGTAAGGACGCTGAAGCCTTGGAAAAAGAAGAAACTCCAAATCGTGAGAAACAGTGCATTGCTCTGGTGGCCGGATGGGAGTACAGCCAAGCCAAAGACAAGAGTGGCCAGAATCCCTAAAAGGATGATCCCAGCGTTCCTGGTAAAGTACTTCCCTTCCAGGGCTGGCTTCACTCGCGTGTATATCACTCCGGCCATCACTTTTATGCGAGCGTCGGAAGGGCCGAAGGCTACGACAGCGGCTTTGTCGGGGATTGATGAGGGAGCCAGATCCCGGAACTCGTTTGCTTTTCCGCAAGCAGGATCAGCAATGTTGGCGCTGGTATCGAACAACAATTCCGCGATCGCTGCCTCTTCGGCTGGCAACTGATTAAGCTCGTTATCGCATTTTTGCATACGCCAGAAGGCGAAAGACGCGCCCTTAGCTTGCATTTCGACATAGCCCCGCACGACAAGGCTTGCCAAAGTGGCTGCGACGGAAGTGCCGTCGACAACTCCGCGTGTTACGTATCGCATTGCAGCGGGCGAGAGCCCTGCGGGTGGCTCGTATTGCGGAGCCGTCGAGTATCCTTCGACATTTCTGCGCACGTACAGCCGTGCAGCGCCATAGGCGGCGAGCAGCAGCACCGGCGCCAGAAAGTAACTCAAGATGTAAAGTCCAGGAAAGTGCTTCCGTCGAGATATAGGACGTGCCGATCTTGCAGCTTCGATTCTGGCATTGCGGCAGTAACGATGCCAATTACCAGGAGAATCGCAAGCCGAGAGCAGGTTGTGAAATTCATCCTCAGGAAATTCTGCACCTGCGTGGCCGACAACGATACTGTCAAAACGCGCGCTGAAACCAGTAAGGTAACTGGAACGGAACCTCAATGGGCCTTATGGATCAAACCTTGAAGCCTGTCAGTTCATGGGGATCCGTCGACGGACTGGGAGTGCTCTTCCAACTTTGACAATTTCTGTCGCAACTGGCCCGCTGGGCAGCTTCAGCCAAATTTAAGCAACCTTTGAGACAATAATCGCAAGGCTTAACATATGCGAGTACTCCTGATCGAAGACGAGCAACGGCTGGCTGATAACATTGTTGCCGCTCTGCGGGAAGCCGGACTGGCGGTAGACCATGGGATCGACGGAGAAGAGGGTTCGCACCTCGCGGAGCAGGGGATCTATGACGTGGTCGTGCTGGATCTCATGCTTCCTGGCAAGAGCGGTCAGCATGTTCTTAGAGACCTGCGTCGAAAAAAACTGCATACTCCTGTCCTCATTCTCACGGCACAAGAAGGCAAAGAGTCTGTCATAAATCTACTGAATGCGGGAGCCGACGATTATCTCAGCAAGCCATTTGATCTGGGAGAGCTTCTTGCCAGGATCAAAGCGCTCATACGGCGAGCTAAAGGGGTTTCTACACCGGTAATCGCGGTTTCGGATCTGGAGCTGGATACGGTCCGGCAAACTGTCCGCCGTCACGGGCAGTTCCTCGATCTCTCGCCGACGGAATACCGGATTCTTGAATACCTCATTCATCGGCCTCGCGCAGTTGTTTCACAGCAGGAACTGCTGGAGCATCTCTACGATTTCGATTGGGAGCATCATTCCAACGTGATTGAAGCTCATATCTCGAACCTGCGTAGAAAACTAAACAGAGCTGGTACTGAGCCGCTGATCGAGACCTTGCGGCATCGCGGATACCGTCTACGTGAGGATGGCGCCGCAGCCTTATGACGAGATCCATCTCCATCACGCGACGGCTTATCGTCACTGTTCTCGTTCTCGAGCTATTGTCTGCAATCGCGCTGATTGGCGCCATCACCGTGCGCGAGCGCCACGTGCAGTTGAAAGCCTTCGATGCCTCTTTATTAGCGACCGCTGAATCGTTGATGGGAGCGGTCCAGGATGCAGAAGATGAAGGCGACACCGTCATGCTCGATATGCGCGGAGTACAGGTTGCGAAGAATGCAATATATCGCGTCGAGGATGAGCGAGGTAGAGTGCTGGGTTCCATGGGTGATGCTCCAAGTTGGGAGAGGCCTTCATCTCCGTCGCCCTTATTCCGCAACGTTGACGTGCGTGGTCGCGCTTACCGATTCGTCGTTCTCGCTCGACTCCGCATTGTCGACCCGGGCAAATCCAATGGTGGAGTTGGTCACAGCATCACAATCGTATACGGAACACCTTTGAGTCACATGTGGCATGAGGTCCTTGAGGCTACCCGCTTCTTTGCGATTGCAACAGCCATCCTCCTCGGCCTCACCGCTGCAGTTATGGCGTGGTGGGTGCGGAAGGGATTGTCACCTGTCTATGAACTTGCTCGTGAAGCGGAACGCGTCAGTTCGAGTGACTGGCACTTCAACACACCACTTAAGGCGAAAGAGACCGTGGAATTGCGGCCCCTTGCCGACGCTCTCGAAGCTACGCTCGCGCGTCTACAACGCTCATTTGAGCAGCAGCGGCAGTTCACCAGCGATGCTGCTCACGAACTTAAGACAGACGTGGCCATTGTAAAGTCCTCCTTGCAACTGCTGTCGATGCGGAAGCGCAGCGTCGAAGAATACAGCCAGGGCTTGGCGCTCAGCCTGGACGACTTTACGCGTCTGGAAATGGCCGTGCAGAAGATGCTCACCTTGGCACGATTGGAAACGCCAATACAAAGAGACGGCTCTGGAGGGACAGTTCTGTACTGCTCTTTACGCGATGTGATCGAGGATGCCGTGAATCAAACTAATCGCATGGCTGAGTTGAAGGCGATTGTAGTGAATGTCGAAGTCACCGCCGATGCCAGGGTGCCGATCGATAGCCACGACGCGCTTCTTTTATGCTCGAACATCCTCTTAAATGCTTTGCGACATAGCCCCCCGGAAAGCACCGTGCGAATTACATTGACGACCGACGAAGATACGGCCCGGCTGACAGTTCAGGATCAGGGAGAAGGTATTTCCGAAGAGGATCGCGAGCGGGTCTTTGAGCCTTTCTATCGGGCCGACCCATCCCGCAGCCGAAAGAGTGGAAGCTCTGGCTTGGGCCTTTCCATCTGCAAAGCCATCTGTGAGCGGGCAGGCGGTTCAATCCAGATTGCCAATGGCCCTGAGGGCGGAGCTTTGGTCATCGTGAACCTCCCGGCGGAACTTATACTGTCTCGTTCCACATTTTCAGCTTCGCTTAAGGAACAGTAGCGATACTCAGCAGGCCGGCAGGAATGCCGAGTCTTACTTCAGGAGTTCACTATGCGCTTTTATCGAGGAGCGGTCGCTGCGGTCCTTCTCTTGGTTGCGGTATCTGCAGCGCAAACCTATCACATTGTCGATCAATGGAAGCTCGGCGGGCAGGGTGGTTGGGACTACCTGCTGAGCGACGATGCAGCGCACCTGCTTTACGTGACACACAACTCGCGGGTCGAGGTAGTGGATACCACGACCAGCAAACCGATTGGTGCGATTACAGGATTGAAAAGCACCCACGGTGTCGCGCTCAATCCTGACGGCAAGACTGGCTACATCAGCGACGGTGCCGGAAACGCAATCGTCGTCTTCAACCGCAAAGATTTTTCCATTCTGACTACGGTTCCGGCTGGCACAAATCCAGACGGCATCACCTTTGAGCCGGCGACAAAAACCGTTTGGGCCTTCAACGGACGCAGCAATAATGTCTCTGTGTTAGACACCACGTCCAACACGGTTGTGGCCACGGTTCCACTTCCTGGGAAACCGGAGTTCCCGCAGGTCGATGCACATGGGGCGGTGTTTGTGAACATCGAGGACAAAAATGAGATTGTGAAACTGGACGCGGCCAGCCGCAAGGCAGTCGCCACCTGGCCGCTGCAAGGCTGCGAATCGCCTTCGGGCATGGCAATTGACCTCGCAAAACACAGGCTCTTTTCCGTCTGCGATGGTGGCAAGATGGCCGTTGTCGATTATGACACCGGCAAAGTACTAGGCTTGGCTGCGATTGGCGATTCGCCCGATGCCGCCAGCTTTGATCCGAAACATGCGCTGGCTTTCTCCTCGAATGGAGGCGACGGCACCCTTACCGTTGTGGATTCCGCAAAGCCCGATTTCCCAGTACTGCAAACCGTGAAGACGGAGAAGGGCGCGCGAACCATGGCCTTCGACGCCTCGACCGGACGGATTTACCTGGTAACCGCACAGTTCGGACCGCCAACGCCAGCCACCGACGCTATGCCGCATCCTCGTCGCAGCGTGGTGCCGGATAGTTTCAAGATCATCGTTGTGGAACGATAACCTGAACGCCAAACCTCAACCGATTAGTGCGAAGCGCGGGAGGTTCGGAACAGGAGCGGACGGGGCCTGCGACTCACAATCGCAGCCCACTTTATGCCGCCTGAGTTTCAGATTTCGTAAGCAGATAGTAGACTACCGGCGTTACGATCAGACTTAGAACCATCGAGATCACCAGCCCGCCGATGACGGCGATGGCCAGTGGCTGGAGCATTTGCGATCCGGAGCCCAGCGCGAATGCGAGCGGAAGCATGCCGCAGATTGCGGCTGATGCGGTCATCAGAATTGGCCGCAGCCGGCGCTGCGCGGCGTGAATCATAGCTTCGCGTCCGGACACGCCTTCCCGGCGGTATCGTTCATCTGCATCAAGCAGCAGGATGCCATTCTTGGCCACGATGCCGATTACCATAATCAGACCCATAAAGGATGCAACATTGAATGTCGTGCCTGTGACCAGCAGGGCAACGACTACGCCAGCGATAGAGAGTACGGACGACGTCAGGATCGCAACTGGAGCCGAGAAGTTCCGGAATTCAACCATCAGTACGCCGAACACCAGCGCCAGCGACAGGACGAGAACACGCAAAAGCTCGTGGAAGGACTGCTGTTGTTCCTGATAGGTTCCGCTATATTCGACTCGTACGGTAGGCGGCAGATGCATTGCATTGACGGTGTTTTGAACCTTCGCGATCGCACTTCCAAGATCAGACCCCTCGAGCCTCGCCGTCACCGTAACGAGTTGTTGCAGGTTTTCTCGTTTGATCTCATTTTGCGGAGACAGTTGCGTCACCTGAGCGAGCGAACCGAGGGTAGCAAGTTTGCCGGTTGAACTATTGAAGACGGTGTTCTGAATGGTATCCAGGGATTGACGCGTTTCATCGCCCAGGCGAACACGAACCATGTATGGCTTTCCATTCGCAATGAGCGGATCAGTAGTGGTAACGCCGTCCAGGATCGATGTGGCGTCTTCGGCAATTTCCACGGGCGTGAAGCCCATTCGGGCAGCGACTGACGGATCGATCTGGAAGTTGGTGGCCGGACCGCTGATCGTATTGTCGATTCCGTTCTGAACATCCACCACGCCACCGATCTTGCCGATAGCCTCCCCAATGCGAGGGCCGAGATTCGCGAGCAGTAAGGGATCGCTCGCGAATATCTTGATCTGGATCGGCTCCGGCGCGTTCGATAGGTCCCCAATCATGTCCTGAAGGACCTGCGTAAATTCAACGTCAAGCGCAGGCTCTGCCTTCTTGATTTGAGCGCGCGCATCCGCGATCACCTCATCGATCCCCCGATCACGCTTACTTTTCAGTTTCACGGTAATGTCACCGGTGTTAGCTTCGGTGACGGCAGCAAGTCCCATCTGCAGACCGGTTCGCCGCGATGTGCTTTCGACCTCCGGTATGCTGTGCAGCATTTGGTCCACGTGCTCGAGTACTCGATTCGTCTCAGAAAGAGAACTACCGGCAGGCATGATGTAGTCGAGAATAAATCCGCCCTCATCTATCTCGGGCAGAAGATCGGAGCCAAGCCCTCGATAGCAAAAGAAACTGCCAATCGCCAGGAGCGCGCAAAGACCTAAAAGCTGCAATGGACGACCGAGCGACCAGGTCAGCCCTCGCTCATGCCATAGCAAGACTTTGCACATGATGCGTCCGTGCTCATCGTGATTCTTTTCACTCCCGTCACTCCCACCGCGAAGGAAAACCAGGCTCAGCGCGGGAGTCCAAGTGACAGCAAGCAGCAGCGAAGTCAGGAGAGCGATCGTCATTGTAATCGCAAGGGCGCGGAAGAAACTTCCCGTCACTCCGGTGACCGAGACGAGCGGCAAAAAAACCACAACGGGCGTTACGGTCGATCCGATCAGGGGCACGGCTATCTCTCGCAAGGCCAAACGGGCCGCCTGCGCCCGAGTCTCGCCCCGGTCTCGATGGGAAACGATGTTTTCGACTACGACAATTGCATCGTCGATCACCAATCCAATCGCAGCCGCGAGGCCGCCGAGGGTCATCAGATTGAAGCTTTCTCCAATGGCCCACATGAAAAGGATGGTGATAGCGACGGTTGCCGGAATAACCAGTCCCGCGACCAGCGACGAGGTCCAGTCGCTCAAGAACAGAAACAGAATGACGCATGCCAAAAGCAGGCCGATGAAAATAGCGTCACGCACGCTCCGAATACTTTCACGCACAAGCTCGGACTGGTCGTAATAGGGTTCGAGACGTACACCCGAGGGCAAAGTCTTTCGGAGTTTCTGCACCTGTGCAGCGACAGCATCGGCTACAGCCACAGTATTGCTGGAAGGCTGCCGGGCGATGTTCAGTAGAACAGCCTCGCTACCATTAGCCGTAACTGCCGTGTAGACCGGCAGCACGCTGCTCTGCACGGTTGCTACATCAGAGACGCGGACGGCCGCTCCCGCCGGCGTTGTCTTCACTACCAGGCGGCCAAGTTGGTCAGCATCATGCGCCTGCGCACCCACAAGGCCAAGGATTAACTGGTGGTTGGCTTCGTAGAGTCCCGGCGAGTCGATGATGTTCGATGCCTGCACTGCATTGACGAGGTCGAGTATGGTTACGCTCGCGGTTTGCATCCGCGCCATATCAGGCACGATGTGGAACTCCGGCACCTTGCCACCCTGCACGGTAATCGTGCTCACGCCCACTACTCGGTTCAGTGGCGGTTTAAGCTGATAGGTTGCGAGTTCCCAAAGCTGTGTCTGCGAGAGGCGGTCGGAAGTAAGGCTGTATCCAAGAATAGGAAAAGTCGCGAACGTAAGCCGGTTTGTTGTAATGTTTGCGGTGTTCGGCAGCGTCTGCCGCGCTCTGCTGATGGCTGCATCGACCAATTGAAGCGTTCGGTACATATCGACGCTCCAGTCGAAGAAAAGACTGACCTCAGCCGAACCCCTGCTCGTGGTGGAACGAACGGTCACCAAACCTGGAACCGAGTTGACCGCATCTTCGATTGGTTTGGTGATGGTCACCTGCATCTGCTCAACCGGCATCACACCGTTATCGACGCCGATGACCACGCGCGGGAAATTTGTCTCGGGAAAAACTGAGATTGGCACCTGCTCCGCAGCGTAGATTCCCGCGATCGAGAACACGATGAGAAAGAAGAAGATTGAACCTCGATAACGGACCAGCCAAAAAGTATCCGTTGTGTTCTGCGAAAGAAACTGTTCCGTCACTTCGCCTCTCCGCCCGTCTTGTCCTCATCTTCACCGGCCTTGCCGATCTTCACCTTCGTGCCGTCATCCAGGCCGTAAGCTGCAGTGGTAATGACAGTCTCAGATCCGTCGAGTCCTTGGGTTATTTGGACGTCTTCGCCGTCGCTAATACCTGTCTGCACAGCTTTCTTATGCGCTGCACCATCGGAACCGACTACCATTACGGACTTAGAGCCATCCGTGGCGGTGATCACTGCGGACAGAGGCACTTTGATAGCCTTGGCAACCGTTCTTCCCTTGATGGAAGTTCCCACTGGAGTACCGGCCTTGTATTTTCCAGCCCGGTTATCGATGCGGAGCCACACTTCCACGGTCGTACTGCCGGGATCGAGCGCCGGACTCACAAGGAAAATCTTCGCTGGCAGGGGTTCATCGGTACCGGGAACGCTAACCGATGCGCTATCACCAACCTTCAGCCGTTGTGCAACCGTCTGCGACAGATGAACCTTCGCAAAGAGGAATGACGTATCCATGACCGTGATGAGCGTGCTGCCAGAGTTTGCGGTTTCGCCAGGAAAAAGAGGGCGGTCCGTCACTACTCCCGTGATAGGACTTCGCACCTCAGAGTAGGAGACCTGGGCTTCGGCTGCGAGATATTTCCCTTTGGCGGAAGACAGTTGCCCCTCCGCTTGTTGAAGCGACGCTGCCCGGCTCACCGCTTTCAGCGACTCCAGATGGTTTTGCGCCACATCGTAGGTAGCTTGTGCCTGCACTAAGGCGGCCGCGGCCGTATCGTAATCTCTGCCGGGAATTGCGCCTTCAGACAAAAGTTTTTGCCGCGCAGCAACAATCTGTTTCTGCAACTCGAGCTGCGCTGTTGCCTGCGCCAGGTCCAGTTCGGCCTTGTGGTAATCTTCCGGTACTTGCGCCTTGGTTTGCATATCGAAGGACGCTTGCGCGGCCGCATATTGGCCTTTATTGTCAAGTGCCTGGGCGCTGAGGTCGCGGTTTTCAAGCTCCGCGAGCAACTTGCCGGCTTTTACTTTTGAGCCGCGTTGTACGTAGAACGCGCGCACCGGAGCAGTAATCTTGGGAGAGATTGCCGCCTGCGCCACAGGCGAAAGAGTCGCGTTCGCGATGACGCGTTCAGAAATCTCCCCAACTTCAGGATGCTCCGCTTGCACCGTCACAACGGCAGCCGCATCGGCTTCCTTTGATTTACTGCAGGCCTGCAGAAGTGCGGCACAGAGCAATAAGATTAGTAGCCGCGATGGACGCGAGCAGATTCCTGGTCGTCGAAGAGAAATCAAGTTTGTGTTCACAATGTTCCAGTCAGGAGTTGCAGTCCCGTCAGGGCAGTCTGGTAGCGAACTACCGCATCAGCTTGCGCAGTCTGTACGGAAAGATATGCAGTCTGTGCGTCCACAACTTCAAGTGCAGGGGCTTCTCCGGACGAATAGCGAAGCTTTGTAAGGCGAAGACTCTCCGCTGCCGTGCGGGCGCTTAAATCAAGGAGACCCAACTGGTCTCGCGCCGCAACCGCTTCCCCATATGCTTCCTCCAGCGTCGCGATGAGCTTCCTCCGAGCTGAAGTAAGCGATACTTTTGCGGCATCGCGTCGGATCTCACTCTGCTTGACACGCTTCTGCGTGGAGAACCAGTCCCATAGTGGAATATCGAGCGTCGCACTAATCGAGTATCCGAGGTTATTCACGTCATCGGGCCCGTGTTTAGTGAACTGGGGTGCGTCTATGCCATAGCTAAAGTTCAAACCGAGATCAGGTAGATAGGCTGCCCTCGCTGAAGTTACCTGCGCATTTCCGGCTCGCACTTCTGCCAACGCGCTTCGTATTTCGGGATTGTTAATGGAAGCGGCCCGGTTCACTTCTTCGCGGGGGGGAAGTGGCGGCGGGGGCCCTGCACTTTCCGTTGAGTAGGGCGTCCGCGGATCGGGAAAAAGAAGCACGGCAAGTTCGAGCCGCGACTTCGCTGCTGCCAGGATTCCATCGCTCAGGTCCCGTTGACGCTGTTGCTGCACCAGTTGCGCCTTAACCACGTCGGCGTGCGCGACTTCCCGGGCCGTCTCGCGTTTCTGCGTCAGATCTGTGAACGATTGCGCCTCTTGAAGAGCCTCCTCGAGAACATGCTGCTTCGTCTCGGAAGCTGAAAGCGAGTAGTAGAGGTTGATCACGCTCGAGATCAGTCCTCGCCGTGCTATCTCCAACTCCGCGGCGGCACGCGCTGCATTGGCGGCGGCAACCTGCGCGTCCGCGAACTGCTTCAGCCCGACTGTCTCGTTAATTGAAGCCTGACTTATGTACTCGTGAACCGCATTGTTGGCGATAAAGATCGGGGATACTTGTGCCCCACCATGTAGGGCCGGGCTCGTCTGTCCGTTAGGCTGCGTGTACAACGCCTGGTTGTGATAAACAGCAGAAGGCAGTAGCGCGGCTCTCGCCAGATAGCGATCAATAGCCGCGGATTTCTGCGCCGCCAAAGCACTTGCAAACGCTGGTTCATTTTGTTGCGCCCGGTGAATTGCTTCTGAAAGCGAGATCACTACGGCAGCACCTGGCTGAGCGTCATCAGCAAATGATGTTCCGGCGAGAACGGCAGCTAGTAAAGTGAGGACTCCGGCCGCCAGCCTAAACACGTTGCGGTCCATCCGACGCATAGTGGCAGACTAGATAAGGAACCTTAAGGCTCACTGAAGCGCCGCAACAGACCTCGTGCTCCTCACCTTCGGGAACTGTCGCAGTAGCGGCTTTTCAAAGTCAAAACCTTAACCAGAGGGGTCACAGGGTAGTTCTTTTAAAACCTTCAGTTGGATTCTGGTTCCAGGAATACATTGAGTTCTTCTTGCGCGGAGACTAGCCCTTCGGGGAGGGTACCCCGGTTGTATTCGGCCATACGATTTTTCCACTTGAGGAAGTCGGTAATGCTTTGGGGTTCGACGCGGACCTCGACGCGGCGCAGACTCGCGAGCAAAAGATTCATTTCATAGCGGAAGCCGGTGGCAGTGCGGAGATTCTTGGCTGAGGGTTGGATAGTTTCGATTTTATTGTGGCGAAGTTCGAGCAGACCCCAGCCTACAGGTAGTTCTTCGCGGCGCAAGAGTCCGGCAGAGACTAGATAAAAGCGCTCGCATCCGACTCCCTGCTCGGGCTTGAGACGGAAAGGTTTGGCGCGGTCAGCCAGAAAATCCGAGCGCGTGACCTTGCACTCGACCAGCACAGAATGGCAGGCGCTCTTCCAGCCGATGGCGTCGGGCATCTCGCCGCTGGCACAGGCCTGCTCGGAAAGCACTACTCCACAGCGATAGTGGCGTAGCCAGTGAACAGCTTTTGCGACGAGCTGAACATGGGTCATAATATCCGACTTATGGCTCTGCCTTCCGGTCTCCCGGTCGGTGGAGCGCGGAAGGCTTGAGGATTGGTTGGCGAAGCAAACACGTTTATATGCGGAAGAATTGATGAGCGGAAGTGACTGCAAGGCTACCTCGTCCGGCCATTCCTCTGCCGTGATTGCAATTGATCTCGGCGCCATTTGTCGCTATAATAGACGACATAATGGTAAACGAGCTCCGAGCTGTAGTTGCAGAATTAGGAGGCCGGAGAGCTTTCGGCCGTGCGCTTTCAAGCGATCGCGAGATGCGAGATGCGATTCGCGATGGCTTTCCTCCCGGCGTGGTGGAGGAACTCATGCAAGCATCCGGATTAACTTTGAAGGAACTTGCGGCATCGCTGGATCTTTCTGCTCGCAGCCTGCAGCGCCGACGTCGCAGCGGAAAGCTGGCGCGTTACGAATCAGACCGGCTTTACCGGCTGGCTCGTCTGGTGGCCATCGCCAATGAATACCTTGGCGATCAGGAGCGTATGAAACACTGGCTTAAGCAACCGAACCGTGCTCTCGGCGGAGTCGCACCCGTGGCCGCGATCGACACGGAACTGGGAGCACGCCAGGTCGAAAATATTTTGGGCCGCATCGCCTACGGCGGAGTTAGTTGAGTCGAATTTATCGCGTGCTACGCAAGGCTTACGCTCAAACTCCATTCGACGGTGAGGGAGCCTATCTCTTCGGCGGCCGATGGTCGAGTCCAGGGATCCGTCTCAGTTATGCGTCGCAACATCAATCTCTCGCGATACTCGAGTATTTTGTCCACCTCGATCAAGGCGATCCTCCGGATGACTTGGTCTTAGCCGTTGCGGAATTCCCCGATGATATAAAAAGTGAGACGGTCGAAGCCGTCAAGCTCCCGGCCAACTGGCGCGCCTCGGCAGCGCCTCCCGAGCTTACCCGGTTCGGTGATGAATTCGCACAAAGAAAAGAGCATTGTTTACTCTGGGTGCCTTCGGTTCTCGCTCTCAGCGAGCATAATTGTCTGATTAATACAGCGCATTCGGACTACAAGAGGATGATCGTGCGCGAAGTCGAAACACTCCAGTACGATCTGCGTATGTTTCGGAAAAAACAAAGCCGCCGGCATTGATGCTCACGCTGGTGATGATCCGCGTGCGGGGGACTATGCGCGCCGCGCCCGCTTTAACGGCTTAATCAGAACCGGCCTATGAAGCACCGTCTCTAGCAAATGGCGTTCAGCGGCGATCATTTGGGCGGAAGGAATCAGGGCAGAATAGCCTTCGGCGGCAATGACTAAGGCTTGGTTGTGAGCGATACTGAGTGGCCTGCGGACAAATCCGTTGCTGTGTTGCTTACGATTGGACTTGGCAGTCAGTTCGCTGCTTTCAATTTGAATACGCCGGATGTGGCCGTCGTGCCCGGCATCAAGAGCGTTGGCCAGGCGTAGGATCGCGGCCAGCTGGATCGTCCCTTTCTGTTCATTGGGAAGAAGATCACGCAAGGCTTTGTGGGTGCGCGTAGGCAGCGCTCCGCGATGAAAACGGGCGACGATGGCAGCGCGTTGCAAATCTGCGGGCTTCCAACCGAGGGGCTTGCCGTGCGCTTTTATGAGATCGAACGAAGTCTTGTGATGGCCCTTCTGGCCTTTTGACTTGCCGACATCGTGGAGAAGAGCCGCAGCAAGCAAGCTGGAACGAGCTGAGACACCGTCGACTGAAGGCTGCCATCCAGAAGAAAGCAAACCGTCGTAGAGCTGCAAAGCCAAGCCAGCAACCCGCTCGGAGTGAGCAAAGTCGGGATCAAGGCCGTTCGCCCACAGCTTCATGCGGCGAGTGGCGAGCACTTGAATCTGTTTGCCCTGCGGAAGAGTTGCGCGCCAGACGTTCCAAAGAGCCTCAGGGCCAATCATTCTGGCGCGGTAGCGATCAATACGCGCAGTGCGCTCGGCCACAATTCGTTGGCGCCAGGCGTTGCGCGAGATGGAATCAGGAAAAACGCGGCAGGATACCGCAGTCGACCAAAGAACATCGAGGTCATGGACTTCGCCAAGGAGATCCTGCAATTTCTTGAGGTCGTTGCTCCAGGCTTTGTGCTCGACGGGGAGAAAATTTTCAACGATGTAGCGGAAGCGTTTGATCCCAATGCGCAAGCTGTGAAACGCAGTTTGCGAGCGGTTGCGAAGGGCACGGTTGTGGAGCTCGCGAGCTTCCGTCCAGCGCTCGAGGGCCAGATGCTTGAAGAGTGCGCTGCCCAGCCGAAAGCGCGCGGCCCGCGCGGGAAGCGATTTGCCCCAGGAACGCCACTGTTTGCGGTCGAACTCCTCGAGAGCGGCTTGGACTTCGTGCTGCTCCACTTGTTCGCGACGATGGAGGATTTCGAGCAATGTGTGGGCGGCGGGATCGCCAGCGTATTCATGCGCGCCGAACTGCGAAGCCGACTCCTCGCTCTGTTGAGACTGCGGCAAAACAACCGAGCTGGCCCCTTCTACATGGGCTTCTTCAGGGTTCAGCCTCTCGACCCACTCCATCATGACGTGGACATCGCGCAACGCGCCGAGCCTCTGAAACAGGCGTTTGCCGGCCTTCTTCATCGCCTTCCAGTCCGAAGCGGGATCGAGGGCCATCAGGCCATCGGCCAAGGAACGGCAGCGTCGTAGGGATACGCGCAGGTCGTGAACCGGATCGGGCCCGAAATCAGCAGAGACGTGATCGCACTCCTCCAGAACCTGCAACATCCAGTAACGGAGGCCGGTGGTTTTCGGGACGCGAGTTAGACGGCTGGTTGCGGAAGGCACAAGGATCCCGGATAGCCGAAATTATTTTCCGTTCCTATTCTCGTCGCTATTGGCGATAAATGCCAAGTCCGCGGGGCAAAAGAGCATGCCAGGAGGCGCATTCAAGCGCTTACGGCGGTATAAAGCAGATTTGTCCTGACAACGCCCCCGTTTGCACTCATCATCTGTTCATCAGTTCCCGATAGTCTAAGCGGTATTCCGCGAGGGTTCCATTACCTCCGTAATGTGCAGACCCTTACCTGTTGGATTTACCTTTTAGTTGCAGAGCTGCGGTCTCAGGAGCGATCTATCACGGACGCAACCACATTTCATGCCAACCGAGCGGCGTCGGCACGGGCCTTCGTACACAGCCTCAACATCCTGATCAAGTACGCACGGATGTACGGACCCGAACACAAACGGACCGAAGCGCAGTTCGAGATCGCATGGAGGGAATTGCAGCAGGGGCTTCCATCCGCCGGAGAGGGCGGCTTTCTCCTAGGAGTCTCCGACAACAAATTATTGCTGGATGGAGTTCCGCTGGAGTCGGGGCAAACGGAGCGCAGCTTCGGGCAGCTATTAACCACAGCCGGGCTGGCCAGCCTGCACTTCTCCAAAGACGTCACCATCGATGACTTCACCCGCCTCGTGCGAGCTTTCACTGTAGCAGGCTCGAAAGCCCAGGACGTGGCGAAGCAAATCAAAGAAGCGCTTGGTAGCGGCAGCGGTAAGAGCACGATCAAAATTAATGAAGTGAAGTTTGTAGCGGCCGATCCTCTGACGGGCGATATCAGCGTGGCCGCGCAGATTGCCGCGCAAACTTTGGGGCCCGAGTTTAAGCAATGGCTGAACGATCCGCAGAAGCTGCTGCAACTGATTGCGGCGGCGGAAGGCGCCAGCGCAGTTGGCCAGGGACAACCCAGCGGAACCACGGTGCCGTTTGGTAGCGTCCCAAATGTTTCCGGGCATTGGGTTGCAGGACCAGCCACCGATGCGGGCTCTGGAGCGGGAATGGGAACCGGCACGGCGGGGACAGGAGCGGCAACCGCGCCGGCCTGGGAAGGTGGCGTTGTGCCTCTGCAGGAGGCCGAAGTAGTTCAAGCCATCCGGCTTCTGACTCGATTCGGGCAGGTGAAGGACGATCCGAATAGTCGTCCGGAGGATTTGCAGAAGGATCTCGCGGAAACCGACCCCAACACGCGGCTGAATCTTCAGCAATTGCTTGGTAGTCTCGCAGCCAAGGTCACGACTGAACAGCAGGAAGATACGCCGCTGTTGATGAAGGCGGCAGAACATATGGCAATCCGCTTTGCCTTGGAGCGTTATTCCAAGGGCGAAGTCAAGGTCAATGCGGTGCATCAGATGATGGAGCACATGAGCCGGCAAATGGACTCGTTGCGCCAGATTCTGAAGTTGCAAGAAGACAAAATGAACAAGGCCGGCATTCTGGTGGAGTCGCACGCCGATATGCTGGACCGGATGTTTTGGGCGGAAGTACCAGAGTCCGGAAAGAAGACGGTTCTGCTCTCGAACGAAGCTCCCTGCGTGCCCCCGCGCAACCTGCGGCAGTTTGTGGAAGTACTGTTGGACCGCGACGACAAGCAAACCTCAGCCGAAATCCTGAATAACTATTCCAGTTGCCTTGGCACGAAAGAAGGAGAGGCTCGCCGCAAGACAGCGATTGGATTGAGCCAGGTAGCGGATCTTTACTCGCGATTGGGTGGCCAGGCGATGGGGAACGCCATTCGCAGAGTGAGCGAGCAGTTGTGTGCGGAGAAAGACGCCGAGCTGCAGAGCTTGCTGAGCGCGGCTTTCGTGCGCCTGAGCCAGGAGGCCAGCGAAGCCAAGAATTACGGAGCCGTGAACGAAGTATGCGCCGGGATGGAGATGCTGCTGCAGCAACGTCCGGTACTGGTAAACGATCTGCGGCCGCGAGTGGGTGTCGAGAACCGAATTCCTGAGTTTATTGAAGAGGCTTTGCGCAGTGAGCCGGTGCCGGCGGATTTGCTGGTAGTTTTGCGGCGCACGTGTCAATCAGGCGCCGAACATCTGGCCGACCGGTTCTTCCGCTGCATGCGCCGGGACGAATGCGACCTCATGATCGAACTGGTCAAGGAAATGGGAACTCCCGCTCTCGCACAATTGCGGGAGATTCTGCGGACTGGCCAGCCGCGACAGGCTTCGGCGGTAGTTGGATTGTTAAGCCGCTTGGACGTGGGAACTTTGCTCGAACTCTTACCGGTACGACTGCCGGAATGGAATCGCTTCTACCACGACATTGTGGTTCGGCAGATCGCTTATGGTGCTGCGCCGGACCGCGGCCGTACGCTATTGGAACTCGCCGAAGTACTGGATTCTGTAGTGCTGCCGGAAGCCATCGATGAAATTGGAATGAGTGGTGACGTCACTGCCGCACCGCCGCTCGTTGCCATGGCGCGGCCCGGCGAAGCAGCTTCGCGCTCGCCCCTGGTGCAACTGAAAGCCATAGAATCGCTGGGACGCCTGCGGGATAACGAGGCTCTTGCGCTGCTGCGGGAGATTGTTGAGGCGAAGAAAAGATTTGGATGGGTTCACCATAAGGAACTGAGGATCGCAGCGGCTCAGTCGTTGTCGAAAACCGATCCCCGTTACAGCGGCCAGGTTTTATCCGATAGCGGCATCGAAACGGCAGAGTTGGCAATTGCTCCCTTGGATACGGCTCCTGCGTGTCCGTGGGTGCGGCAGCGGCGTTATGAACGCATGGTACTGTCACGCACGATCGGCGCCACGATTGGCAGTTCCTGGGGAAAGTCAAAGATTCTGATCCGTGAGTTGAGCCTGGGCGGAGGCAAGGGAACGAAAGAAGACAACCTGCGCATCGGCAGCGAGGCTGACCTGGAAATTTCGGTCGGTCTGAGGTCGAAGATAAAAGCGCACGTGCTGTTGCGCCGGGCGCGAGTGAATGAAGTTGGATTCGAGATCGTAAATACTGACCTGGAAAGCCGCTACCGTCTGCGGCGGTTGCTGGTGGAGGCCACAAATAACGTCCCGCAAAACAAGGACGGACAGTGGAGCGGGGAGCGCAAGATATAAATTAATCCTTCCTGTTTTCAGGCTATGGTCCTGCGCACGACCCCAGTTCTCAAGTTCCGGTGGAAAGACTTCCTCTGCTTCGCTTTCTTGGTGGTTGTAGGAATAGTCGTTTTGTTCCGCGCGTTAGCCACAAAGCTTCGAAAGCAGAAAAAATCAATCACAATTGAAAACCTTATCGATACCGCTGGCGAAGTCAGAGACGACCCCAATGAACCAGCCAGATGGGTTCCGTAATCTTGAATCTTGTGATGAAAATAAAAAAGCCTCTGCTATCGGCAGAGGCTTTCATTCGTGACACGAAAAAAACTCTTACTTCACCTTTGCGAAAATAATAACCAGCGTGTAGAGCGCCAGCGACTCGATCAGGGCCAGGCCAAGAATCAGAGCCAGCTGAATTCCCGGACGGGCCGCTGGATTGCGGGCGAGACTCTCGGCAGCGGATGCCGTCGCTTTGCCTTGGGCCAACGCACAAATGCCCGAGGCAAAGGCCATCGAGAATCCTGCGGCGATGGCGACCCAGTTGGTTCCCCCCGCGGCTTCGCCCTGCGCGAAGACCGG
>CAYOVU010000335.1:0-9931 GCA_964407505.1 uncultured Acidobacteriaceae bacterium | reverse complement strand
GCCTGGGGCTACTTTTCCCACGATCAGGCGCGCTCGCGCGCCTATCACTGGGGCGAGGACGGCATCGCCGGATTCAGCGACGATAAGCAGCGATTGTGCTTTGCCCTCGCGCTGTGGAACGGCAAGGATCCCATACTCAAGGAGCGCATGTTCGGCCTGACCAACGGCGAGGGAAACCACGGCGAAGATGTGAAGGAGTACTACTTCTACATCGACAGTACGCCGACCCACTCGTATATGAAGATGCTCTACAAATATCCGCAGAATGAATTTCCGTATCGTGATCTCGTTGAGACGAACCGGCGGCGCGGTCGCACCGAAGCGGAGTACGAGCTGATTGATACTGGCGTTTTCAACGAGGATCGCTACTTCGATGTCTTCGTGGAATACGCCAAGGAGACGCCAACCGACATCCTGATCCAGATCAGCGTGTCCAATCGCGGCCCTGACACGGCGCCGGTTCACGTGCTTCCCACGCTCTGGTTCCGTAATGTCTGGACCTGGTGGCCCGAAACGCGGAAGCCTTTCTTGGGAGCAGTGAGCACGAAGAACGGCGTCGCAGGCATCGCCGCGTCCAGTGCCGAACTCGGCGACTATTTCCTGTATTGCGAACGAGAGCCGTCGCTGCTCTTCACCGAGAACGAGACCAATAATCAGCGGATCTTCCGCACGACCAACGCGGGGCCCTATGTGAAGGACGGGATCAACGATTTCGTCGTCTCGGACAGGAAGGAAGCCGTGAATCCGGGGTTGGAGGGGACCAAGGCCGCCGCGAACTACCGACTCGATGTCCGGCCGGGAGAGACCGCGGCAATCCGCCTTCGGCTGACCAAGACCGTGCCCGACTCGATTGGCGATCTTTTCGGCGACCGTTTCTCACAGATGTTGGAGTGCCGTCACAGGAGGCTGACGAATTCTACCGCGCAGTAACGCCAGCGAGCGTCGACGAGGATGCGGCCAGGGTGATGCGGCAGGCGTTGGCGGGAATGCTGTGGACGAAGCAGTATTATTTCTTCGACCTGGCCAAGTGGCACCAGGAGCACGGGCGCGATCCAGCCCGGGCGAGAGGCCTAGCGACGCGGAACCGCGAATGGGCGCACATGGTCAATGACGCCGTCATCTCGATGCCGGATAAATGGGAATATCCGTGGTTTGCGGCCTGGGACCTGGCCTTTCACACCATCGCGCTCTCGACGGTCGACGTCGATTTCGCGCAGCGCCAGCTCGAACTGATGTTGAAGTCCTTCTACCTGCATCCGACCGGACAGATGCCCGCCTACGAATGGAACTTCGGCGACGTCAACCCGCCTGTGCACGCCTGGGCCGCGATATTCCTGCATCGGACGCAGCAGGCGCTCGGCCGCGAACCTGATCTGGAGTTCCTCGCGCGCGTCTTCACCAAGCTCTCGCTGAATTTCACGTGGTGGACAAACCGCAAGGACCGGTTCGGCAAGAACCTTTTCGAAGGCGGCTTCCTGGGCCTCGACAACATTGGCGTCTTCGACCGCAGCGCGCCATTGCCGACCGGAGGCTATCTCGAACAGGCCGACGGGACTGCATGGATGGCTCTGTTCTGTCAGAACATGCTCGAAATCGGCGTCGAGCTGGCGAAGCGCGATCCGGCCTATGAGGACCTTGCGACAAAGTTCGCAGAGCAGTTCCTTTGGATCGGCCGCGCGATGAACGGGGCCGGCCCGGACGGCATGTGGGACGAGGAGGATGGTTTCTATTACGACGTTCTGCGCCTCCCAGACGGCAGTGCCAGGCGTCTGAAAGTTCGCTCCATGGTCGGCCTGCTGCCCCTGTGCGCTACCACGGTGATTGAGCCGTGGCAGCGCGAACAGACTCCCCAATTAACGAACATTCTGCGAGAACGGATGCTGCGCATGCCGGAACTGCGGGACAGCATTCACCCAACCGGAGTGGGCCATCTCGGCTATGCCGAGCGCGGTATCGGCGCGTTGCTAAAGTCCGAGAGATTGCGTCGAATTCTAACGCGCATGCTCGACGAGAAAGAATTTCTCAGCCCTTACGGCATACGCGCGCTTTCGCAATTTCACGACGCACATCCTTATATCGTCAACGTCGCGGGCCAGGAATACCGCGTGAACTATTTGCCGGCCGAATCCGACACCGGCATGTTCGGCGGAAATTCCAACTGGCGTGGCCCCATTTGGATGCCGGTGAATGCGCTGATCATCCGCGCGCTGCTGTCGTTCTATCTTTATTATGGAGATAATTTCAAAATCGAGTGTCCGACTGGTTCAGGCAATCTAATGAACCTGTTTGAGGTCGCTCGCGAGATCGCCAACCGCCTGTCACGGATATTTCTGCGCGATACGTCTGGCCGGCGGCCCGTTTATGGGCATATGGAAAAATTCCAGACCGATCCCCAATGGAAAGACTACATTTTGTTCCACGAATATTTCCACGGCGATAACGGCGCAGGTCTCGGAGCCAGTCATCAAACCGGATGGACCGGCGTGGTCGCTCAGCTGATCCAACGTTTCGGTTCTCTCGACGCGCAGGCGTTTCTGGATGCCGGCAAATTAGGCGCGTTTGTCAACAAGACTGGGACCGCCTAAGGAATCACTGCGATTCGAGCCCACGATCGAACCGGTAGTGTTAGTTTGCCTACATCAACAAGACGTAGGCGAGGGTTCTGATCGATTGCTTTTCGTTCGCGCAGTTTCAGCGGGCCGTTTTTAAGACGGCGCATCGGCCTGTCGAGCGCGCGGGAATCCTGGACTGGCCATCACCTCTTCGCTCTGTGCGCGGTGGCGCTCGCAATGCGCCGAAATCAAAAGCAGCCACTGATACAGATCGAGCTCGCCCAATGCCGGATGTTTGAAGAAGTGTCGCCGCAGATCGGCTTGCGTGCTGGCGGCAAAGTCCCTAGTCTGTTGCCGCGTCGCTTCGAATTCCTGCAACAGCTGCTCGTCCGGCCATCGGCCAGTCGGCACGAGAACTTCGGGCGCCTGGAAACGAGTCACGCGGGCCACCGCCACGGCGAACATCGTATCTTCGCGACCCTCCAGAGCGCTGTGCTTGGAAGGATCGGGACCTTCCTCCAAAGTCTTTTGCATGTGGCCAAGCACCCGTCCTTCGACGATCGCGATATGCTCCACGCATTCGGCGACCGTCCACCGCTCAGGCGCGGGACGGAAGTGTAGTTGCTCCTTCGAAAGGCCCTGCGCCATATGCAGCAAGCGCTCGCGCGATTCCGCAAGATTCTGCAACGCCCATTCGCGTTCGCCAGGAGTCATTTTATTCTCCCTTCAGGAAGATCAACGCCGCCATCATACGACTTGCGCATGCACCGGAAAAGCCCTGTCAGCCTCGGCGAACGGGCCGGCTCTCGGCAGACCGTGGATGAACTGCGGAATCCATAGTTTCCAGGATAGACTCCATCACCAATCTTCCAGCAAAATCCAAGACGGTCGCCGAAATCGTTGCTTGATGCACATCCACCTCAATATACTTGGCCTCGTTTATGAGGGCGCTCCTCGCAGGTGATGATGCGGACGATCAAAACCTACTCTACAAGGGCATGTTTTCATAATGTGTTTATCCTTTACCATGCTCAAGGCCGAATCCCGATGAATTTCTCGTTTGACCCGATATCATGGGTGTGCCCGATCACCGGAGTCATTTCATTGCTCTCACGCAAACCAGAAAACCACGTGGATCCCCGATGGTAATGCCAAGCCTAAAAACCGGCCACGGTGCCTCTCGCCGCCGATTCTGGTTGGCGATGTCTGGGTTTGCCATGGCGCTTGCGCTGGTGCCCTTTTCCTACAAAGTCGAACGTCGCCTGGAGACCGGCGTTCACATCAAGAACGGAGAATCCGAAAAAGTTGACAACGAACTGGCGCAGCGTTTCCAGTCTCCCTACGCCCACCGCCTGGTTCTGGTGATCAGCGGCATTCCCGATCCGGATTCCGCTAAAGGCTCGGAGGCATTGGGTTTCTTAACCAGTTCACTGCGTAGTGTGCCGGGTGTCTCCGGTGCCATCTCGAGTCTCGATTGGCCCGATCCTCTGTTCACCGGGGACAATGGCGGGGCCTTGATTATCGTCGGCTTGGACCCGCACGATGATAATTTCGAAGTGTTAGTCCCCAATCTGCGCGCCAAAGCAGACGCGATGGAAGCCCAGCTCAGGTCGCAATATCCCAACATCAACCTAGAGATTACCGGCGAAACGCCGCTGAACTTCGATCTTCGCAAGGTCAGCGCGGATGACGTCAAGCATGCCGAAGAACGCGCCATGCCGGTAACTCTCGTGCTGCTGCTGATCGCTTTCGGCAGTATTGTGGCCGCGTTATTGCCGCTGGGAGTTGGCTTGCTCTCCATCTCGATGGCGCTGGGTGCGGCCGCGCTGCTGGCGAATCATCTGCACCTATCGATTCTCGTGCAGAATCTGGTGACCATGCTCGGCCTCGGCTTGGGCATCGACTATGCCTTGCTCATGGTCAGCCGTTTTCGCGAAGCCTTGGCCGAGGGCTATGCTCCCGGCCACTCTGCCGATATCGCTGCCGGGCAAGCGGGGAAGACCCTGATCATCTCAGCCACCACCGTTGCCATCGGATTTTCTGCGCTCCTCACTGTGCCTATCAGCGAGCTGCGTTCCATCGGCATAGCTGGCCTGCTGGTTACCGTTTTGAGTGTCATGCTGTGTACCTTCATTCTGCCTTGGGTGCTTGGTCTGCTAGGCCATCGCATCAATGCCGCCAGACTGCGTATTCCGTTCAGAAAGTTCAAACCTCCGGACAGCCTGTGCGCCGCAAGCGAGCGCTGGGTTCGCTGGGGCAACATCATCACTCGCCGGCCCTGGGCCGCTCTGCTGCTCGCCGGGATTCCGCTGCTGCTCCTTGCATACCAGGCGCGCAGAATCTCTCCCGGGGTTCCTGACCACGACTCCTTCCCGGCCGCCGCCGAATCCGTGCATGCGCTGCACACGCTGCAAGCCATGGGGCGCTCCGGTATTGTTCAGTCCCTCCGCGTCGTCTTGGAGTTGCCGCCGCAATCTCCGCCGCTCTCCCCGGCTGGCTGGCTAGCCGTCAGTCGCTTAACGGAGCACTTCCAGGGCGATCCGCGCGCGCAAGAAGTTTTATCTCTTCCCACCCTCACGGGAATGTCTGACACGCCGGATGCTGTCAACGATGTGCCCGAATCGGACTCCATCCGCAAAAGTTTTATTCGCAACGATGGTCAAGCCACCTTGATTGAGTTGCTGCCCACCTCGGCTCTTTCGCCCAACCAACAGACACGCTGGGTACGTGACGTGCGTTCCTCCGACGTCGCCGCGTTAACCGGCGTGCCCGGCGCTGTGCTGCGCGTCGGCGGTGTTCCGGCGCTCGAAGCGGATTATGACTCGGTAGTAAGAGAGCGCCTGCCGAAGGTGGTCCTTGGCGTCATACTCGGCAGTTTGCTGGCGCTCCTGCTCGGACTGCGTTCTCTATTTGCCGCCGTGAAAGCCATTCTGCTCAATCTGCTTTCTGTCGGCGCTTCTTTCGGCATGTTAGTTCTCGTTTTTCAGGAAGGCCACGGCAGCAGGCTCTTTGGGCTCCACGGACCCACCGGCACCGTCTACCCCATCGTGCCGATTCTCTCGTTTGCCATCGTCTTCGGTTTGAGCATGGATTATGAGGTCTTCCTGGTCGCCCGCGTCCTCGAAGAACGCCGCCGCGGTCTCTCCGAGAGAGCCGCGGTGGTCGAGGGCCTGGCGCGCACCGCTGGACTCATCACCAGCGCCGCGTCCATCATGATTGCCGTCTTTACCGCCTTCACCGTGGGAAGCTTTCTCGTCGTCCAAATGCTCGGCTTCACGCTTGCCGTCGCGGTATTGATTGACGCTACCGTCGTGCGCATGATTGTCGGTCCGGCGCTGCTGCAACTTGCCGGCGACTGGAATTGGTGGCCCTTTGGCTTATATGGCGCCCCAATGACCTCTGAAGTGGCATCCGAAGTGGCGCCCGAAAAAGGGCTCGTCCCATAACGCCGAACCTCGAGGATGTTCCACTAACCGCACCGCAATATCCAAATTAACCGATTAAGTACCTACTTACTTATCTACCGTGATTTATTCGCTTTCACTGGTGCGGCGCTGGCCGGCCCGATCTCAAAGTCCTTCCGCGCAAGATTTGCCTTACCCGAGCCGCGTTCGATTTCCATAATCGACGACCCCGGTTTGCCCGTTTGCTTGGCTTCCACTCGCGTTGCGGCCCAATCGCCGGCAACCTGCCGCAGCCCATAGTAAACGAAATCTTTTTGCGCTCCCGCCCCATGCGGCGTCTTCACCACGTGCACCGGATACATAATCTTGCGGTCCACCCACGATGTGATCGAATCATAGCTGCTCCGGTCCTGCGTGCCGGACCCGCTCTTCAGCACAAAGCAATCCCGCGTGCCGTATTTCTCCGGCGCCAGCAGTTCCTGATGCTTCCAGAAAAACTGGCTCTCCACCATATCTTCATATGAAAAATCCGTTCCGACCAGGGAGTCGCCCCAATGCTCGTACGGCAACACGCTGGCGGCCTTCGCGCCAGGGAGCATCGTCTCGATGGTCACGTGCCCGCTCACGTCCATGTGCAGAAGCAGGGTGGTCTTGTCTGAGCCAGGCCCCGAAATCTCGCACAGCACGCGCAGACCATCGGGAAACCAGTGCGCCCTGGCGATCAGCTTGTAGTTCGTGCGCTTGCCATCCGCCTCCACCCGCGTTAGTCGCCCGGTCACGCGATAGTCCAATTTCTCGATGCGTCCGCGCGAACCCGTCAGCACCGTCTCCAAATCCGAAGCCGCCGCAACCGCCCGCGCCGGCTGCATCATCGACACCACCGCCAGCAAAGCAATATATGCCGCCACACTCTTTCGCAATCTCGTTTTCATCGCCATTCCACCATGTTATGGCAAGCCCTCCGCGATGGAAAGTACCGATTCCATCCCTCGCATGACGCCTCGCTAGACAGGCCGCACCGCCCCGTGCCATATTCGCGCCTGTTCCAACTACGGCGCGAACACGATGAAGATGCTTTGGTGTTGGCGGTGCAAAACTGAGGTACCGATGCTTGACGACGAGGAATTCCAACGCGTCTCAGCACTCCGCAATTCGGGCACTCAAGGCGACGCCAGAGAACGCGCTTTCGGCCCGGTGCTGCGCGAGTACGAGCGCATCACCGGCTTCCGCGAAACCAACCCCAACGCCGTCTATCACCACAAGTTGTCTATGTACGGACCGCCCTGCAAACGCTGCGGCAAACCACTGCGCACCCCGCAAGCTAAACTGTGCGGTTCTTGCATGACGCCTCGCTCGACACCGAATGACTAACCTCCAGCACACCCGGGAGCACGATGCCTAGCCTCAAAAAACCCCTTTCAGGGACCGCAGTAAAGATCTTCGATCCTCGCGACCCTTCTACCGGCTCGGGCGGCGCTGAAGTGCTTGATCCCACCATTGTGAAACGCAGCGACCAGTGGTGGATGTACCTGGCCGGCCAAGCCCACGGATACGGACCGACGGAAATCTATAGCGCATCACTGCCTCCGAAAGCGCCTCTCTCCGCCGCTGGCTGGCAGCTGACCCGTGATGCCGCCGGAGCGCTGGAACCAGTCGCCGGGCCCAGCCCTGGTGGCCGGTGGGATAGCAACGGTGGACGGCACTGCCCATCGTACGTACGGGGATGGGACCCTCGCCAAGCAGCCTGGGTCGAACGCATCTACTACGCGGGCGCGGCGGAGAACCTCTGGGGGCCCTACACCATTGGGTTTCTTCAGTGGGATGGAGAGCAGTGGATGGCTCAGCCCGAACCTGTGTTCCTTGCGCAGGATGCGTGGGAACACGGAAGCGTTTACGAACCAAACCTGATTTTTCATGATGGCAAATGGAAAATGTGGTACGTGGCCGGATCGAATCACGAGGACTACCTCGTCCACGGCTACGCGGAGAGTGAAGATGGCAGCACCCGGTGGAGCAAGCACAAGGTGTTTGCGCCGCCGGAAATGAAGATGTTCGATTTCTGCGTGCGTCAGCGCGCGGATGCTTTCCATGCGATCTTCTCTCGCGTCTGCCTTTCCGGGGGCCCACCCTCGCCTGAAACCGGTCTGTGGTGGTGCAGTGGCGGAACACCATCCGGCGAACTCACCGGCTGGAGCGCGCCGCTCCAGATCATCACGGCTGAAGACCGCGGCTGGCACTCCGGCCCGTGGAAGCCCTCGTTTCAATTTGACGAAGCCATGGGCGAGCGCGCCCTCGTCTTCTTTGACGGGGCATACCGCACCAGCGATCCCGGGCCATTCCCGTTCGCATTCACTCTCGGCTGTCTTGCGGTCGATCTGCCAGGAACCTGAGACCGCTGCTGGTGGCGGTAGCAACGCGTCTCAGCACTCCGCAATTCGGCACCCAAGGCGACATCAGAGAACGCGCTTTCGGCCCTGTGCTGCGCGAGCACGAGCGCATCACAGGCGTCCACAAAACAAATCCCAACGCTGTCTATCACCACGTATTGTCGATGTACGGACCGCCCTGCAAAAGCTGCGGCAAACCACTCCGCACCCCGCAAGCTAAACTCTGCGGTTCTTGCATGACGCCTCGAACGTAACCGCGACAACTCCCGTGAATCGCTCCAAGGCGCCACAGGCGCTCTTAGTCTTAACGGCTGGCAAATCCAAGACGGTGACGCTGAGTATTTGTTCAAGTCGGCACTAAGGAAGTTGGGCGCGGAGTGAGGGCGTGCGGCGTGTAATTTCATTTTTTGACTCACGGATTTATCAACCAAGCGTAGGGGGTCATTCGGGTCTCGTCCCACGGTCTGGCAATAAGTAAGTCCCCGTTGGGAAAGACCGTTAATGTGACTTTGCCTTGCGGAACGCTCACGGTCTTTACCCCTAGAGGCATGTCGCTGGCGTGTTTCGACAATAGCCGCATATAAATCGATGCCTGAGTCGCTAGTTCGGCTTGCTGCTTTTCTTTCTCCGCTTGTTGAACCTGCTCCGTAAGTTCTTTTATCAAACGTCCATGTTCAATTTGTGATTTTTCGTAGCGCTCGTGAATCTCGATAGCTTTTACGATGACGAACGATTCCAAAAATCCGATTGCTAGCAGAACTGCTATCACAATTTTCGCCCACTTCGGGAGGGAGATTTTTAGAGATAGACCTTCTGAGCCAAAGTTCGCAGCGAGTTTATCGGACTCCCGCGCCTTCTTCGATTCGTCCATTGTCACCGCCTCCCGCTGGATTCGGTCGCAATTGTACTCGTTCCTTGTTCTGCGAGAGAATGACGGATTCCGACGAATCTAATGAACTCCGCCACCCGCGCCGCCAGAACTTCTGTATTCATTTTGATCATGCTCTCGCCTTCACTCGAGTGCGCCGCAGCACAAACCACAATTGTGGTCTTGAGAACTTCAACCGAGATTGTTGCGGGCTCTGACAGCAAGGAGAGGTTGCCAAATGGGGATAGCGTAGTCGGCTGCAAGGTGGAAAGAATCGGAAATCTGTTTTGGTCGGTTTCCGGATTCCGAATGGACAACTATAAAGAGATTATCTCGTTCGCTCACCAACCAAGTGCCTCCATCCGAAAAACCGTAGAAAAGTTCTCGGTTATCGCACCGCCAGTCTTGCAAAAGCTCTTCGATAATCTCCGCCTGAGTTCCCCAGCCGACTATAAATTGCTCGCGCAAAAGGCCGACCGAGAAGGCATCAGCATTACTTTCTTCGGAATGGAAAATCAGATTCCGATTGTCATTAACGTGCCGCTTTTTACGAAACTGAACGAGGACCACCGCGTTGTAGTGTAGTGCTCCCCGCTAAAACTAGACGCTTCAGTTGGGTAAGATCAGGGCCTCCAAGACAGGAGGCAACATGGGCAGAAAACCACGCGTAGATCGTTCCCCGGAAGAGAAATGGCAGGTGGTGCAGGAAGGCATTAAGAG
>CAYOVU010000334.1:0-33995 GCA_964407505.1 uncultured Acidobacteriaceae bacterium | reverse complement strand
GGTTCCCGCTCCGTCCCTCTAGTACAATGCTTCCGTGAGTGACGCCGTTCGTATCGGAATCCTCGGTGACTTTAATCCTGAATTCCGCTCCCATCACGCCACCCCGGACTCCCTGCAACACGCCGCCCGGAAGCTGGATCTCAAAGTTGAATCCGAATGGATTCCAACGCCGTCATTAATCGGCTCCGATGCGGAAAAAATCCTCGAATCCTTCGACGGTCTCTGGGCCGCGCCCGGCAGCCCTTACAAGAGTTTCGACGGCATGCTCAAAGGCATTGAGTTTGCACGCCTCCGCGATTGGCCTTTTCTCGGAACCTGCGCCGGCTTTCAATACGCCCTCATCGAGTTTGCCCGCAACGTCCTCGGCATCGCCGACGCGGACTCCGCTGAAAATAATTCCGGATCGAAAAACATCGTGATCTATCCGGTGGCCTGCGCCGTGCCCAATCGCAAGGGCGACGCTCCCAAACTATCCGGCATGGTGCCTGAGATCCGCCTTCGCCCCGGATCGTATCTGCAATCTTTCTACGGCAAAAATAAAGAAATCGTCACCGAAGAATTCTTTTGCAACTTTGAAGTCAATCCCGAGTACGAATGGTGCGCCATGGAAGCCGGCTTCCCCGTCGTAGCTCGCGGATCGCAGGGAGAAATTCGCGCCATTGAATCGCCCACACACCGCTTCTTCATCGCAACCCTATTTCAGCCCCAGCTATCCTCGACCGAAAAAAATCCCCATCCGCTAGTCATAGCCCTGGTACAGGCCGCCGCCGTCTGGACCCATCAAAAACTCGACGATGCAGTCCTCGAATAGTCCCTGTGTAATGGGCTTTCACAATAAAGCTCTTCCACAAAACTATTAGCAAGTATTAAGTCTGCCCTCCCTAAAGTTCTCTCAAGTTGCCGCCGATTCTGCTAGCTATGTCGGTAAACCTCATCAGTAGCAACCAAGCGAGCCAATCAAATGAAGCCGCAAAACCGGCCGCCACCCCCAAGCCTCAGCAGACGCAGCAATCGTCCGGTGCACTACCTTCGGACACGGTCACGCTGAAAAGCACGGGCAATGCCAGTCAAACCGGCGACAACCAATAACCTTCACTAACCTTGCGCCTCAAACGAGGTCGATAGACGGAAGGATGGAGACGAAACCACAGCAAATGAAAAATGGAGGCGGCGCCTGTAAACCCTGCCTCCATTTTTTCTCGCCAAATCTCTTTACCTGCTAACCCTGACCAGAACCCGCCGCCCTATGCCGTCTTTACGAACCGCAGCGACGCCGAGTTCATGCAATACCGCAACCCGGTCGGTCTCGGCCCGTCGTCAAATACATGACCGAGGTGCGCCTCACATTCTGTGCAGGAAACCGCTGTCCGCATCATGCCAATGCTGCTATCGGATTTTTCTCGCACGTTTTCTTTCGCCAGCGGCTCCCAAAAACTCGGCCAACCGGTTCCGGAATCGAATTTCGTCGCCGAGCTGAACAGTGCGTTATCGCAGCAGATGCAGCGATAAATTCCCTTATCGTGCAAGTTCCAATACTTCCCGCTGTAAGCGAACTCGGTATCCGCATGCCGCGTGATCTCAAACGCGCCCGACCCCAGCTGCTTCTTCCACTCGTCATCAGTCTTGATCACCTTCGCAATCTTCACTTTCGCCAGCCGCTTCCCGTCGTCCGAGAATTGCACAACCGTCACCTCTCCCGGCTCGACCTTCGGCATCGCGGCCGCAATCACACTCACGTTATGCCATCGCCACACCAGCGCCCCTCCAATCGCCGCCGCGCCGCCGATCAGAAACACCCGCCGCCTGGTATCGATTTCTCCTTTGCGATCCGTCTCAAACATAAATTCCTCCAATTACGTTCACCTTAGGAACTGCCATCCTGAGAGAGCGCGTTCTTTGCGCGAAAGAAGGACCTGGACGAGCCGCGCGAAGCGTCGCGCCCTTTGCGACGCATTAATCGCGCGCCTGGCTCGCTTCCCTGTTTACTTCCCGCTCCACAGCTCCGGAAATTCCTTCTTCAGATTCGCCACCTTGGGCGCATCGTTAAACATGATGTAAGGGTCGTTCGGATGAATCGTCGCATAGTTCTGGTGATACCCCTCCGCCGGATAAAATGCCTGCAGACCGACCACCTGGGTCACAATTTTATGGTGATACACTCCCGCCTGCTCAAGCTGCGCGATGTAAGCTTCGGCGATTTTCTTTTGCTCATCGTTCCCATAAAAAATCACTGACCGGTACTGCGTCCCCTCATCTGGCCCCTGCCGGTTTAGCTCCGTCGGATCATGCGCCACCGAGAAGAACACCCGCAGCAATTCTCCATAAGTAACCTGCGACGGATCGTAAACAATCTGCACCGACTCCGCATGTCCAGTGGTCCCCATGCTCACAGTCCGGTAATCGGGATCCTTTACCGACCCTCCCGAGTATCCCGAGGTAGCGATGATCACGCCCTTCACGTGCTGAAACACCGCCTGGATTCCCCAGAAACATCCGCCCGCCACCACCGCTGTTTCTTTTGTGTGGCCGGCAGCCTTCGCCTCATCCACCACCGGAGCCGGCAGCGCTGCCGCCCCGCTCCCGCCCGCTCCACTCGCAGCCATCTCATTCCGAGCCCGCCAAACCATCACCCCCGCCAGAACCGCCAAAACCATCGCTACAATTCGCAACGATCCTCTCGACATAAATCCCTCCCGGCGCACATACTGCCGTCCTCACCCATTAGAGTTACGAGTCCCGGGGAAGTTTCGGATGCCTGTAAGACCCTTATAAATGTTGGAACTTAGTCGCGCCTTGGTCCCATTTGTATCTGATAGTATCTGCAACTAATTATCTGTAACTAATTTAAGAGGTGAGGTAATCCTAAACAGGACCATCTTGACTCACTTCCGCCCAAGGATTACCGTTATGGCAAGCGCCTCAGATAGAAGTCCTGGTTTAGAACCCGGGTTAAGGAATGCGGTTTCTCCGCTGACGCAAATAACTGTCTTCAGAAAACCTTAAGGAGACTCGCAATGAGTGACCAAAACGGAAGCCCCTTCGACAGCATCGAGAGCGCTCATGAGTTCGTCGCCTTGCTGGCCGAAACCGTTCGCCAGGCCAAACGAGATGTGGAAGCCGATGTCCAAAGAGAAGCGAGCGCCGGTTCTCCCCGCCATTTAGACGCGTTGCGCACGGCTTTGTACAGCATGGAGAAGCTCGAACAGCACATGAACAAAAGCCGCCGTATTCTGAATGATCTTCGCTCCTTGCGCCGGCTTCTTTTCGAGGAGCGCGCCACCAAGCCGCAGCCGATAACTCCCGTAAACTCCGATGCTGTGGAAGTGAGCGTAAGCGTAGACGTAGAGCCCACTCCCAGAGAACCCGCGCCCCGCAAAGGCCACGGCTTCGGTCCCGATCCCAACATGCCACAGCCAAGGGCCGCGAAGCCAGCCGCAACCCGCCACCCCGCAATTCGCCTCTAGGTTGAGGCCCAGGCTGGGCCGAAGCTGTGCATTCGTGTGCAATGCGTTTTGCGCCAGACCAGTCGTTAGGTAGTCAGATCCTCTCCACGAATCTACTTACGAACTTGATCCTCGGCACGCCGCGCAGTATCCGCCGATCTCCAGCCGAGACACCACTATCCGAAAGCGGCAGTCTTTTTCCACCTGCCCTTTGAGCTTCTCAAAAATATCGCTGACAAATTCCATGATCTTTCCGCAACGCAAGCAAGCCATGTGAATGTGGTCTCGATTTAGTTTGCGTTCGTAGTAGTGGCCCTCGCCATGGATGTGCATTAGATCGAGTTCATCAATCAGTCCCTGCCGCTTCAGCAGTTTCAGAGTTCGGTAGACCGTGCTGCGATCTACGCTGGCATCCAGCCTCTGCGCCTTGCGCAAAAGCTGCGCCGCGTCCAGATGCTTATTGGCAGTTTCCATCACGCGCAGAATCGCCCGCCGCTGCTGGGTCATGCGGATTCCGCGATCTTCAAAGTGGGCCTGGAGCCGGCCCGGCATTTCAGTCTGGGGAAGCGGCATAAGTGCCTCGATTGTCGCAACTGGTCGCAAACATGCTGCGACGAATTGTTTTGCCGGCGATTGACGAGATGTAGGAATATCCGTCAGACTGAGAATGTAATTCAGCTGCGACTCGATTGCAACTAGCCGTAAGCCCGGAACGTCAACTTTATGAGAACCCAGAAGAAGATCGGACATCGAAATCTAGCTGGCTACTCAGATGCGATCGAGTTGCAACTGGAGTTATCGAACCCCTCTCCTTTACAATGGTGCGCATTCCTTACAGATGTGAAAGCCGTGCGCCGTTTCTTCCAAACCCTTCTGTCGTGCCTCTGTCTGGCCGCCTGCCTGCTAACCACAGCCTGGGCTGGCGTAGGCGGCAGTATCTCGGGTACGGTGAGCGACCCCTCTGGCGCCGCTATTGCTCAGGCACCCGTCAGTTTGCTGGACGCCGCTACCGGGGTTCGTCGATCTGCCATCACGGATGGCCACGGTAGTTATACGTTCCCCGTCCTTCCCGTCAGCAACTATGTTCTCGAAGTGAACCACCCCGGCTTCAAACCGTACCGCCGGAGCGGAATCGTGCTCGACACAAACAGCGCCCTTGTTCTCGACGTGACGCTGCAGGTCGGCGAACGCACCGACGCAGTCACGGTCAACGACAGCGCGGTCCATCTGGATACTTACAACAGCCAGATGGGCGAGATCATCAACAGTGAGCAAATGAGCGCCGCGCCCTTGAATGGCCGCAGCTTTACCGATCTGCTCTCGCTTCAGCCTGGAGTGGCTCCCGAAACTTCCATCAACTCCAACACCGTGCAGGACGTTGGTGCCAGCGCGCTGGCGCCCTCCGGCGATCTCAATCCCGGCACCATCTCCATCCACGGTCAGCGAGAGTTTGCCAACGCTTTCATCGTCAACGGCAGCGACTCCGAAGAAGATGTCAACATGGGGACGGCCATCATTCCCAATCTCGATTCCATTGCTGAGTTCCGCATTCTTACCAGCAATTTTGACGCTGAATACGGCGAGTTCAGCGGCGGGCAGATCAATGTCATCACCAAGTCCGGCAGCAATTCATTTCACGGCGACCTGTTCGAATTCCTGCGCAATACTGATTTGGACGCGCGCAACTATTTTTCGCCCACTCGCGGCACCTTCATCCAAAACCAGTTCGGTGGAACAGTCGGTGGTCCGATCAAGCGAAATAAGATCTTTTTTTTCTCCGACTATCAGGGCACTCGCCAGCGTCAGGGAGTCGATACTGGCTTAATCCCTGTACCTTCTGCTCAGGATCGAAGCGGCAATCTGTCTGATTCCGCGGGTTCCTTCACCACTACTCAAATCGTGAACAGCCAACCCGTTGTCGTGCCCACGCTGGTAAATGGCGCTGGTTGGGCCGCTATGCTTTCCAATAATTTCGGTTATACCATTTCTCAAGGAGAGCCCTATTACTTTACGCAAGGCGAAGCTCAGCCAAATCCCACCGGAGCCTCGCCCGCAACTTATGCAAGTTCATGCACCAGTTCCTCGCAATGTGTTTTTCCTAATGCCATCATCCCTCGGGCTGCTTGGTCGGTGCCCGCCCAGAATCTTTTGCAGTACATTCCTACGCCCAATTCTTCCGCTAATCAGTTCTCAACCTCAGCCTTTAATCAGGCACTCCGTGACGACAAAGGCGCTGTGCGCATCGATGCAAATACCGCGTGGGGACTGATCTCCGCCTACTATTTCCTCGACGACTACTCTCTGAACAACCCATATCCTGTGGCCCAGGGCGGTGCGAGTGTTCCCGGTTTTAACGCACTCTATCAAGGGCGGGCGCAACTATTCAGCGTAGGCGATACAAAGACGCTGAGTGCCACTTCCGTCAATGAACTTCACTTCAGTTACATGCGGGCGTTCAATGACTTAGGCAAACCACAAGGCGGTCTTGGCATCAGCCTTGTATCTCAGGGTTTCATCACGGCCTCAGGCGCTCCATCTATCGTGGCGCTGGACCCCAGGGGGGAAGGAGTAGAAAACCTCGTCTTCAATAACTTCTCGACCGGCACAAACACCAACGAACTGAAGCAGGCTAACAACACCGTCCAATTGCTTGATAATTTCTCGAAGGTCGTGGGACGCCACACCATCAAGCTCGGCGCGGAATTCCACTACGACCAAGTCAATGTGAACCCGATCGCCCAGTTTAATGGAAACTTTCTGTTTACTGGGAGTGAGACCGGCCTCGACTTCGCCGATTTTCTGCTCGGCATTCCCAGTCAATACAATCAGAGCCAGCTCAACCCTTTCTATGGGCGAAACAAATATGCCGGCATATTTGCGCAGGACGGTTGGCACGTAAAGCCCAATCTCACCATCCACTATGGCTTGCGCTGGGACCGCATCGAGCCTTGGTATGAAAAATACAATCAGATTTCGACTACCGAGCCCGGTAAACAGTCCGTAGTCTTTCCAACGGCTCCGCCTGGAATTTTGTACCCCACCGACCCGGGAGTGCGGCGCACGCTTGCGCCTCCGGGCGATGAATTCTCGCCGCGCCTCGGTCTGGCTTATTCGCCAGATGCTTCCACAGATAGTCTTCTGGGCAAGATCTTAGGCGGTCCGGGCAAAACCAGTCTTCGGGCCGGCTTCGGAATGTATTACACGTCGATCGAAGCCCTCACCGTGGGAGTCCTGGCTGCGAATGCGCCGTACGGAACAACCTATAGCAGTCCAGCCCCTCCACTGTTTTCCAATCCGTTCGTGACCGCATCGAACGGACAAAACCTGGGCCAGTATTTCCCCGTCACTTTCGCACCGTTGAATTCCTCCAGCAGCCATCCCGATTCGTCCGTCGACTGGTCGCAATATGTCCCCATCAGCGGCATCCCCGCCTATCCGGTCAGCAATCGTATTCCATATACCGAGCAATACATGTTCTCCATCGAGCGCCAGCTTTCCGACAATACTGTCTTCGGCGCGAGCTACGTTGGCAATCAATCCCATCGCCTCCTGGTGCTGGTGGAGTCTAACCCCGGCAACCCAGCGCTGTGCCTTAGCACTCCCGGTTGCGGCCCCTTTAACGAGGGTGGAACGCGCGGACCTCTCGGCTCGAATTTTGGCAGCGATACCAATCAGGCTACGATCGGAAACTCCAACTACAACGCCCTTGAACTCAGCCTTCGCCACACCAGTCAGCGCCTGCAATTGTTTGCCAGCTACACTTACAGCAAGTCCATCGATCAATCTTCGAACGTCGGCGAAGAAGTGAACCCTGTCAATCCCGCACTCAGCCGTGCCTTGTCCGCCTTCGATGTCACTCATAATTTCGTAGTCAGCTACGCTTACGAACTTCCCCTGAACCGCATATTCTCCGCTTCCAACCGCTGGACCAATGGCTGGACGATCTCAGGCATCACTCACTTCAGTAGCGGCTTTCCGGTTACGCTTCTCAACTATGGCGACAATTCCTTGCTGGGAGCCGAACCCAACGGCATCAACAACTATGGCGTAGACGAACCACAATACACGCCCGGCTCGCTCGCATTGAATCAGAATCCGCGTGATGGCCAACCTTATTTCAATCGAAGCCTGTTCACGCTGCAGCCACTGGGAGAGCCCGGGAATGCCAAGCGCCGCTTCTTTTACGGCCCCGGTATTAACAACTACGATTTAGCATTACTGAAGACTGTGCCCCTTACCGAATCGAAATCCCTGCAGTTCCGATTCGAGGGATTCAACGTCTTCAACCACGCCCAGTTCTACGGACCGACTTCCGTGAACGCCAACATCAACAGCTCATCGTTCGCAGAGGTCGTCAGCACCGCCGCTCCCCGCCTGATGCAGGCCGCGCTTAAGTTCATCTTCTAAGCTGCTTCTGCTGGTGTCGTCTGGCCTTGTAGTCCTACCCTGACCGCCGGTCGTTTTTGCGACCTTCGGTGCGCCCCACGCATCGAATAGCGGTGATACGATAACAAGTTGCCCTGAAAGTTAGGGAGCACTTATAGATCGCCGGATGCGGCTACGACTCGTCGTTGTTTCCGAAACATTGTTTTCGAAACATTGTTTCCGAAATATGGAGCGTCCGCCGACAGCGCGACGTTTACAACGAGGAGAAATAACATGGCAGGCAATGGAATCGTCGAAGTTACTGATGCAAACTTCGACCAGGATGTTTTGAAATCGGATACGCCCGTGCTAGTGGATTTCTGGGCGACATGGTGCGGCCCCTGCCGCGCGATCGCGCCCATCGTCGAGGAGTTGGCCAAGGACTACCAAGGCAAACTCAAAGTCGGCAAAATGGATGTCGACGCCAACAGCTCCACACCCATGCGCTACAAGGTCACTGGCATTCCAACGCTGCTGGTCTTCAAAGGCGGACAAGTGGTCGAGCAGATCGTAGGCTACCGTCCCAAAGAAGCCATCGCGCAAGCTATCGACAAGCACGTCGCAGTATCCGTCAGGTCGGTAAGCTAGCGATTCAGTATCGGGCAAGGTTCGCGCGTGAGCCTTGCTCAGTACTTCTTCAGTACTTGCGCAGCACTCCAATCACGCGTCCCTGCACTTCCACCGACGCAGCCGGAACGATGATCGGCTTCATCGTCGCATTCGAAGGCTGCAGCCGGATGTTGTCCCCTTCGCGATAAAAACGCTTCAGCGTCGCATCGTCCCGGTCCACCACCGCGACCACAATGTCGCCGTTGTGCGCCGTCTTCAACTTCTCCACCAGCACGTAATCGCCGTCGAGGATCGCCTCCTCCTGCATCGAGTCGCCGCGAACTTCGAGCACAAACACTTCTTTCGAGCGCACAAAATCAGCGAGTGAAATCGTTTCATTACTCTGCACTGCCTCAATCGGCTGACCGGCCGCAATGCGCCCCAGCAGCGGCAGCACCAGCCCCGTGTTCACGCTCATCGCCTGCTTGAGCCGTCCCTTGGGCGGCAACAAGTCAATCGACCGGCTCCGGTTGTAGTCCCGCGTGAGCAGTCCCTTTTTCTCCAGGTTGGTGATGTGCTTGTGCACCGTGGCCAGCGAGTTCAAGTCGAGCCCTTTGCCAATCTCTTCAAACGACGGAGAGTATCCATTCTCCGCCACGAAGCGGGAGATGAAGTCATAAACTTCGCGCTGCCTGCGAGTAATCGCCATGCCCGTTATTGTTGGCGAATATAAAGCGAATGTCAAGGGGAATCAGCGGTTGGCTGCTAGCTTCTAGCTACTAATCCTGTGGACACTCTTTTCTGCTCCTCCTGATTTTATCTTTGAGGTTTTACACGGTGCGAATGGTCTTTTATAGGAACCGTCCCCTTCCTGCCGAGGATCGACCATTCGCGGCGCTTATTTATGATTCCCACAAGCTCATCAGTGCTATTTTGACGGTGGACGATTTCCCCCAAGTGATCGAAGCCGAGACAACCGTCACTATCCGCAAACCCGAAATTTGCCGCCCACTCGACGGGGCGGGACACCCTTCTCACACGTTCGCTGAGTTCTTCGCGGGGATTGGGCTGACCCACATGGGACTCGCGCAGCACGGCTGGCATTGCGTCTACGCAAACGATATAGAGGTTAAGAAAAAGCGAATGTACGAAAGTTGCTTTGGCAAGGCTGATTACTATCACGTCGAGGACATATGGAAGACCAAGCAGATCACCTCTCGTATGCCAGCCGGAAAGCTGGATCTCGCAACCGCCTCGTTTCCGTGCGTCGATCTCTCGCTTGCAGGCAACCTGAAAGGATTCGCTGGTGAACAGTCAGGAGCATTTAACGGCTTCACTAAGGTCCTAGGTGCTCTCCAACGGGAGAATCGGCTCCCTAGGACCGTTCTGATCGAAAATGTTATTGGGTTTCTCTCCTCGCACAATGGAAAATTCTTTCGGGTTGCATTAAAGGCTCTGTCGAGTCTCGGCTACTACGTTGACGCGTTCATCGTCGATGCCAAGACCTTCGTCCCCCAAAGCCGTCCGCGCCTCTTCTTGGTCGGTTTTCTGCACGAACTGATGCCAGATGAAGGGGAGAGGCCCAGGCGACTCGCAGCTCTGCCCGAGCCTTGGGCGCTGGAAGAAGTACCTGACATCCGTCGGCGCCCGCTGCAACTGCTGAGGGCGCTGGAGGAAACACGCCTAGCAACAAAGTGGTTTCCGTTCCACTTGCCGCCGCTGCCTCGCGAGAACCGTACGCTTTCGGAGCATATCGATACCGACGAAACGCAAGAATGGTGGAACGAGACACGCGTCAGGAAGCACCTGGCAGAGATGAGTCCTGCGCACCGCGCTCGAACGGAAGAACTGAAAAAGCGCAGGGAAATAACCATCGGAACGATCTACCGCCGGGTGCGCGACAGCAAGTCGAGGTCTGAGATTAGGACAGACGGGCTGGCAGGCTGTCTGCGTACACCACGTGGCGGCAGCAGTAGGCAGATTGTTCTAGTGGTCGGCAAGGGCAAGATTCAGATGAGATGGATGACACCCCGTGAGTACGCAAGACTGCAGGGGTGTCCTGATTTTCCGATCGAAGTTGAACGCAACGAAGCACTATTCGGTTTCGGTGATGCCGTGTGTGTTCCTGTGATTAGTTGGATTGCTAAGAATGTCCTAACACAGCTTTTTCCCGCGACTGATCTTTCGAGTCAGTTTCACGAGGCGGCGGGAGACTGAATCGACATTACGGAGTTTGCATTCCCAGATCACAGCGGTACGCCAGCCAGCCTTTCGAAGCTCTTCCCTCACCCTCCTGTCTCGCCGACGATTTTTTCCAATCTTCCCAATCCAGTAATCCAAATTCGAAGTAGGCAAAGTCGCGTTTTTGCAGCCCTTATGTGCGTGCCAGAAACAGCCATGCACGAACAACGCGAGATCACAGTCGGGTAGAACGAAATCGGGCCGACCGGGAAGATTATTTGACTGTCGTCGAAAGCGGAGCCGCAAGGAACGGAGTAGCTGTTCGCATTTCCTCTCGGCCCCGGTGCCAGCCGATGGGACGGATCGCATGATCCGGCTCCGCTCCGATTTGGAAAAGGTGTCTGCCATCTATATGCCGCTGAGGGGAAACGAGCAAGGCACTAGCCCAGCCCCAGCAGACCCAACTAGAATTTAATACAAGAATCCTCGGAGGAAGTGTCAGTCTTTCTGAGAAACGCACTGGTCAGATGAGGAAAGCGGTTCGCAAGCCGGTTCTCGAGCAACCCCTCGGAGCCTCCGTCGGTACCCCTACCGATCTAGATTTTGAGAAAGCGTTAATGTTCTTTCATGCTTACATGTACGGTCCCCTACAGGGAAAGCTGCGTCTATACAGAGCCCGCGACGTCCATGTTGCGGGCAAAGCGCTTTCTTCTGACTGGGAAGTCTTTGCGTCAATCCTTGTAAAAGATGTCGGCACTAAGCTGACAAAAGGCGTTGATCTTAGCGGACATGAAGTGAAATCCGCGGAGAACGGCGGCAGCTACGAGTACCAATATCACAAGAATACTGGCAAGGAGAAGCTGCAACAGGACATGCGGCTAGGACATCTCTTCTTTGATCACAGAGACAATCTGCGACAGGTGGACCTCCGCTACGCATCTGGCGAACAACTATCGATATTCTTTAAGAAGTGGCTGCGGGACTATCCCGACCCCTATCCGCAACGTTACCGACGAGGCATATCGTTTTCTTGGGTGAAGAAAAACGGTGTTCTACTAATGAGCCTGCGAGATGGAGAAGTGGAATACCCAAAGATCAGCCCAGCATTCGCCCGTTGAACCGACCTCGCCCCGCACCGGCGGGTGGCCACTCTTGCAAGAACGCAAGCCATGGGGCATGCCTCATTCCGTGATGATTCTAGGAAAAATAGTGCGGGTTACGATCTGAAAATGGCACCTGCGTATAAGAAATAAAAAAGCGTCCTGACCATTCAGTCAAGGACGCCTCGGCAGCCCTCCCCCAGAACTGCCAAACCACGTAATGGATAGTAGAGGCGGGCGCATTTCATGTAAACGTCACTTAGGTAATCGGAAAATGCAACGTAGGAATCAGTGCCAGGTCGGCAGCATGGACGGAGTTACGGTTGCTTCTGCCAGGTGTGGCCATCGTCCGCGGTAGTCCAGACTTCTGGGGTGGAGGTTGTGATCTTGCCATGTTGCAGGTCAGAGAAGTCGACCTCTGTGATGTCTCCGGTCAGCTCGATACCGGCCGACGATGGCTGCACACGCGTCCAATGCGCTCCGGCATCGAGGGAGTGGTAAAGCACGGCGTTCGACCCTCCGGCCCAAATCTCTGAACCGGTGGCGGCCAAAGCGCGGAATACCAGGTTCGGGGTGGAGAGCCTGTGCTTCTGGGTTTCTCTTGCTTGCATTGCGTTCTCTTGCCGTAGCCGATTTTTCTTCATGTTCTCTAGGCCGCTAGACGTTTCAACTTGCATGGAAGTTGCAGCCGCGACTTCGACAGTCTCGCTAACCTGCCCCACCCGGAGGGCAGCGTCGAGGCGCGCGTTCTGCTGCTCGTTGAGTGTCACGGGCCCTTGCACAAAGTGATTGAATCCCGGCTTCTCGATGTCGATGCGGTACCGGCCGGGAGATAAGTTTGAAAAATTGAAAATTCCATCACCACCGCTGGACTCGACATGTTTTTCGGCCGTATCCAAGTTGGTCACGGTCACGCTCGCGTCGGCGATCACTGCTCCGGAGGGATCTTTAACCACGCCGCCAATAGAACCGGAATTGATGTTCACATCCTCCCAAGTCAGCCCGGCGTCGAGGGATCGCCGTAAACCGCCGGAGGATGTGATCATCCAACGCGGCGAGGCATGCTGCATAAGAGACGGTGAAGTGTGCAGAGCGACGCTGGGGGCCTGCATTGGTGCAGCCGCAGCAGGCACGGGATCTTTGGCTTTGGCTACACTAAGATCGGTGACGTTGCGGCCCGGCAACGGCAATTGTTGTACCTGGTTCTGCGCGATCTGGTCGGAGGCTTGGGCCTCAGGCGCAGCCAACGCCCCTCCTTGCGCCTCGACTGTGACAGCCGTCGATGGATTCGTCCCAAGGCCAGCGCCAAAACCGGATGCGATCCCTCCACCGGAACCCGCAATCGTTCCCGGCGAAACGCGGGACGCGGGTGAGGAGGGACGCAAAGCTCCTCTCGCTGCCACTCCAGCGTCGGACGCAGATTTCGATTGCGGAAACATGCTGGGGAATTGTTTTCGCGCTTCCACTCGCTTGTCGAGCTGCACCTTCTCTTCGGCATGCGGGAGAGCGGCCGGCGCAGCCGACGTTTGCGCCGAGGTCGTTGGAATTTGTAGCGGAGTCGAAGTAATTGGTTGGCGCGGAATCACAGCAGCAGCCAGCTGTTTTTCTTTTCCTGGGTGCGTTTGCCGGTATTGCAATACTCCGAACGAGGTGACGACTAACACGCCGGCAGCTACCACTCCCCAACGGAGAGCGGGCATGGTCAGCCAACCGGCGCGAGCGGGGCGGCGGGCCGAAACGGCAACATTGACGGCTTCAGTGGCAGGTAGAGCAAGGGCGACAACCTCACGGCAATCGCTGCAGCGGGAAAGATGATCGAGCACGAGGGTGCGCTCGGATTCCGGCAGCGACCGCTCGGCGAAGGCGGTGAGAAGATCCGCGTCGAGATGCTCGTCAGCCCGCGATTGCAACTGCTTCAGCACGATTTTTGGAACGTTTGACATTAATTGCTTCTAGCTTTCTCTTTCGAGAACGGCGGCGACGACGATTCTTGCGCGAGACTGCGGCGAATGTCTACCCGCAAATCGCGCACGTCGACTTCCAAAGCTTCTTCGGCCTGGCGGCGATCCATGCCCTGCTGGACCATGCCCGCCAAGATCTTCTTGCGCAGTGACTTGGCCAGCTTGTCCACTTTGCGGCTAATGGTGGATTCATGGACACCAAGCATGCGGGCGACCTCGGCGAGGGTGCGGCCATCGAGATAATAGGACGCCAGCACGGTGCGGTCTTCGGCGGAGAGCGCGGCTAGAGCCGCCGCGGTGGCCGATTCCAGGCGCGAGTCGGCCGGGGGAAGCGGCTCCGGATCGGGAGCGGCGAACTGCGATCCATCTTTACTTTCTTCGTCGAGACTCACTAAGCGCTTGGTGCGGCGGTAACGATTGACGAACTCCTGCGCGAGAACGGTGCGCAGCCAACCCTCAAGGGATCCACGTCCTGTAAACGAGGCGAGCTTGGAGACGCGTTGACCATCACGCGTGCTTGTGCCGTAAAGTTCGGCGTAGAGAGTATCGGCGAGGTCGCGCGCGGCAGAATCCTCGCGGGCAATACGCAATGCGGACTGATAGAGCTTTTCGCGATAGCGCGTGAGAAAGATTTCCCAGGCATAGTTGTCCCCGCCAGCGCAGGCACGGGCGAGTGCAAGTTCTTCGACGCGGAGGGTTAGTAAGAAGGTGCGAGCCTCGGCGTGACCTGCACTCGGAGGCAAATACTTTGCGGCCACGTCGCAAAGAATGGTAGCAAAAGAGTCGAGGGTGAGACCGATCTTCTCGCAGCCGCCGGCGGAGTGAAGCTCCGCCAACAAATCGGAGACAGCCGATTGCACGGCGGCGGAGATCGGTTTCGTGACGGGCATGCAGAGACAAAAATGAAGAACCAAAAATTAAAGATAAATACTCAAGAGCAAAAGATTACGACGAGTACTTCCTTTGACGCTACAGATTCCGACGCTACCAATTCCGATGCTACTAGTTCTTAGACGCGCGTAATGCTCATTTTCGCCGCAAGCTGCAGAATTCTTTTCGTTCTTCGGACGAGTCGAGGTAGACGGCGCGCCCCGGAAGTCCTCCTGGGCGGGGCGCGTCAGCCTGCCCGGCCGGAGGAACCCTATGAAGTCGAATGTGCTTCTGCTAGGGATGGTGTTGTTGGTCGTATTGGGAGTGGTATCGGTAACTCTTTTGCCGGTGCAGGCAGGAGAAACGCCTTTTGCCTCGGGCTACAAAGTGTTGGAGCCAATCCGGCACGGAAGTCTAACTGTATTTCCTGTGATCGCCCCCAAGTCTTATGCAACCGGTGAATTTCAAACGCTTGATGAAGGATTGCGATCAGGCGATGTAGTCGTAACCGAGTATGGAAATGTTCGCGGGCTGTTGCGACGGCGTCCGGTACCTGCAGTGCAGCGCCAAAACGCCGAGGTCAACCGGTTGGTATTGATCAATAACTCGAAGCGTCCGCTGTTGCTACTGGCCGGCGAGATTGTTACCGGAGGCCAGCAGGACCGTGTAATCGGGAAAGATCGAATCGTCCCGCCAGAAAGCGATCCCGTCGATCTCAATGTGTTCTGCGTGGAGCCGGGAAGGTGGGTCGCAACCAGCGATCACTTCGGCGCGTCGGGAGCGACTTACGGAGGTGGGAGCGGGGGAGGCGTCGGCGCATCCGCTGGAACGCTGATGGCTCAGCCGTCCGTGCGGGCGAAAGCTATGGGCGATAAGGATCAGAATCAGGTTTGGGCGGAGGTAAGAAAGCAACAACAATCGATGACCGAGGCAGTGGAGGTAACGGCCGCCGCGCCCTCTGCCCAGAGCGCGGAAGAGATCCGGTCCACGAGTTCGTATGCGCGGGTGATGGAGAACAAGGATGTGAAAGAACAGGTGGACCGGATCGCCAAGCCGATCGAGCAGAATTATCAGAGCTTGATCAGGCAGCTACGCGACCGGAATGCGGTTGGAGTGGTGGTCGCGGTGAACGGGCGTATCATCTGGGCCGATATTTTTGCCAGCACGGAGTTGCTGGAGAAATACTGGCCGAAGCTGGTGCGCTCGTATGCATCAGAGGCGGTGGTGTCGCGCGCCAAGGGTGGTGAAGCGACTACGAAACAGGCAGAGGTGTTTCTGGCAGACATGGAAGGGCGCAAGGAGACGATCGAGAGCGAGCCGGGAATCTATCGTCACACGGAAGTGAACGGGGATGGATTCAAGGCTTTTGCTTTGACTTCACTGTTGCCAAAGACAGGCTTCGATGTGCATGTAGCGAAGATGGCGGAGTAGCAGTGGTCAGTGGTTAGTGACTAGCGATGGCGGTCAGTGTGCGTTTGGCTTTAACTGACCGCTTATCACTGACCACTAGCCACTGTTTTTTGATACCAATCGCGCCAAGCGACCGAATCGTCAGGTAGATGTTGCTTCGTGATGTCGGTGAGAGCCTGGAACGCCCAAGCGTGGGTCTGTGAGTCCAGGGCGGGATCGTCGGAGTCATTGATCAGCTGAGGAACGGCAGTAAACCGCTGCTCGCGGCTCAACATGCCGCATTGGGCGAGGCTGCAGGCAGCGCGTTCTCGCACGGCCTTCGACGGATCATTGCGCATGGCATCGAGCAGAGGCGCAATCGCTGAATTTGTTCCCACCAAAGCTAGGCCTTCTACCGCCCAAGCGCGAGAGTCTTCGTCATCTTTATCGTTATCATCTTCACTTTCACTTCTTTCTCTCGTGTTGGCTGTATTTGTATTTCCATTGAACTCTTTGCTGGAATCTTTGGGATCTTTCAGATGAATGGTTAACACCTGCACAATACGATCCGTTTCAACTCCACGATTTCCCAGCAGGCCCAAAGCCCACAATGCCCAAACCTTCTGCGCACGATTGGACGAGTTCGCTTGCTGCACGAGCGCGTCAACATTGGAGTTGTTCTTGGCGAGTCCGTAGGCGGCAAGTTGCACCTCGATGGCGGAAGTTCGCACATTTCTGTCCTCGGAGTTGAGAGCGGCAGTAGTCAACCGACCCAGCTCCGCGTCCCAGTGGAGCTTTCCGCGCCAACGGTCGAGACGAGCTTCGATCTCGGCTTCAGTTTGAGCTGGAGCCCGATCCGTACGACTGATTGCACGTTCGAGAAGGATTTCGGCTTGCTCTTGCGGCTTGCGGCGATCCAGATCACGATCGGAGAGTGAAACCGGAAGGATGCTGGAACCACGCCGCTGCGAAAACTGGTGAACGGTTTTTTCCCAAGGCGCCCCAGAGTTTCCACTCGATACCAGCAGAGCAACTAACACACCTGCAATTACGGCGCCCAGATGTAGCCAAGGCAACCCTGAGGTTGGGCCGCGATCGGGATTCGAATTCGCTTGTGCGATCTCCGCTTTATCCGAAGTCCGTCCGAGATTGCCGTAATCTTGCGTTGGCTGCAGGCGCCGATCCGGCGAGCGCAGAACCATGCTGCTTTCTCGCTCGATCAAGCTTCCTCGCGGCACCTGTCGCAACCCATCCATGGGTCGAGTTTATGTGGCCTCTGCGAATAGGGTAAAGTTACTTCGGGACCGGCACGGCCAACATTCGACGAGAATGGCAACCAAACGAGTACCGAATTTGAGCATCGAATGCAGCACGGTTTCGGAAGGTTGGAGGAACAGTGAATAGAAAAACGAAATTCCTGCCGGGCAGCTTTGTGGTTCTCGTTTTCAGCAAATGAATCCCTTCAAAATGAAGCGCCTTCTGAATTTCCGGCGAAATATTCCCTGGTTTGGAATGGCGGTGGGTCTGCTTCTGGCACAGTGCGCGGTGCGCACTTGCGCCGCCTACTCGGTGCTAACGCACGAGGAAATCGTTGATCTGGCGTGGAAGGACAACCTCCAACCGCTGCTGAAGAAGCGCTTCCCCGCCGCTACGGACGACGATTTGAAAAAAGCCCATGCTTTTGCTTACGGTGGGTCCGTGATGCAGGACATGGGTTATTACCCGTTCGGCAATAAATATTTCAGCGACCTCACGCATTATGTGCGCAGCGGCGATTTCGTTGTCAATTTGGTAAAGGAGGCCTCCGACGTCAACGAGTATGCCTTCGCGCTGGGCGCGCTGGCTCATTATTCGGCCGACAACTGCGGACATCCCACGGTGAATCAGGCCGTCGGCATCGAATTCCCCAAGCTCAGGAAGAAATACGGCGATGTGGTGACCTACGAGGATAATCCAAAGGCGCACATCCGAACTGAGTTTGGATTCGATGTAACCCAGGTCGCAAAAAACCGCTACACCTCCGACCGCTATCACGATTTCATCGGCTTCGAGATTTCGAAACCCGTGCTGGAGCGGGCATTTCAGGATACCTACGACATTCCTCTGAGCGATGTGATCTCGAATGAAGACCTGGCCATCGGAACATTTCGGCGCGCCATCAGCAACGTGCTGCCCGAGATGACTCGCGTCGCCTTGACGGCGCGCCGGCAAGAGATTGTGAAGGAGACACCTAACTTCCGTGCGCGGCAGTTCCGATACTACCTGTCGCGCACGGACTATCAAAAGGAATGGGGCAAGGGATATCGCCGACCGGGCTTCGGAACGCGTCTACTCGCCTTCTTTCTCAGGTTCGTCCCCAAGATCGGACCATTCAAGGCGCTCGACTTTAAGATTCCTACGCAGAAGACGGAAGACCTTTACATTGCCAGCGTAGACCGCACGGTGGAGAACTATACGAAGCTCGTCCAGGAAACGAGCGCCGGAAAACTGCAGCTTCCCGACACCGACTTTGACACGGGTCACGAAACACGTGCGGGTGAGTACGCACTTACCGACAAGGCTTACGCGCGACTGCTCGATCAACTGGCGGGACACAATTTCGACAAGGTAAGCCCGGAGCTCCGGAACAACATTCTCGCCTTCTACTCCGACCCGAACGCGCCCATTGCCACCAAGAAAAAGCCGGATGACTGGAAGAAGACTCAGGACGAACTGGAGAAACTGCGGGCACTGCCCGCTACTCCGGTTGAAGCAAGTAAACCGGCTTCCGCGAAGTAAAAATTAGCGAACGACCGTTCGGTTGCCAAATTACCAACCCGCCGTGTATCATCGCAAAACTCTAAAGACCGGCGAAGACGGTTTTCGGCTGGTGACTCGATTGCTCTACTTTCTGAGGAACCTAAAAGAATGATGGTTGTGGATGACAAGTTTTACCGGGCCAAAGTTACAAAACGCGAAGAATTTGCGCCGGATTTATGGATGATTTGCATCCGGGCGGACGGAGATTTCAAGTTTGCTCCGGGGCAATATGCAACGCTTGGCGTGGAGCACGATGGAAAGCGGACCGAGCGTCCATATTCGATTGTCTCCGCGCCCTTTGAAAATGAAATTGAGTTTTTCTTCGAACTGGTGCCAGAAGGCGCTCTCACGCCGCGCCTTTACAAGCTGCAGCCCGGCGATGAACTTGTAATGCGCAAAATTCCCAAGGGGAAATTTACACTGGATACGGAAAGTGGGCGCAAACATCATCTGCTGGTTTCGACGGTGACGGGAGTGGCTCCGTTTGTGAGTTTTGTGCGCACACTTTCGAAGGACTGGAAAGAGGGGCGCTTCGATGGCAGTCATCAGTTGTATCTGCTTAACGGCGCCAGCCGTCCGTGGGAGTTTGGATATAAAGAGGAACTGATACGCTTCGCTGCGGAGCTTCCGTGGTTCAAATATGTGCCAACGGTGAGCCGGCCATGGGATCACGCCGACTGGCCGGGAGAGATTGGGCGCGCCGACGATGTGCTACGCAAATATGCCGATCAATGGGAGCTCGACGCCTCGAATACGACGGCGTACTTGTGCGGCCATCCGGATATGATCGCAAACAGCAAAGCGATCCTGAAGCGTCGTGGCTTCGTCGACCGCACGGCAATCAAGGAAGAGATTTATTGGATCCCCGCGAAGTAGTTGTGAGCACCGGGTCGCGAGTAGAATCGATCCGGCCTAGCTCTCTGCAGGCGCGAAGACGACAAGCACCGCCAAGTCCTCGGTGATGTCGTAAAAGCGGTGCACCACGCCGGCCGCAACGAAAAGAACGCTGCCCGCAGAGACCTCCTGGTCTTCTTTATCGGCTTGAAAGCGAGCGCGACCGCTGATCACATAGTAAATTTCATCCTGGCGGTGGGGCCGCTGCAGATCGGTTCCGCCCTTGGGCAAGGCGTAGAGTCCGGCGCTCATCGCGAGCACGCGCAGAAATTCCAAATATCGATCGCCTTTTTGCGTCTGCTGCTTTTCGAGATCGGCAATTGTAAGGAAGCGGGCTGTGGGTTCGGTCAAGCGGATATCTCCTGCGGCTTCGATCTGTTAGGGGTTGGCAGCCTGGATTTGCAGCACAGCTTATGCGAAGATGCCTCCGAAGATAAGCTCGGTAAACTGCGGAATCAAGCTTTGCGCCTGCAGTTCGCCTTCCGGTTTGTACCATTGATAAATCCAGTTGATCATGCCGAGCAGCGCGAAGGCCGCGGCGCGCGGGCTCACTTTGCCGCCGGATTGGCGCATTTCTCGTTGAACCTTGGATGTAATTTTGTCTTGCGCTTTTTCTTGCACTTCTGCCATCAGGCTTTCGAGGAAGTGAACGTATTCCTTTTTGCGGCTGTTGATGCGTTTGCGTAGCAACGGAGGAAGAGGATGGTTTTCGTGCAACATCACGGTGATTTCTCGATCCCGCGGGCTGAGCACGACCTCAATGTGCAGCCGAATCAGGGTGCGCAGGCGTTCTTCCGGATTGGCGATGCTGCGGACCGGATTGAGCACGCGCTCCTGGGTGATCTCCATGGCGTGGCTCATGATCTCGTATAGGATTTCGTCCTTACTCTGAAAGTGATGATAGAGGCCGCCTTTGCTGAGCTTGAGCGCGGCGGCAACGTCGTTCATGGAGGTAGCGTCGTAGCCGCGCTGTTGAAATAAACGGGCCGCAGTGCGTAGGATTTCCTGCCGGGAATCGACCAAGGTTTCGCGTGCCATCGGGTGACATGGTAACGGGACGGCGGAACAAATGCCAACGCTCCGAGTGCAAATTCTTTCGCTCTTGACAGGCGCGCAGCCTAGAGGGAGAATCGCCGAACTCCGCTGGGCAGGATATCCTCCTGTTCCTGCGACTCGTCCGCAGCTTCGTCCCTGGAAAGGAAACCACCGTGACCCATTCTTCTGCGCCAAGCCCAACCCACTCTAAGGAACGTTCGCGATCCCCACTTTCGGCAGGATTGGAAAAGAGTTTGTCGTCCTACGCGCTCGCTGCCGGTTCGGCCGGAGTGGCCTTACTGGCTTGTGTGCAGGCCGCAGATGCCAAAGTGGTGATCACGAAGGTCGACATCCCGGTGCCGGAAAATGCCGGTGTAATTCAGTTCGACATCAACGGCGACGGGCAAATGGACTTTGGCCTCTCCGCTTTCGGCAACGGCTGTGCGACCACCTCTACTCAGGCGCGAGCGAAGCATCCCCACCAGCGGCCGCCTTTAGGTTGCGGCTATTTCAACGATCAGCTCAGAGTCATACCGGAACAGGCTGCAAACGAGGTGTGGCAGGCCGGCACGCAATATGGATACAACTGTGCCGCCGACGTCGGCCGCGGCGTGCGCATCGACCGCCTGCGGCCCTTTGCTCCCGGTATGATGGTGATGTACGGCGATGTGGGCTCTTCGGAGGGCACTCCATTCTGCCCCTGGCGAATCAGTAATCCTCCCAAGCCTTATCTCGGTGTTAAGTTCCTCGACAAAGAAGGCGCCGTTCACTACGGCTGGGTCAGAGTCTCGAGCGACTTCATTTTTGCAACCATTACCGGCTACGGCTACGAAACCATTCCGAACAAGCCCATTCTAGCCGGTGCAATTACGGAAGACGACGAAACCAGCTTGCTCAGTCCATCTGATGTGATCCCGCAGCCCCCGCAACCGGCCACTCTTGGCCACTTGGCGCTTGGAGCCGCCGGGTTGGCAGCATGGCGGCGTGAGGAAGAATCATTGGCAACTTCTCGCGTTGCCTAAGAAGAAAAGACGCTGAATGACTTGTCTCTGAATTACTGGGAAAGGAAAGCCATTGTGAAGAAAACTTCGGAGAAGAATAAAGCCCAATCGAAAGAGCGTGGGACCTCAACACTTTCATCGGCGCTAGAGAAAAATCTGTCGTCCTACGCACTCGCTGCCGGTTCAGCCGGAGTGGCCTTACTGGCTTGCGTGCAGCCTGCGGATGCCAAAGTGGTGATCACCCAGGTTGATATTCCCGTGCCGATCAATGCTGGGCCTGTGAATTTTGACATCAACGGCGATGGGCAAAACGATTTCGGGTTGTCAGCAGCGAATTTTCCTACCAACACTTGTACCGAGGCGCGGAGCAGACCGACGGGCAAAAATGGCCGCCAGCCGCTGGGTTGCTTCTTCAATGACCGACTGAATGTCATTCCGGTACAGGCGGCCAATGAGGTTTGGCAGGAGGGTCTCTCTTTCTACGGAGGAGAACCTTGTGCGGCGGATTTAGGCCGTGGCGTTCGCATCGATCGCCTCCGCCCGTTTGCAGCCGGCGAGATACTGATGACTGGTGATGAGGGCACCTCCGTAGGCCACCAACTCTGTGGCTCCTGGACTCAGCAAACAAACAAGCACTATCTGGGCGTGAAATTCCTCGACAAAGAAAGCAAGGTTCACTATGGCTGGGTGCGGGTGACGCACAGCTTCACCTTTGCCACAATTACCGGCTACGGCTACGAAACCATTCCGAATAAGCCGATCCTTGCAGGAGCGATCACCGAGGCCGACGAAGCTACCCTCACGCCCTCGGATCTGACTCCGCAACCTGCAACTCTTGGCCACCTGGCGCTAGGAGCCGTTGGGTTGACGGTATGGCGGCGTGGGAAAGAAGCATTCGCAACTTCCAGCGTTGCCTACGCAGTAAAAGATGCTCAGTGATTTATGTCTGAATCCTAACGTACTGGGAAGGAAAGCCATCATGAAGAAAACCGCTGAGAAGTACACCGCCCAATCGAAAAAGCGTGGAAGCGCAACACTTTCGTCGACGCTGGAGAAAAATCTGTCCGCCTACGCACTCGCCGCCGGTTCGGCCGGAGTGGCCTTACTGGCTTGTGTGCAGGCTGCGGATGCCAAAGTGGTGATCACCAAGGTCGACATCCCGGTGCCGGACAACGGCGTGCCGGTTCAGTTTGACATCAACGGTGACGGGCAAATGGACTTCGGCCTTTCCGCTTTCGCCGACGGGGGCTGCTCTACATCGGCGCGGGTGAAACAGCCGACCGCCCGGCCACCTTTGGGCTGCGGCCCCTACAACGATGAGTTACGAGTAGTCCCCGCGCAGGCCGCGAATGAGGTTTGGCAGGCCGGCACGTCCTGGGGATACAACTGCGCCGCCAAGTTGATACGCGGCACCCGCATCGACCGACTGCGGGCCTTTGCCCCCGGCAATATGGTGATGTACGGAGACGTGGGATCTTCTGAGGGCCATCAAGTCTGCCCATGGAAAGGCGGTACTCCAGCCAAACCCTATCTCGGCGTGAAGTTCCTCGACAAACAAGGCGAGCTTCACTATGGGTGGGTTCGGGTTACCAACAACTTTATCTCTGCCACCATTACCGCGTATGCATACGAGACGGTTCCGAACAAACCGATCCTCGCTGGTGAGAGCACGGAAGCGGCTGTCGACGCCGGCTTCATGCCGTCGCCGGATAGTTCCACGGCCAAGGTTACTCAATCCGCGAGTCTGGGGCACTTAGCCTTGGGAGCGAGTGGCATTGCGGCATGGCGCCGCGAAGAGGAAGCGCTGGCACAGTAAATTCTGTTCGGAATGTTGATCCTGAAACAGAGGTGTTCCACGGATCGTTGTTGAGATCAGGGCAGGCGATCCACGATCTGTTTTTGGCTGGGAAGCAGCCGGGAACGGATTTGGGTCACCGGAAGCCAGCACGGCGAACCCTCCCACGAGTCGATTAGCTCGCCAGCAGTCTCCGCTTCAAACACCGTCAGGATGCAAGGAATGTCGGAGGTCTCGGCTGCGGTTTGATATTCGAAGAGTAGTTTGGAGTTCTCAATCCGCAGACTAGTTTCTTCAAGAACTTCCCGCGCCATGGCGTGCTCGGCAGTCTCCCAGGGCATGGTCAAGCCGCCGGGGAAGGACAATCCCCGGCCGTCGCTGCGATCGATTACTAAGACCAGCTCTCCGTTTCTGATTACACAAACCGAGGCGCACAGCGGACCAAAGATTGGAATGCGCGAATACACCGCCACGCAAGTCCGCGACAGCGCGAAAAAAAGAGCTCGCTTGATGCGTTGGAACGCGGTCGGCGGCACAGACGGCATGGAAAGGATTAGAACAGGTGCGGGCTGGATTGCCAACGCGCGAAGGCGGAGATTCTCAGCTGCTCAGGCGACGTAGCATCGGCAGTTGGCCTTGCCGAATCCGAAGGATGGAGCCTGACGGCTCGATACAAGGGCCGCGGGACAGCCGAAGGGCGGCTGTCCCCACACAAGCATCTCCGGCCTAACACTTTGTTCATTAACGACGCCGTTACGGCTCAACCTGGAACGCAACATTGCTCGAAAGCGTGCCGCTGGATGTGGTTACTTCGATTGTGCCGCTGGTCGCGCCCGAACCGATAAAGATAATGCTGGAGAAGCTAACCTTTCGCATACTTATTCCCTTCCGGTTCTGCCAGGGACAAAGTGAACAGGCTGGCAGTATGTAGTCCGATCCATTGAAATCCTTGAAGGTGCCAGCTTCACGAGTCTCGATACACGAAGCCCTCGTGAGTAACGAACGGTGGAGAAACAGGCGACGCTCTGTCAGGAGAAACGAGAGGCCGACAGGCCCAAAAGTGCCGGAATATTAGCTTCGTCTAATGCGCCTGTCAATTGAGAAGAAAGTCCTGTTTATGCCTTAATTCATGCTCGAAACTTCGCTCTTGACAGGGTAACCAGCCTCCAGTACGATCATTTGACCGACCGACCGGTCGGTTCTCATAGCATTCCCAGCAATTCTGAGAGGAGTTCCCCAGTGGCTACTATCTTCTATGAACATGATGCGAATCCCGAGGCCTTGAAGGGTAAAACTATCGCCATCCTGGGCTACGGCAGCCAGGGACATGCGCAGGCGCAGAATTTGCGCGACAGCGGATGCAAGGTGATTGTGGGCCTGGAGCCGACGCGGCCGAGCGCGCAGCAGGCGCGGGCCGATGGCATGGTGGTGGTCGCTCCGGATGAGGCGGCCAAGCGCGCGGACTGGATCCACATGCTCACGCCCGATGAGACGCAGGCCGCGGTGTATGAACAGTATGTGAAGCCGTATCTGCATCCGGGAAAGATTCTCGGCTTCTCGCACGGGTTCAGCATTCATTTCAAGACGATCGTCCCGCCGAACGATGTAGACGTGGTGATGATCGCGCCGAAGTCGCCGGGGCATTTGCTGCGACGGGTTTATAGCGAAGGTCGCGGTGTGCCGTCGCTGATCGCCATCAGCCAGGATTCGAGCAAGCGGGCTCACGAATACGCGCTGGCTTACGCGCATGGCATCGGCTCGACTCGCGCGGGCGTGCTGCAGACCACGTTCAAGGAAGAAACCGAAAGCGATCTATTTGGCGAGCAGGCGGTGCTGTGTGGAGGATTGACCTCGCTGATCAAGAAGGGATTTGAGACGCTGGTGGAAGCCGGCTACGCGCCGGAAATTGCTTATTTCGAGTGCCTGCATGAGATGAAGTTGATCGTCGATTTGATTTACGAAGGCGGACTCGGGCGGATGCGGTACTCGATTTCGAATACGGCCGAGTATGGCGACCTGACGCGCGGCGAGAAGGTTGTGGGCGATGCGACGCGCGCGGCGATGAAGAAAACTTTGGCCGACATTCAAGATGGAACGTTTGCGCGGGAGTGGATCAAGGAAAACAAAGACGGTGGCTACAACTTCGCCGGGTTGCGGGAGAAAGAGCAGCAGCATCCGATTGAGATTGTAGGCGCGCAGTTGCGCGGCATGATGAGCTGGCTGCCGGGCAGGGAAACGAAGAAGCCAGCGGAGGGGCCGAAGAGCGAAGCTCCTGAGAGCCAGCCGAAACAGGTTGTGAATGCTTAAGGGAGCCGAAATCGTTCTGCGGTGCGTGCGTTCCGAAGGGGTTGACCTAGTGTTTGGCTATCCTGGCGGCGCGAGTATGCCGCTGTACGACGCGTTGGAGGGAAGCGGCATCCGTCACGTGCTGACGCGGCATGAGCAGGGCGCGGTATTTGCTGCGGAAGGTGTGGCGCGGGTTACGGGAAAAGTTGGCGTCGCAATTGCAACCAGCGGTCCGGGCGCGACCAACCTGGTGACCGGCATCGCTGACGCCAAGATGGATTCGGTGCCTCTGGTATGCATCACGGGGCAAGTGCGGACGGCGATGATTGGCACCGACGCGTTTCAGGAGACCGACGTTTTCGGCGTGACGCTTTCGCTGACCAAGTGGAGCCGGTTGGTGCGGACGATTGATGAGATTCCGGAAGTGATAGCCGAGGGATTTCATTGGGCGCGCAGCGGAAGGCCGGGGCCGGTGGTCATCGATATTCCCACTGATATTTTGAAGGCTAAAAAGGAATTTTCCGGACCAGTGAAGTTTACTCCGCATGCGCGGCCAGCGGATGCGAGAGCGGAAGGCGCTTTCAGCGACACGATTGTGGCTTTGTTACAGCGGGCAGAAAGACCGGTGGCGCTGGTGGGCGCGGGCGCGAAACTTTCGGGAGCGGTTCCAGAGTTACGGCGATTGCTTGACGACTTAAATATTCCGACGTTCGCCACGGTTCATGGATTGGGCGCAGTTCCTCCGCAGGCGCCTTATTACCTGGGCATGGTGGGAATGCACGGAACGCGCGCGGCCAACCATGCGTTGCATGAGACCGATTTGCTCATTGTTTTTGGAGCGCGGCTGGATGACCGCGTGACCGGCGATCCCACGCGCTTTGCCCCGAACGCGAAGATCGTTCACTTTGAAATTGATCCGGCGCAGCTTGATCGGGTGCGGGCTTGTGAGTTGTCGGTAATTGGAGACTTGGCCGACACGATTCCGGTGTTTCAACAGGAGTTACGCAACACTTCCCTACCCGATTGGGGCGGCTGGCGGGCGATTGCATGCGGGGCCGAACGCGCGGAGGCTGATCCGCGGGGTCTGGCGCAGCCGACGATGCGTTTTCTCGATGAGCTTTTCAGCCGGTTGCCCCAGGACAACGTGGTAATTGCCGACGTTGGCCAGCACCAGATGTGGGCGGCGCAGCGATACCGGTCTTCTTCACCGCGCGGGTTTATTACCTCGGGCGGCCTGGGAGCGATGGGTTTTGCTCTGCCCGCTGCGATTGGGGTACAGCTGGCCAAGCCTGATACTTGCGTGCTGTGCGTGTCGGGCGACGGCGGTTTCCAGATGAACATCCAGGAACTGGCTACCGTGCACCGTCTCGGTCTTCCAATCAAGATGGTGATCGTCGATAACAAATACCTGGGCATGGTACGGCAGTGGCAGCAGCTCTTCTACGAGCGCAACTACGCGGAGACTGATTTGAGTGACAATCCGGATTTTGTGGAAATTGCGAAGGCTTACAAAATTCATGGATGGCGGCTGAATGAGGCCGCCATGGCGCAGTATCCGGTGTCAGCCGAGACGGGCGATCTGTTCGACAATTTCCTACGCTCGCCGGAACCGGAGTTGCTGGTGTTTGATTGCCATCCCGAAGCGAATGTTTATCCCATGGTTCCCGCGGGAGCCGCGCTTTCGGAGATGGTGTTTGGGGACGAGTAAGAATTGAGTGATCGGGCGCTCGGATCATTTTGTGATTGAAAACCACTTACGCGGAGTCATTCAATCACTCAATTGCACAATCGCAAAATGCAAGAGGGGAAATGACCATGCAAATCTTTCACATCCGCTACCGCAACGCGCAGGGCGCATTGATGCGAATACTCAACGCGGTTTCGAAGCGCGGGATCGACCTTCCGTCGGTGCACGCTGAGGCCGCTGGACAGGACCATGTGGTCACGCTGACGCTGGAGGTTTCGCAAAAACAGATCGGACAGCTCTGCCGCGAGTGGTGCGCGATTGTAGATGTGATCGAGGTTCGTTCCAGCGCATCTTTGCGCGAACACGAAGAGCACGACGCGCAATGGGGGCCGCATCCGCCGGCTTCGGCAACCGTGGCGGAACAATCGGCGCGAGCCGCATTGGCTTAAGTTCGTTCGATCCGAATTTTCTCTGGGGGATGGTTCGACGATTGGCAGTATCAGCAGCATGATGTCTCTGGGTAAGCGTCATGCGAATTGGGGACCCTGCAGCTGGAATGCGGCCTCCTGGCATCAACCCGGCCGCAGGGTTCCCGTTTTTTCGAGACATTGCAGCCGCGGAAAGAATCGGGATTCCTCGCTTCGCTCGGAACGACAGTCTCTAAACTTGGAATCACAGGTCTAAACCTGGGATAGCAGTCCGAATCACTAGAGTGGATACGCTCGTAGCATCCTCACCTCTGTTGTAATCTTTCATCATGGATCTTAAGCATCGCAGCCGCGGAATTACCGACGGACGCGACCGGGCTCCGGCGCGCTCCATGTTTAAGGCAATTGGTTTCACCGACGCCGACCTGCGCAAGCCTCTGATCGGCGTGGCCAATACCTGGATCGAAACCATGCCCTGCAACTTCCACCTGCGGCGGCTCTCTGCGAAAGTTAAAGAAGGAATTCGCGCGGCCGGCGGCACTCCCATGGAGTTCAACACCATCGCCATTTCTGATGGCGAAACGATGGGCACCGAAGGCATGCGCGCTTCTCTTGTCAGCCGTGAGCTGATCGCGGATTCGATTGAACTGGTGTGCCGCGGACAATTGTTCGACGCCGTTGTGTGTGTCGTGGGCTGCGATAAGACGATTCCCGCCGCAGCGATGGCTCTGGCGCGGATGGATCTGCCGGGGATGGTGTTATACGGCGGCACGATCGCGCCGGGCAGCTTTCACGGCAAAGACGTCACCATTCAAGATGTTTTCGAAGCGGTGGGCGCGAACGCCGCGGGAAAAATTACCGATCAGGAATTGCATGAACTGGAAAATGTGGCGTGTCCAGGCGCCGGAGCGTGCGGCGGCCAGTACACGGCAAACACCATGTCCACTGTGATGGAGATGATTGGGCTTTCCCCAATGGGCTTCAACAGCGTACCCGCCATGGATGCAAAAAAAAATCAAGTGTGTTTCGATTGCGGCAAAGTTGTAATGAACCTGTTGCACCAGGACATCCGTCCGCGCAGTATTTTGACCCGGGACGCGTTTGAAAATGCGATTGCCTCTGTGGCCGCGAGCGGAGGATCGACCAACGCTGTTCTGCATCTGCTCGCCATTGCGCGCGAAGCGGAAGTCGATTTGCAGATTGACGATTTTCAGAAGGTGAGTGAGCGCACGCCGTTGCTGGCTGATCTGAAGCCTTCGGGGCGCTTTGTTGCAGCCGACATGCACCGTGCCGGCGGTGTGCGATTACTGGCCCGGCGACTGCTGCGGGGGAACCACATTCATCCAGCGGCGAAAACGGTGACTGGCCTTTCGGTGCAGGCCGAAAGCGAGAGTGCAATTGAAACTCCCGGGCAAGAGGTAATCGCGCCGTTGGAAAAACCGCTGAAGAAGACCGGAGGGCTAGTCATTCTAAAAGGGAATCTTGCGCCCGAGGGATGCGTAGCCAAGATCAGCGGACACGAACGGCTGGAACAGCGAGGGCCGGCGCGGGTCTTCGAATCGGAAGAAGACGCGATGAAGGCGGTCACCGGCAAGAAAATTCGCGCCGGCGATGTCGTAGTGATCCGCAATGAAGGTCCCAAGGGCGGGCCGGGGATGCGCGAGATGCTGAGCGTTACGGGCGCCATCGTTGGTGAAGGATTGGGTTCATCGGTCGCACTGTTAACCGACGGACGCTTCAGCGGCGCGACGCACGGACTGATGGCTGGCCACGTTTCGCCGGAAGCCGCGCTGGGCGGGCCGATTGCAGCTGTGCGCGACGGCGACATGATCCACTTCGACGTCAACCAGCGCATTTTGGAAGTCGAGATCAGCGACGAAGTTCTGCGCCAGCGAATGGCCGCATGGAAGCCTCCTCAGCCACGCTATCCTACGGGCGTGTTTGCCAAATATGCGGCCCTCGTCTCGTCCGCTTCACAGGGCGCGATCACGCGACCGCCCAGCTAAGTTCCAGAAAATGCCGCAGCGGTCGCGTCAAAGTCTATCTAGTTGGCACTCGAGAAATAGCCCTGAATACTCGTGCTCTGCAGCACGTGATCAAACATTGCGCGATACAGCGTCTCGGCATCCGCGGGAAAATTCGGCGGTGACGATACCAGGGAAAGATTCGTATCGAGCGCGTACACGGTAAAAACGTAATTGTGGACCAGCGGTGTTACGTTGTTTGGCGGGCAAGGACCGTCATATTCGGCGCCGTAAAAGAAATCATTGAAAACTTGCTGGCCGTATGTGCTTCCGGCGATCCCGGCGTTCTGAGGGAGTTCGGTTGTTTTGGGGGAAATGTTGTACATCCCCCAGTGAGTGAACGAAGCGGTGGTGTCGAACACGGTCACGACGAAACTTCTCGTCCCCCACGGAGCATCCGTCCATGACAACTCCGGCGACTGGTCCCCGCCGCCCGTAACGTAGGGACAATTGTTCGACCCGAGAATTATGATGAGCGGTAACTTGCTGCCGTTGGTAAATGTTGTGCTACTCAAGCGAAAAGGCTGGCCGCCATTCGGATTCGCTCGCTGACTTTTCTCTCCGCCAGATTGAGCCAGGACCATTGAAAGAAACGCCAACACGAAAGCAACGCAAGCTAAGTATTTTTTCATATCGCACTCCTTTATCCTGAATTAAGAATGTTGTCCCCCCTTGGTTCGTGATTGTCTTGAGCAAATCTATCCATCCTTTAATTTGAACTTACTGCGTGCACCCGGAACTGAAAGCCGTAAGCACATTCGCAACCGCCGACAATTGACAATTGTAGGAGGCGCCAGTCTGGTCCGAATAACGATACAGCTGTGAGGCGGATTGGTTTGTATTTCCCAGCAAGTTGAACGACGAATCGAGTTCCAGCGTATCGGCATGCTGGGCTGTGTTCAGCAGCGAACTGACAAATCCTTTGGGTCCCAGGAGGTTCGTGCTGACGTTGAGTTGGTAGGTTTGCTTGGCGTTGGTCGTCTGGTTGATGTCGCCGTTTGACAACACCACTTCGTTGATGTTGACGACCAGCGGGAAGTTATAGTTCTGGTAAGTGATCAGGTTTGGCGCGCCAGGTTGGGTCACGGCGGTGCTGGCATTGATGACGTTGTTTTGGGAAATATCCTGCACGTACTGAGTGCCGGTGATGTTGAAGGACTCGTCGCTCGAGAAGTCAACGGTCTGGGCAACCTTGGTGGTCACTTTGCCATGTGAAGTGTTGGCGTAACCTGAAATTACAAAGTTGCGGTTCGACGTAACGTCCACCGTACCCTTAATGAAGGTTTCTTGCACGTTGAGATTTTCTTTCGTCACCGGAGCTGGCGCTGAGAGCGTGTTCTGCGTAATCGCGCCGGTAATCTGCGAAGTGCCCGCATCCAGATAGAGCAGTAGCGACGCGGTCGCGGAAAAATAACTATCGGCATTGAACACGCTGAGCGAGACTGTGTGGGGCTGTCCATTGCTCAGCAATCCGGCGAACGGAGTGAGGTTGACGCGATAAGGAGTGAAGTTCAGCGTCTGCACGCCGGGGATCGGGAACCATAAGAAAGGATCGATGCCGCCCGTGAAAATCCACGGAAACACAGGGGCGACGCCGGCAGGTTGGCCATCGATGGTAATCTCGGTTTCGCGGAAGCCGGTGTTGCCGCAACTCTCGAGCTCCGATGCGACATCGTTGGGCACGCAGGTGTACCAGAACTCGTCGTTCGATTGGCCTTGCGCATAAACGTCGAGGTAGGCGGTCTCCACGTTGGTGGGTAAGGTAAACGTGCCGGAGAGCGTGTCGGTAGACGTGTTCAGCGCGACCGTGCCGCCCGAGGGGCCTGCGGATAGCGCCAGCACCTGGTTGGCCGCTACCGGTGGCGTCTGGCCCGCAGCCAATGGATAGAACTCCAATGTTGCCGAGGCGTAGATTGTGGAAGTCAGCCCGCAACACAAGGTGTTGCCGATGACGGCCTGGCCGGCTTGCGCGGTGTAGAAGATTGAACTGTAATCGGTGAGATCGTTCTCGATATGCCACGACGGCCCGAGATTCGGCGAAGGCTCTGCGGTCGTGCCGAAATAAATGTTCACCGGACCCAGCCAGAAATTTGCCGTGCGATCATACTGAATTCCAGGATTGAGGCTAATATCCGATTCGAGAACCACCTTTGCCCACGGGCCGGGACACTCCGAGGGCGGAGCGTAATCAAAATTCTCCACATTGAAATCGAAAAACTGAGCGCCAGTGAAGAGCTGGACTACGCACGGCGTGGTGGCAGGACGAGTCACGTTAGGATCGGCGGTTACCGTGTTCGCGGATCCGAGCTGGTAGGGTCCGGAAGCGGACGCGAGGCCAACGAAGACTACAGCAAAAAGTAGAAGGCAAAGAATGTTCCGCGAGGTGGGGGGCATGCGAATCCTCCTGGGAGATGGGTGGCAAAAGCCGTGTCCGTCATGGCTTTGGGAGCAAACAGACGATCGACGGCAGTGCCGAAGTATGCCGCGTCGCGGCTGAATCTGTCAAGGCAAGATAATGACTGGTAATGGGCTAATTCATTGTTGCTGACCTTTTCGCTTCGTATTCCGTTCAAGACAGGCTATAACGGCAAGCGGGACACGCCCGTGCTTGTGACACGAGCGCATCCCTGACCACAATCACCTGTTGAGAGGCGATCATGGCTGCTCCCGATGTTACCCAAAAGACTGAGATTTACGAAACCCTGTCCGGCATAAACCTAGCCTTCGCTGCCATCGTGGAGCACTTGCAAACGATGCGCCAGAGCGGTATTCTGCGTTCTCAATACGCCCGCGTGCTCCAAGGACTCACGCAAGAGTTACAGTCAGAAGTCAACGTAGAACTCTTGGAGAAAATGAACCAGATCGAACTGCGGGATTGGGCGCGGTACGGCAAGGTGCGGATCAAATGGGAGAAGTACCTGCGAGGGCCGGAACAGAAACGGCGCACGAAAAGCGCCAATGGATAGTGGCTTGGTTCCCAAAGGTTATTGCTGTCGGTCCGGTCGTATCCGTTCCACAAAGCCTCGCGGTGGAGGCTCCAGAGTTCTTTTCCATCGAAGATCAGCCGGAGTGTACCTGTGTGTATTGCAGCAAGAAGGACACTCCACATCAATCCATTCCGGGGCATGAGTAGGATTCCCTACTACTAATCTGCCATCGTAAAGGCCTATATACCCGACAACTATTTCCGTGCTACACCCCTCTGTTTTACAAAGCACAATCCAGTAAGAATATTGATCCATACCGGAAGTTTGTGCGTTGAGGCGACGAAGAGCAACGTTACGGGCGTAACGGCTTCCGCTTGGCTCCGGGCCACGGCTCGCCAGCAGCTTTCTTGGCTAGGCAATCTTCAATGGCAGCTTTTAATCGGGCAATCCCTTTTTCCGCATCCTGTATTGCTTTATCCCATCCGCTTAAATTATTCTTGACATAAGAATCACGTTTGCTTAATATATTAGGCATGGCGAAGTCCTCCGATTACAAAAAGGCTTATGACGCTGCGAAGCGAGAACTTGCGCAGTTGCTTTCGCAGCACGAGGCTACGGCTAAACGCATCGTAACCGTGCGCGAGTCGATTCAAACGCTGGCGACATTGTGCGAAAGCGAAGGAATAACAATTGTTCCCAGCGCGGAAGCTACTCACTTGTTGATCACAGTCACGCTGGCCGATGAGATTCGCGTCATTCTCCGCGCTGTATCTCCCGCGCCGCTGCGGCCCGCACAGATAAAGAGCCATCTCGCCCGGCTGGGTCACGATCTGTCGAAGTACCAGAACCCGCAAGCAACAATTCAGATGGTCTTGAAGAGGATGGCAGAATCGGGCGAGGTTGAGGAGATGATATCGAACGAGGGAAAGAAAGCTTATCGCGTGGGACCGCCGAACTACCGCGATGCAGTGCTTGCGGCTGCGGAAAAGGTTCGTAAATGACTTTGGCGCTAAATACGAACCGCGCAACGTTCGCACCGTTGCGCGGTAAGAGAAACGAGGTAGAAGGCCATGACGCGACCTCCACCAACTAGCTAGGTAACAAAAGTCGGCCCTGTCGCCTGTTAGAGCAGTCGGCAGGGCTAATCCAGAACGCGGGGTAAGCCGCACTCCAGACCCAAAACTATTGTACGGCTTTTCCC
>CAYOVU010000333.1:0-4044 GCA_964407505.1 uncultured Acidobacteriaceae bacterium | reverse complement strand
TGATCAGGACGAATTTGGCGACCGCACCCGTGCTGGAAACGAGATCGAGAATTTCGCCGCCGATAAAAAATGCGAGCAGAGAGGAAAGTTGCATTCTGGTTAGGAAAATTCCTTTCTCGAATTATAGATGATGCGGGAGTTGTGGCCTTCGGGGCGTATCCGAAGCATAACGAGCGAAGAGGCAATAAAATCACTAGCTCTACAGAGGCATTGCCCTAGGAAAAAGCACGTCTCTAGAAAATCACTTGGTCGGTTGACCCGGTTTTCGAGCACATCCTGGCTCCCGGCAGAACAGCAGGTTCCTCACCGGGCGTTCCGCCCGATTCGGAATGACAAGAGTTTAGGGAGTCAGTAGAGGAATTTCAGTATCGACGATCACACGCTGGAACTGCGCGAAATATCCCCAATAGTAATGTTTCGGCAAAATCCGTGCGGAATACTAAACCGATGTCATTCCGAATCGGGCGGAACGCCCGGTGAGGAACCTGCTGTTCCATCCTCATCGTCATCGTCAAACTAATTTTGACCGCTATACCTCTGCCGCGAGAGTGGCATCCAAGGGTAACGAGAATTGGCGAATCAAAAATTCTCGCCGGAGGGAAGAACTTATGGCGCAACATGGAATGCTAAGGGAATACCGCTTTACGGAAGCCGCCGAGGATATTCGCGGGTCGAAGTTATACGGTCTGAAAGACGAGAAGCTGGGCAAGATTGACGATGTAATTTTCGATCACAATACGGGAATCATTCGTTACGTAGTGGTCGATACGGGCTGGCTCACGACCAAGAAATTTATCGTTCCAGTCGATCGGCTCCGGGCCTCCGCCGATCACAAGGATGATTTTTCGGTCGATCTGACCAAGGCCCAGGTGGAAAACTTTCCGCCCTATGAAGAGAAAGATCTGGAATCGGATGAGCAGTGGGCCGACTACGAGGGAAAGTATCGGTCGAAGTGGGACACAGGTCCGGTGATGCATCGCGAGGGGACGGACCGGAACATCACTCCGACGACACAGCAGATACCGGGAAATTCACCTTCGGCGCGGGCCGCGGACGCGGCGACGTCGATCGAAGATACTGAGTTCATCGAAACCAAAGATACGGATGCGCTTACCGCTGGCGGGTTTGCGGCGAGCACGGACTCGGTGGAGATCAGCAGCGGGGCGATGGGGATCGGGCCACGCTGGGATACGTTCCAGAACCGGTTGCGGGAGCGGCGTAAGGAAGTGATCACCTCAGGATCGACGCCGGAAAGCGCGGATGTGTATCGCAAGGCAAGTTAGCACGCAGGAGAAGACTGTTGAGAGAGCCACGGCTGCGGCCGTGGCTTTTGTTTGTTCCTCGGCGTCAAACATTTTGTTTTGACGAAAAGGTACGCAACATAAATAATCCTCAGGCATGTTAAAGATTCTGGGGCTACTGGTTGCCCTCTTGCTAATCACGATCTTGCTGATCGTGCCCATCGGCTATTCGTTGCCGAAGGATCACTTGGCGGCGCAGGCAATCTCATTGCGACGGCAGCCGGCAGATGTCTTCGCACTGATCTCCAATTTCAAAGATGAACCTTCGTGGCGGGCGGATGTTCAGCAGGTTGAAATGCTGCCTGAGCGGGACGGACATCCGCGTTTCATTGAGAAGAGTAAGAACGGCACGATCGCTTTTGAAGTGGAGGAATCGGCTCCGCCGCTGCGAATGGTGACGCGGATTGACGGGAAGAATCTGCCGTTTGGCGGGAGATGGATTTTCGAAATTTCTCCGACGGCCGAGGGATGCCGGCTGAATATCACCGAGCGCGGCGAAGTCTACAATCCGGTTTTTCGATTTGTTTCTCGATTTATTCTCGGCTATACCGGCACGCTCGACCGGTATTTGACGAGCGCTGCGAAGAAATTTGGCGAGAACGCGGTGCCGGTGGAAGGCACTGTCCCCGATCGGTAAATCCAGATGCATCCTGCTTTTCATGCTATGCTGCGCCAAAGTTCCGAACATCTTGAATCATTGCGATTTCCAAGGAGCGGCAGTGCTGGTTGAACTGCGGTTAGAGAATTATGCGGTGATCGACAACGCGGCGGTCGAGTTCGCCCCGGGATTGAACCTGCTGACGGGCGAGACGGGCGCCGGGAAGTCGATTCTGATCGATGCGCTGGCACTGCTGCTAGGCGATAAAGCATCGACCGATGTGATTCGCTCGGGCGCGGAGCGGGCGGTGGTGGCTGGGGTGTTTGAGTGTGAAGGCAAGGCTGAGAGTTTGATCGAGCAGGTGCTCGAGAATAATGGGTTGGACGGTTCGGAAGATGGCTCGCTGATTGTTCGTCGCGAGATTGCGGCGGGGGGCAAGGGACGCGTATTTGTGAACAATCAGGCAGCGACAGTTGCCGTGCTGCGGCAACTGGCCCCGCATCTGGCGACGATCCATGCGCAGAACGAATCGATCTTGCTGTTTGATGGTCCGGCGCGGCTGGAGTTGTTGGACCGTTTTGCGGGAAGCGAGATGGAGCTGGTGGCAGCGGCTCATGAAGTGTGGAAAAGAACGTGTGCGCGGATTGAAGAGTTGGAACAGGGCGAGCAGGACCGGCTTCGGCTTGTCGATTTGTGGTTGTTTCAGAAACGCGAGATCGAAGAGGCGAAGCTGCAAGCGGGCGAAGACGAGCGCCTGGAAACCGAGAAGCGCGTGCTGGCGAATGCCGAGAAGGTTTACAACGCGGCGATGCAGGCCTTCGACTTGTTATATGAGGGCGATGTGTCGACATCATCCTCGCTGCGGGCGGCTCAGAAGCAGGTTGAAGAGCTGGCGCGTTATGAGCCGAAGTTCCAGGAGGCGCTGGCCGCTCTGGAGACGGCGCGAATCAGCGTGGAAGATGTGGGAGCGACGGTGCGCGATTACGCGGGCGGAGTTCACGCCTCGCCTGAGCATCTGGCGGAGGTGGAAGACCGGCTGGCGATGCTCGATCGATTGAAGCGAAAGTATGGTCCGAGCCTGGACGATGTGATTCAGTTCGGAGCCGACGTTGGACGCAAGCTTTCGGACGTCGAGAATAAAGATGAGATTCTGCGCGATCTGCGGGCGGAGTTGGCAAAGGCGGGCGCACAATATTTGCGCGAAGCGCGAGCGCTCTCCGAAAGGCGGAAGGAAGCGGCGCAGAAGTTGGAGAAGCTGGTGGAGGCGGAGATCAACGATCTCGCGATGAAGTCCGTGTTTCGGATTGAGGTGACGACGAGCGAACAGGAAGGGAACTGGACGGGGACGGGAGTCGACGAAGTGGTTTATAAAATTGCGACGAATCCCGGCGAACCGATGCGGCAGTTGGAGCACATCGCGTCAGGAGGAGAATTGTCGCGGGTGATGCTGGCGCTGAAGGTGAGCGTGGAGATGGGCGGTCGCGCCGGTTTAGAGAAGAAACGGGAGAGCGGTGGTGCGGCTCCCACCCTCCCGCAAAAAACGCGGGAAGGATGGGGCACCCCCATCGGGGCGAATGCTCTTCGCAAAGGATGCGCGAGAGCCCAGCGGACCATGGTCTTCGACGAAATCGATACCGGCATTGGTGGACGAGCGGCCGAGGCTGTGGGAAAAAAGTTGAAGATGCTGGCTCGGTCGAATCAGGTGCTGTGCGTGACTCACCTGCCGCAGATTGCGACGTTTGCAGATCATCATTATGTGATCGAAAAAAAGGCGTGGGGCGGAAGGACGCGGACCAGTATCCGCGCGGTTGAGGGCGAAGAGCGCACAGAAGAGGTGGCGCGCATGCTGAGTGGGGCGAAGCTCACCGACACTTCGCGAAAACATGCGGAGCAGATGATCAAGGCCAACGGATAGGGTCGTGTGCTCTGCGCTAACCGTAACTGGCGCACGGCGAGTACGTGATGGAACTGCATTTGGTCCACGAACTTCCCGTCCAGCGCTGGCAGCGGATGGCGATTTGTGCACCAGGATACGAGTTCGATAAGCTCACGCACATGCCGGTCACAATGTTTTGCGCGTAGTCGGGTGTGCCTTGGAACTCCTGCTGCGTGAGCTGGGCAAAGAAGGGCGAGGTCTGATACGCG
>CAYOVU010000332.1:0-16857 GCA_964407505.1 uncultured Acidobacteriaceae bacterium | reverse complement strand
GTAGGTGGCCTTATCCGGCTCGTGGACTCCGACGCAGAGTGGCCCTCAATTCTTGCCTTATCACTCGGAGCAACAGATGCTTGGAGCTCTGAAGAAAGAAATGATTGCCGGGAAATAATCGCATTTTGAAGCCAGAACAAGTCTGCACTCGCCACGCCGCCAGTTCTTCTGCGCTGATGCGCTTGTCGTCGGTTCCCCCAAATGACGAGATTGCGCATTCGAGAGGTTTCGCGTGAGAGTAAGTGTAGCTCTCGCACAGCGCGAAGTCGGCGCGCAGTAATGGCGAGAACAGTTCGATCAGCTCAGCATTCGCCAGTACAGCTTCGGGGATTCCCTGCAGTTCTTGAACGCGCAGAAGGAATTCCGCGTCGGGTAGCTCATGCAGGGTGGTTGTCCGTTGTGCCAGCTGCGGGGCACAATAGCTGGAGACAAATAAGTGAGATGGTTGCGGCAGCAGCAACTGCCGCAACCGGCGGGTCAGCTCGAAGCCCACCAGGGCTCCCATGCTGTGGCCGTAAAAAGCGAAAGGAAGATTCAGATATTCGCGCAGAACGCTGAGTAGTTCGTCGATGAGCGGCCATAGCTGCGAGTAGGGCGCGCGCTGCCGGAGATTCTCACGTCCCGGCAGTTGCACGGGGCAGACTTCGATGCTCGGTGGAAGATCGTCAGTCCAGGAATTGTAGAGCGATGCCCCGCCGCCGGCGTGTGGGAAACAAAACAGACGCAGCGCAGGGTCGCGGGATACCCTTGGCTTCAGCACCCATTCATTCGATGCCGGGGCAAGATTCATTTGGACCGCTCAGACGGCGACTGCCGCTCCACAAGAGTTGTCGGCAGCCGGCGGTCGCGAGCTACGAATAATACAGCCTTTTCGCGGAAAGTATATCTCACAGCCGTTGATTTGTAATTGGTTACCAGTCTCCCGCAACAACACCTCAAGCGTTGCGGCAAGCCCACTCGACCGACGGTTTCTGGAGTTGTCGGTCGCCTTTTTTGGCTCATCGCATGCTGTTGTGCCAGCGGACATCTCTCTTTTCGATGTAATCCCGGTGTATAATGTGGGGCGCAAAGACCCGGACCTTGGTAGTAAGATCATCCCACGTTTACCTGTCGGAGTGATATGAGCGTCCGAATTGCCGGAAGTCACTCGAGCGATGTTGCCGTTATTGGGATGGCTTGTCGGCTTCCTGGCGCTCAGGATATCGATCAGTTCTGGGAGAACCTTCGGGACGGCGTCGAATCTATATCGTTCTTCTCCAAGGACGAGTTATTGCTTGCCAACTTAGATCCGAACATTTTGAACACTCCCGGTTTCGTGAATGCTGGAAGCGTGCTGGAAGACGTCGACAAGTTCGACGCATCGTTCTTTGGGTTCAATCCCAGAGAAGCCGAATGCATGGATCCCCAGCAGCGATTCTTTCTGGAGTGCGCTTGGCACGCGCTGGAAGACGGCGGCTACGAGCCCGAACTCTATCCCGGCGACATTGGCGTCTATGCGGGATGCGCCATGAGCAGTTACCTGCATGAACTGGAGAAAAATCCCGAGCTCATGGATCTGGTTGGCTACATCCAAGTCCTGATTGGCAACGACAAAGACTACCTGACGACCCATGCCTCGTATAAGTTGAATCTGAAAGGTCCCAGCCTGAGCGTACAGACTGCGTGTTCAACATCCCTGCTCGCGATCTCTGTGGCGTATCAGGACCTAATCAGTCACAACTGCGACATGGCCCTGGCTGGTGGCGTTTGCATCAGATTGCCGCAAAATACGGGTTACCATCACGAGCCCGGCGGAATTCTATCCCCCGATGGGCACTGCCGGGTTTTCGATTCCAAGGCCCAGGGTGTGGTTTTCGGAAACGGTATTGGAGTTGTTCTCCTCAAACGCTTGATGGATGCGGAAGCCGATGGCGACTCCATTTATGCGGTAATTAAGGCTACTGCTGTAAATAACGATGGAGCGCTAAAAAACAGCTACACCGCCCCGGGGCTTGCTGGACAAGTGCGGGTTATTACGAAGGCTCATAAGCTCGCCGGTGTTCATCCTGAGACTATTGGATACGTCGAAACCCACGGCACCGGGACGCTGATTGGAGATCCGATAGAAATCGCGGCCCTTTCACAGGCTTTCCGCGCCCAGACTTCGAAGCGTAATTTTTGCGGGGTCGGATCAGTCAAAACCAACGTCGGACATCTGGATCCAGCCGCCGGCGTTACAGGCTTCATTAAGACTGTGCTTTCTCTTTATCACAAGCAAATTCCCCCGAGTTTACATTGTGACAGTCCGAACCCGAATATTGATTTTGCGAGCAGCCCTTTCTACGTGAATACGACTCTTAAGGACTGGACTTCGGATCAACCCCGAAGGGCAGCCGTGAGCGCGTTCGGAATCGGCGGAACGAACGTTCATACAATTCTTGAAGAAGCCCCTGTCGTTGAACCGTCAAAAAGTCACAGAAAGAGTTATCTACTGTTAGTGTCGGCAAATACTTCCACGGCTCTTGAAACCGCCACATCCGACTTGTTGCAATTTTTGGAGCAGAATCCTGAGACAAATGCGGCCGATCTCGCCTATACCTCCCAGGTTGGGCGGCGGGCTTTCGCCCACCGCCGCGCCTTGGTCTATCACAGCATAGAAGATGCCATAACTCCTCTAGCTATACTCGACTCCAAAAGGGTGATATCTGGATTACACACGCCTCAGGCTAGGCCGGTTGTCTTCATGTTTCCAGGCCAGGGCACGCAGTATGTGAACATGTCGCTCGGTCTCTACCGAACAGAACCGACATTTCGCAAGTATGTTGACCTGTGTTGCGAGTCATTGCGCGCTTACATGGGGTGTGATCTGAGAGAAATTATCTATGCTCCGGCGAACCGAATCGAAGAAGCTACTCTTGAATTGACGCAAACGAAGTTCGCTCAACCGGCCCTGTTCACGATCGAGTACGCCTTGGCAAAGTTATGGACACAATGGGGCGTGATTCCGCAAGCCATGATTGGTCACAGCGTCGGGGAATATGTCGCGAGCTGCCTTTCAGACGTCGTGTCTCTTCAGGACGCTCTAATGCTGGTCGCCGAAAGAGGCCGTTTGATGCAACGACTATTGCCAGGATCGATGATGGCCGTGGGATTGCCAGAGAACGAGGTGATTCCGCTCCTGCGTCCGAGTTTGTCGATTGCTGCGGTGAACGAACCGACCTCGTGCGTCGTGTCAGGCCCCGCGGAGGATATTCAGACATTACAGCGTGAGCTGGAGTCAAAACATATCCAGTTTCGGGAACTTCGTACGTCTCACGCCTTCCATTCGGCGATGATGGATGGCATGCTGGAAGAGTTCCGCCGGTGTTTGTCCAAGGTCAGGCTTAATGCGCCGACGATTCCGTATATCTCCAACCTGACTGGCAATTGGATTAGCTCAATGGAGACAACCTCTCCCGCGTACTGGTGTTCGCACCTACGAGAAGCAGTGCGCTTCCATGACGGGTTGAGCAACATTCTCAAATGGCCCAAGACAGCCTTCGTGGAAGTGGGGCCGGGGCACACTCTAAGCACCTTTGTTCAACGCCATCCGGGACGGGAGGCCAACCACCTCGTAACTCACTCGCTACGCCATCCTTACGAAACCCAAGAAGATGGCGATTTGCTTCTCGCCGCTTTGGCTCGCCTGTGGCTGTCAGGGGCTACGATCGATTGGCGTGGCTTTAATGCGAATGAAAGGCGGCGGCGCATTCACTTACCCCTATATCCCTTTGAGCGGCAACGATACTGGGTCACGGCGCCTGACGAAATGAAGTCGAATGAATCTGCGCCGCAGAAGAATCCCGAAATTGGTGAGTGGTTTTACCAACCTTCTTGGCAGTACACGATCACCCCGGTGCAAGTCGATGCGTCGGAGTTGGCGCTACCCCGCAAGCGCTGGCTCATATTTGATGACGTATTTGGCTGGGGACGTCAGGTGGCCGAAGAGCTGGTACGCCAGGGGAACCCGGTCGTCGTCGTTACCAGAGGACCAGCTTATTCGAAACTATCTGCAACTAGGTATGAGATCGACCCTGCCAAACCAGGAGACTACCTCACCCTCATACGGGAGCTGGAAACCTTGGAGGCCCGCCCGCAACGAATCCTGAACTTCTGGACGATCAGTGGCGAGCATAAGGATGAACCGGCCCCAGCGCTCTTCGACCGGATTCAAACTATGGGTTTTTACAGCCTCGTATTCACAGCGCAGGCCCTCATTCGGCTCGAAATCACCGAGTCAGTAGAGATCGTTGTGATCTCAAATGAGATGTATGTGCTGAATGGAAATGAGCAGATACAACCGGAAAAAGCGACTCTGTTGGGCGCCTGTAGAACAATTCCACAAGAGTACCCCAACATACTGTGCCACAACATCGATCTTGGGTCGCCGGGATCAAAAGTGCTGGACCAAACCTTGGTCGGCGCACTAGTGGCTGATCTTTGCTCGGAAAATACACACAAAGTCGTAGCCTATCGAAGTGGGCAGCGCTGGGTGCAACAGTTTGAACGCTGCCATGTGGATTCCGCCGATGAAGATGTGAATCCACAGCTCCGACGAGGTGGCACCTACCTCATTACCGGTGGAATGGGAAACATCGGTTTGTCGATTGCGTACGAGCTCGCAAGGTCAGCCCAGGTCAATCTTGTATTGATAGGACGCTCGCACTTTCCTGAACGGTCGGAGTGGTCCGCTTGGTTGCGAACGCATTCCGCGGGGGACATCACGGCCCGCAAGATTCAGCGCCTACGGGATATGGAGAGCTTTGGCACGGAGATTCTGATTCTAAGCGCGGATATCTCGGAGAAGTGCCAGGCGCAATTCGTCGTAAGTGAAACGCGCGCCAGGTTCGGAGAGATTCATGGCGTTATCCACGGAGCAGGTAACGTCTCGAAGGATGGTTTCTTTGGAATAGACCAGGCGAGCCCCGACTTGTGCGAGCGACAATTCGCCGCCAAGGTTCGTGGGCTGCTTAATTTACACCAGCTTCTTCATAATGATGATATTGACTTCTGGATTCTCTTGTCATCTATCTCATCGATTCTCGGAGGCGTCGGATATCTCGCGTATAGTGCAGCCAATTGCTTTATGGACGCCTTTGCCTGGAAACAGAGCCAGAGCAGCCATGTTCCATTCTTGAGCGTCAACTGGGATACGTGGGCCCCAGTCGAATCGGACGACTCCGACGAAGAGCCGTCCACATCAGAACTGATGATGTATCACAGCGAAGGAATCGAAGCGTTTCGGAGACTGTTTTCCTGGGTCGCATCGCCTCAGATCATTGTGTCCACTGGTGATCTGCAAGCCCGGATTGATCAGTGGGTGGAACGTTCGCCGCAGAAGTCGCGCCAATTGGCAGCCAAAGCCACGAAACCGATTCATGCGCGACCTGACATGGTGCGGCCGTTCGTAGCGCCGCGGAACAAACTTGAGCAAGCCATCGCCATGGTGTGGCAAGAAACGCTGGGAGTCGCGCAAATCGGTGTGTTCGATAACTTTTTCACCGACTTGCGGGGCAGTTCACTCGTGGCGACACAACTGGTCGCTCGTTTGCGCAACATCTTCAAACAGGAACTTCCGCTGCGCCGGTTTTTCGAGGGGCCGACCGTCGCGGAACTGGCAGAGTCAATTGAAGCGATCGCATTATCGAGAACTTCGCCGGCAGCGTGACCCCTGGGAAGGTGCGTCAAGCCCCGTCGCTTCCATTCCTACTCCACCCGTCTCAGCCTTCCGACTTCGCCGGCGAACCGTTGGCTTCCGGTATAGACGGTTCTTTTGATTCCTCCGCCCTTTCATATTCGACGATTCCAAACGAGTTTCCTTCGGTATCCCGGCAGTACTGAATATCTCCAAGGCCGGCGATGGACATCTTGGGAGTCACTATTTTTCCGCCGGCTTCCGTTATCTTGCGAGCATAGTCATCCAGAGAGGTAACTTCGAAAGTGAGAACCGTTGAGTCCAGCGAGTCAGTCCTTTCCATCAATCCGCCCGTTATCGGAAAGTCTTCGTCCTCTTCGTTACCGGTGCTAACGAGCCAATAGTCTTCTCCCTCTGCTTTCTCGATGGTCCAAGCGAATATCCGTGAATAAAACTTGATCGCACGCTTCAAATCATCGGCGCAGATTTCGAAGTGAACGGGAACTGGCATGGATGTTCTCCTGTCGCTAGTGTAGTCTGCAGCGGATTTGCCTGCTATCCCTGTGGCGAGACCCCCGCGGTGAAAAGCTCACGAGACCCTCTTCGGGCGCTCCGCCCTCCCTAATCTCCCAGCCGAATCAATGAACCCGGCGTAGGCCTGACGGTGAAGAGGGCGAATCGGAGGCATTCCGCGTTCGGCTGTCCCTCTCTTCCCATCATCAATGTAGTGCGCGAGTGCCGCAACTGTGGGGTGGTCGAAGATCGAGCGAAGGGGCAGATCGATCTGAAAGAAATCGCGCACTCGAGACAGCACGCGTGTGGCGGTCAGCGAATGGCCACCCAGCTCGAAAAAATTGTCTTCAATACCCAAGTGCTCGATTGCCAGCACTTCTTGCCAGATCCGAGTCAGGGCCTCTTCGGTCCGTGTGCGAGGCGCCACGAACGGCTTTTCCAGCATCGAGTAGCCCAACTTCGGATCCGGTAGCGCCGCCCGATCGATTTTGCCGTTTGGGGTCAACGGAAACGACTGAACGATCGTAAAGGCTGAAGGAATCATATATTCGGGCAACCTTTGTCGTAGAAAGTCCCGCAAGTCTCGAATCAACTTGCCCCTGGATGCGCTGTCTAAGGGATCATTGGCATAACTGCTAGCGTTCGCAGCCGGGCCTCGGGCCGGCACAGGCACAGAACCGTGCTGGGCAACGACGTCGTTTCTCGTAAATAACACGTCGAAACAGTCAGCCGCTTCCGGCCCCGACCAGTTCATGTAGGCACGGTAGGGGAGTTCGCTCGGGACCGCGCCGAGGGATTCGAAAGTGATTCCGCCATTCACCGGGGAAGCCTTGAGGATGTTCCGCAACTCGCTCACCGTCGCCGCGTCGGATTGCGCCAGTTGCGCGCAGGCGTGCTTCTCCATTGCGAAGTCGGCATTCCGGATCCGACGGATGCCCAAAGATGTAGGCCGGCTCAGCAATAAATCTCGAATCTGTGATTCGGTCAGCCGGTCCTGTGTCCAATCATGCCATGCACAGTCTGAAATAGTTGCGTCACCGTCTGTGCACAAAGTGACGTCGTAGCGAAATCTTGTGAACTCATTGCGGTAGCGGCCTTGCTCCGGTTGGATCTGAACGCGACTTACGCGAGGATATCTCTGGCTGAGCGATGCGAAAAATGCAGGATCGATTGCCAGTTGATCGTCTTCCACTACCTTTCTTTGCACTCGATATCGGAGTTCTGCAAGAGACAAGGAGGGAGAAGCCCGATGCAACTCGACGGAAGTGTGAAAGGCTTCCAGTAGAAGCAGGTTACGGACGTCTCCAATAAAGATGGTCCCCCCTGCCTTTAGCACCCTCATTGCACCCTCGATCACGGCGATCAGATGATCGATGTTCGGAAAATATTGCGTCACCGAGTTCAACACGATGGTGTCGAAACTCGCTGGCTCGAAATGGCTGAAATCCTCTGCAGAACAGTGGACCAAGGAAACTGTCGAATCCGTGCTCCTCGCAAGGCAATCTTCAATGCGATGCAACGCCTCAGATGACAGGTCCGTCGCGCAATAGCGGCTTACCAGCGGCGCGATTCGAGAGGCCAACAGACCTGTTCCGCACCCGATATCCAAGACGGACGCAGGGTGAAAGGTAAGCACCCGGTCCTCGAGACGTTTGACATATTCCCGCATCTCGTCCTCCGGCACCGGTGCACCTGTATAACTGCTTACCCAACCAGCAAAATCATCCCTACCGTCATCCTTTGCGGGGCTCTGAGCATACGTCTCGTCCCAGATCTCTCTCCATTGGGCGAGTCTTTCAGCAGCCGCGGTTGCGTCGTTCGCTGATCGAACTTTTTCGTTGGGGTTTATATAAGCAAGCAATCGGCGATCCCCATCGTGCTCACGGGCAACTACAATCGCCTTACTCACGTCGGGGAACTCATTCACCGCCATTTCAACTTCATCGACTTCGACCCGAATGCCTCTTATCTTAATCTGATGATCGGTTCGGCCCAGAACCTCAATATTCCCGTCGGGACGATAGCGAGCTGTGTCGCCAGTACGGTACAGACGTGCCCCGACGCTGTGGCTAAATGGATGAGGGATAAACTTTTCTGCGGTAAGCTCCGGCAGATTGACGTAACCTCGGGCGAGCCCAATACCGCCGATGCAAAGTTCGCCGGCCACGCCCAGGGGAACGAGTCGACGCAGGGGATCAAGAACATACGCCTGGACATTGCTAATAGGGCGACCGATCGGAACCCGCGAGAGCTGCTCTTGTGCGGTGGTCGGATCGTACCACGTAGCGTCCCAAACTTCCGATGTACCATATAGGTTGTACAGAACGCTGTTGGGCATGATTTGAGAAAATCTGGCGAGCAGCTTGTTGGATAGCGCTTCCCCACTACTTACCCAAAAATTGAGCCTGGGCAAACGGTCCTGAAGATCAGGGCAGCTATCGATCAACAATTCTAGAAGAGAAGGGACTACCCAGATCCGGGTTACTTTGGCAGAACCGAGCGTATGAACCAGGGCATCGACATCCTTGAGGGCGTCGTCCGGCACGATCACAGTCGGTATACCACGGAGCAGCGGACCAAGCAGTTCCCAAATTGAGTCCACAAAGTTCAAAGCTGTCCTTTGGCAGCAAACTTCATTCGAGGCGAACGGATAGGCATCCCACATCCAGTACAAGCGATTCAGGATCTGCTTATGCTCGACGCTCACACCCTTGGGGCGTCCGGTCGACCCAGAAGTATAGATAACGTATGCCAGGTGTTCCGGTGCCGTCACGGGATCGGGAACCGTGTCCTTGTGGCGTGCAATTTCGTCCCGGTCATCGTCAATCCAAACCGTGTTTAGGCTTGCGCTGGAGATCATGTGTGCGAACTTGCGTTCGCTGATAACAACAGCGGCTCCGGAATCCTCAAGAATGAACGCCAGTCGTTCGCGAGGATAAGTCGGGTCGAGGGGCAGATAAGCGCCGCTCGCTTTCAGAACAGCCAGCAAAGCCACAGTAAGGTCGAGAGAACGTTCGAGGCAAATTCCCACGAGCAATTCCGGTCTAACGCCGCATTCACGCAGATGGTGGGCCAACCGGTTGGCTCGGCAATTCAGGTCTCGGAATGACAGTATCGTGCCGTTGCAAATAAACGCGGTCGCATCCGGTGTTGCTTCCACCTGTGCTTCAAAGAGCTCAGCGATTGCTCGGTCTCGAGGATACGGTCTAGCCGTGTCATTCCAGGAAACCAGCAGCTTTGTCTCGTCTGCTTCGGTAAGAAGCGGCACGTCCGACAAGCGCCGGTCCGCGTCAACTGCGATGCTCTCAAGCGAAGTGCGCAAGTGGGTAGCAATCTGCTCAACCGTTGAACGGGTCAGAGCCCGCTGTTGATAGTGAAACCGAAGCAGCAGCTGCGAACCGGGGATTGCAAGCAAACACAACGGATAGTTCGTGCCTTCGGGCAAAGGAGGATCGCTGATAACGGCGGCGGATTCTGGTCCTTCCGGCGCGGCTTGTTCTGTGCCCCCGGCCTCTGTCGAGCCCGCACGACTTCCAGATGGAAAATTCTCGAACACAACAATACTGTCGAACAGAGCGACACGCGAAGGCAATTCGCTCCATCGCTGAATCTCGAGCAGGGGGCTGTACTCGTACTGCCGCGCCTCGAGTTGAAGGTTCTGAAGACGATTCAACCATGGCACGAGAAACTCATCTGGGGGAACCGGAGTTCGCATCGGCAGGGTGTTGATAAACAAACCAACCATAGACTCCACTCCCGGAAGATCGGATGGCCGCCCGGAAACCACTGTCCCGAACAGTACGTCACGTGCGCCGCAGTATCGTGAAAGCAGGATTGCCCAGGCGCCTTGAATCAGCGTATTCAGGGTCAGGTGATGCCGGCGCGCGAGGCTTTGCAAGGCACGGCTGGACTCCGGAGAGAGACGAACTTCGAAGGAGGCATGCTCGGTTTCGGCTGGAGTCGGCTCCGGCCCGAATTCGCGATAAACTGAGGCAAAGGTTGTCGGCTCGGTGAATCCTTTCAGCGACCGTCTCCAAAAACTCTCGGCTTGAGCCAAGTCCTGCTTCTGGAGCCAGGCGATGTAGTCGCCATAAGGACTAACTGACTCCTGGCTTGGAATTCGTCCCTCGCAGAGATGTTCGTAAACCGTCCAAAACTCCTCCTCGAGTAACTGATAGCTCCAGCCGTCGAGCAGAATATGATGGAAACTCCAAATAACACGAAACTCGTCTTGCGAGAATCGGATCACCCCCAGGCGCATCAACGGTGCTCGCGAAATATCGAAGCGCATTTCGCGATCCTTATCCAGGTATCCAGCCAGTCGCCGAGCCTGGCCTAGTCGGGACAGATTGCTCCAGTCCTGCCAATCGATGGGAATTTTGACCCTTCGATGAACCACCTGAACCGGCTTGTCGATATGTTCCCAATGAAACGATGTTCGAAGGACCGTATGCCGGTTTGCGACTTGCTCCCACGCCAAGGTAAAGGCGCGGAAGTCTAGGTCTCCGTAGAAAGGCACGATAGTCTGCTCGAAATATGCCTGAGAACCAGGTTCGTAAATCGAATGGAAGAGCATTCCCTGTTGCAAGGGGGAAAGTTCGTAGATGTCCTCGATATTATCGTTCATCGATGTGGCGTCTCTTCCCCGTTACGTCTCAACCGAGCGCTGTAGCGTCGAAAGTAACGTGTCTAGATCTCTTTGACTCAACTTGGCTCTGGCAAAATCCGAAGGCGTATAGGTTTGCACGTTTCGCGAGGTACAGCGCTCCAAAATGGAAGTGAGGGCTTCTTTGAATCGCTGCGCTAGACACTCAACTGTTGAGCGCTGATGTCGATGTTCGCTATACGACCACTGCAGTTCAAACTGTCCGTTGTAGACGCTGGCATTGAGTTCGAACAAATATGGGCGCTGCTGCTTTGGGCTTAGACTTGAGCCGACAGATTCCGGCGCTGCCTGCCAACTTGAGTTTTCATCGTCATAACCCAGTTGGCCGAAATAGTTAAATGCAATCTGAGGAGAAGGGAGGCGCGCAAGCGCCTCTCGAACTGTCCCATCTTGTGTTAGATAACGCAGCAAGCCGTATCCGATGCCTCGATTCGGAATACGCCTTAGCTGTTCTTTAACCGATTTCAGCACATTTTCCAAAGACGACTCTGGGGTGACATCTAGGAACACCGGATACATGGACGTGAACCAGCCGACCGTCCGCGACACATCCAGCTCTTCAAAGAGAGACTCGCGGCCGTGACCCTCCAAATCGATAAATAACGATGACCCGCTTGTCCAGGAAGCAATCGTGAAAGCCAGCGCGGTCAGTAGAACGTCGTTAATCTGTGTGCGATAGGCCTTCGGCGCCTCCAGCAGTAGTTGACTTGTCTCGGCAGCGGTAAGCGAGAGGGTCACCGAACGCTCCGATGCTACCGTGTTGGGTCCAATATCGTAGTCGATCGGAAGCGGCGAAACAGGTTTCGGCGGCAGATGGGTCCAGTAGTCAATCTCCGCTTGAATATCTGCTGAGTTGGCATACTGCGTCAATCGCTCAGCCCATGTCTGCACGGACGTAGTTTTGGGCGGTAAAGAGATGGTTCGGTGGTTGAGCAGTTGCTTGTAAGCAGTCTCAAGGTCCTCGAGCAAGATCCTCCAAGAGATCGCGTCCACGATCAGATGGTGTGCCGACAAGAACAAGCGATTTCCGTTTGACTCGTCAAGGATGAACAAAGCGGCGGATAGGAGTGGCCCGGTAGAGAGGCCAAAGCCACTCTGCAAACGAGAACAGACTTCGCCGATCGCCGACGTTTGTTGCGTTTGAGAAAGGCCTGACAAATCTACTTCGGTGACCGGGCCACCAACCCCTGACTCGCTAAATGTCTGCTGCCAAGCCGCGGCGTGCCTGGTGAAGCGTAAGCGCAGAGCGTCGTGCTGCAAAGTCAAATGGTTCAGCACGGTCTGAACTTCCTTGCGGCGCAACGACGACGGCACGCGCATCAACAAGGATTGGTTGTAGTGATGAAGTTCGGGTAAGTTCTGATCAAAAAGCCATCTTTGGATCGGAGTCAGGGGAACACTGCCTCTGGCGAGGCCCTGCTCTACGCAGGACCGTGCCGCGGTACGGGTCACCTTCGCAAGTCCGGAGATGGTCTGGTATTGAAAGAGTTGCGCCGGATTCAGTTGAAGCCCCTTGCTCCGGGCTCGGGAAACTAGCTGAATACTGAGAATCGAATCTCCGCCGAGCTCAAAAAAATTATCTTGGACGCCTACTCGATCGACGCCCAACAACTCACTCCAAAGGTCGCATAAGGTCGCTTCAACATCGTTGCGTGGCGCTTCGTAACCCACGGACAGTTTGGACCGGAACTGTGGAGGAGGAGGTAGCGCACGGCGATCGAGTTTGCCGGCCGCCGTCACCGGCAGCTTATCAAGTACGACAAAAGCTGAGGGGATCATCGGTGCGGGTAATTGCGTTGCTAAGAAGCTTCGCAAGTCGGGGATAGAGTAACGACGCTGCTCTGATGCGTCGTCTCCGGAAGCCATGTTGCTCTGTCGAAAAAGAGTATCGTAGAAAGGGATCTTTCGGAATGAAGATTCGCGGGCCCGCGAGGTGTAGTCGAAGGAAACCTGGGAACCATCTGTGCGTATAACCCGGCCGCTCACGCGATAGTCGGGAGTGACCAGATCCGCCTGAGCTATCCGCGAACACGACAACTCGATTGTGTCTCCGCGGCGCAGGTCCAGGCCAGGGTAAAAAACGGGTAGCAGAGCCGGAAGCCACGAGTACTGCCCGTCCAAAACATCGATGAGGTCATCCTCGGTCGGGTAAAGGTTCAGCCAGCACAGGAATCCATGCACGCTGCAGTCTCGCGCAATGGTAAGTTTAGATTCTGAGACACCATCAAGGCTTGCATAGCCCATCAGACTCACATCCTCAAACGTACTGGCGTCCGAAACGATACTAGCGATGGGCAGGCCCTTGATGCATAGTCTCAGGTCGAACGGATGGCCAAGCTTCTGGAATACCTGTTCAACGTAGTGTGCGGAAGTGCCGGAGAAGCGGGGTTGTGACGCGATGGAGTCCGGCAGGGATACGGCAGCTATTTTAGTTGCACATCGCTGGGGAATCATTACGCCGTCCGCCTTCAGAAATCGCCGGGCGTCATTCAGAATCGGGAGGACTCCCTCCGACGAGGCGATGGTGCCGATTAACTCTGAAACGCACACGTCAACCAGCTCAGGGAGGCTCGCCTGGGTGGAATCGGCGTGGATCAGAGTAATTCGATCGGACAAGCCGAGTCGCGCCAGCAAATCCGAAGCCCGTGTGTACGCCTCATCCAGCATTTCGATGGCGTAGACTCGTTTCGCCCCTGCCTCAATACAAGCTTGGGCCCAAATCGCATCAGCCCCTGTCCCAATATCCAACACGACCTTGCCGGGGACCAGCCTACGGATGGCATTACGATAGGCGCGATTCCGACCCTCGTCATGGGTCATGGCGTAGTAGAGCAAATCGTCGTAGACAAAATACTCTCCCACTGAGGGCCAAAGCTCCGGACCTTCGGCTTTCGGCACAACATAGGCCACAAGTCGCGACTGTCTCGGATCGGTTTCCACCGTCGCGACCGCGCAGGCTTGAACGAATGGATGCTCAAGCAAGGCTGCTTCGACTTCGCCCAATTCAACGCGAACTCCGCGAATCTTGACCTGTTCGTCGAATCGGCCGAGGTATTCGATGTTTCCGTCGGGAAAGAATCGGGCACGGTCACCGGTCTTGTATAAGCGGTCGTCGCTCTGACTCCCGAAGGGATTGGAAATAAAGCGTCCGGCATTCAGTTCCGGCCTTTTTCGATATCCTCTCGCTAGACACACCCCTCCGATATGTATTTCTCCCGTCACGCCGATGGGTACAAGATTCAAGTTCTCATCGAGAATAAGGAGAGTCGTATTCGCAATGGGGCGGCCAATTGGGACGGCATCTCTTGAGTCGTTGTGTAGGCATGTCCACGCGGCCGCTCCAATCGTGGCTTCGGTCGGCCCGTAGATATTGCGCAGCTCGGCGCTCATCCGGCTGAAGAAGTCGCGCTGTAGCTCTGTTGACAGAGCCTCGCCTCCGCAGATAACCCGCCTCAGAGACGGACATCCACAGATTCTTCCGTCATCAAGCATGACCTGAAGCATGGACGGAACGACGTCCAATATCGTGACCTGGCGTTGGACACAGAGATCAATCAATCGATCGATATCCATGTGCTCGCCAGGCTCGGCAACGATCAATTCTCCCCCCGCAAGTAATGGGCAGAAGATCTCGCACACAGAGGCGTCAAAGCTGATGGAGTATTTCTGGAGGACGCGGTCGTCTTCGGCAAAGGGCATTGCCATCTGCATCCAGAGGAGGTGGTTACTTAGACCCCCGTGTTCCACCATTACGCCCTTGGGGATTCCGGTTGAACCTGATGTGTAGATCACATACGCGAGGTTGTACGGTCTAACGCCCGTCTCTTGATTGGACTCACTGTGCCCCCTGAGCATTTCCCAATCTTTGTCGAGGCAGAACCTCGGCAGTCTGAAGGAAGAAAACGCCTCTTGAAATTTCCTTTGCGTCAAAATCAACGATGGCTGCGAGTCCTCAATGAGGAATGCGAGACGCTGTTTGGGGTTCAGAGGATCTAGAGGAACGTACGCTCCACCTGCCTTAAGAATAGCAAGCAGAGCGATGACCATTTCCAAAGATCGTTCGGCGCAGAGGGCGACTAACGTTTCAGGTCCCACTTCATGTCCCCGTAGAAAACTCGCAAGCTGGTTTGCTCTTCGATTCAGGTCCCGATACGTCAGTCGGACACCCTGAAACGTTAGGGCAACATGGTCGGGTGTTTTCTCCGCTTGAGCTTCGAACAACTGGTGAACGCAGGCATCAGTGTGAAAATCGACTGTGGTGTTGTTCCACTCCACCAGCAACTGATCCCGCTCTTTGTCTGTCAAGAGCCTGATCTGAGAGATACGCAGATCGGGGTCGATCACGATCGCCTGCAGCAGATTTAGAAAGTGGTCCTTTAGTCGGCCAATCGTCTGAGCGTCAAAGAGATCAGTGCTGTATTCGATCAACCCCTCGATGCTGTCGGGTAACTCCCACAAATCCAGCGCGAAATCGATGGCTGCGGTGCCCTTTTCGATTTGGAGCGGCTGACCATCGAGGAAATCCATCGCTTGATCGTAGCTTCGACCGACCATATCTGATGGTTCCCACGGCGTGAACAATTGCAGGCTCACCTGAAACAAAGGGTTTCGGCTCAAATCGCGTTCCGGGTGCAGCTCTTGTACGAGACGCTCAAACGGTAAATCCTGGTTACTGTAGGCCGCCAGCGTGAGCTCGCGAACTCTGTCCAACAGTTCGCGAAATGTCGGGTCGCCCGAAACGTCCGTGCGCAACACGACGGGGTTCACGAAAAAACCGATTAGTCCTTCGATTTCCGCCCGGTTCCGGTTTGCGGTGGGTGAACCTACCACAATTTCTTCTTGTCCCGTGTAACGAAATAGAAGCGCGTCCAGCGCTGCGAGGAGCGTCATGAAGAGCGTGACTCCCTCACGATGGCTCAGTTCCTTGAATGCTTGACAAAGGGCTTCGGGAATCCTTAGCTCTTGGGTTGCGCCTGTATACGTCGGCCTCTCGGGGCGGCGGCGATCGGTCGGAAGTTCCAGCGCGGGCAATTCGAACAGTTGACTTTTCCAGTAAGTCAACTGCGCCTCGCCATGCGGGCTTCGAAGCCACTCCTGCTGCGACACAGCATAGTCGGCATACTGGACGTCCAAGTGACCCAGTGGCGACGGTTGCCCGCGCGCAAACGACTCATAGATCTCGGAGAGTTCGTTAAATAGGATACCCATAGACCATCCATCACAGATGATGTGGTGTAGGGTCAGAAGGAAGATGAACTTATCATCATCGGTCTGCAGCAAGATTGTCCGTATCAACGGGCCCTTACTCAAATCGAACGGGCGTTTAGCTTCTTCGGTAGCGATGTCGATCACGACTGCTTCGCGCTCATGCTGTGGCCTATTCCTTAGGTCCTGCAGTGTTAGGGGAAGTTGCAGTTCAGGGGCCACCACTTGGAAGGGTTCGCCGTCCACAGACTTAAAAGTTGTTCTCAGGATCTCGTGACGGCGGACAATTTCATTGAGTGTTCGCTCGAACACCTCAGGACGCATGCCGTTGAAGTAAGGAATTGCTGCATGAACATTATAGAAGGCGCTGCCGGGAACCAGTTGGTCCAGAAACCAGAGCCTTCGTTGCGCGAAGGAACTGGGGAAAACATAGACGTTTTCCGTCATGGGCTCCCCCAATGAACTGTGCGGAACAATGACTGAAATAACTCTGCGACGTTACTTCCGCCGCGACGCCCGTCAGCAGAGTGGGATTCTATCACAATGGGTGGGAGTGAAGAACACGTGACAGGTCGATGTTCCCACGCTTTATTTGGGTTTCGCAACAGGGCGTACGCCGAATGCCCTAGCACCGCAACCTTCTCCTCGTCACGAACGTCCGTCACAAGACTCACAGTGCTGACCCTTGAAGTTTCAGAGTTAGCAAACCGCTTCAGAGAAACGCCCCGGAGGATCAAGAGTGCACTCTTGCTGTTAAAGGATATGCGTCGAGCGCATCCCACGCGTCTTAGCGGCTGTTGGGAATTGCAACTGGTCGAGG
>CAYOVU010000331.1:0-4833 GCA_964407505.1 uncultured Acidobacteriaceae bacterium | reverse complement strand
ATCACGAAGCCGGGTAAGGTCGTCGTCGAGATCCCAGCCTGGAACCGCAATTACATCTCGGAAGAACACCACTAGGGCAGCAATTGGCAATTAGCAGTTAGCACGGTACTAAGCCTTGCAGACTCGCCGTCATCATCGGGGGCTAATTGCTAATGGCCAATTGCTAATTGCCAACGGCTAATCGCTGATTTCCAAGGAGCTTCCCCATGCCAAAATCTCTAACCTGGGACGACGCCGAAGATATTGGTATCCTGCTTTCCGAGGCGCATCCTGAAGTCGATCCGCTTACTGTGCGCTTCACCGACCTGCACCGCTACGTGACCGAACTACCCGATTTCAAGGGCGATCCGAAGAACTCCAATGAAGGTAAACTGGAAGCGATCCAAATGTCGTGGCACGAAGAATGCCAGGACCGCACCCAAGGCTAAGGCAAAATCGATGTCATTCCGAACCGGGCGCTACGCCCGGTGAGGAACCTACTGTCCCTTTATCCATCACCGCCGCCTGCCTCCGGGAAGAAGATCAAGGCTAGGAAAAATCAAAACTAGGAAACCCAGGACTGAAAACAAGAATCGATGTCATTCCGAATCGGGCGCTACGCCCGGTGAGAGCCTGCCCTGAGCTTGTCGAAGGGAACCTGCTGTACCTTCACTCATCACAGCCGCTGCCTAAGGAGAAAATCAAGACTAGGAAAATCGACTCCGGCAAAGACTCGTGCTTGAAATCGAATCTTCTCTATCTATCCCGCGGTCGCGACTACCGGCTCCTCCACACTCGCTTCGCGCAGAAACTTCGCAGCTTCCTCCGGCGGTGTCGGATTAATGTAAAAACCCGTCCCCCACTCGAATCCCGCCGTCTTCGTCAGTTTCGGCATGAACTCGATATGCCAGTGATAGTGATCGTTCGTGGGATCCTGCGCCGGCGAAGTGTGCACCACAAGATTGTACGGCGGATTATCCAGCACTCGATCCGCCTTGCCGAGCAGCGTCTTCAGCGCCTTAGCCAGGTTCTCGAACATATGCGAGGACGAATTCTCAAACGCCGATTCATGCTGCTTCGGCAGAATCCACGTCTCAAACGGAAACCGCGGCGCATAAGGCGCGATCGTCAGAAAGTTTTCGTTCTCCGCCACCACCCGGCTCCCATTCTCAATCTCCTGCCGAATAATATCGCAGAAGACGCAGCGTTCTTTGTATAAGAAATACTGCTTGGCGCCTTCCAGCTCCTGGGTGACGTTGATGGGCAGGATGGGCAGCGCGATCAGCTGCGAGTGCGCATGCTCGAGCGAAGCGCCGGCCGCTTCGCCGTGATTCTTGAACAGAAGAATGTATTTGAACCGGCGGTCTTTCTTCAGATCGAGAATGCGGTCGCGAAATGTCCAGAGGACGTCTTCGATCCGTTTCGGAGGCAGCGTTGCCAGGCTCGCACTGTGGTCCGGAGTTTCGATAATTACTTCGTGAGCGCCGATGCCGTTCATCCGGTCGAACATGCCCTCGGCCTGCCGGTTCAGCGTGCCTTCAATTCCCAGCGCCGGGAACTTGTTCGGCACCACGCGAACCGTCCACCCTGGCGTGTCCCGTTGCGAGACTGGCCCACCATTCGACCCCGGCCGGTACGCTTGGACCTCGGGCGGCGTCTTGCTCTCGTTTCCGTAGCAAAAGGGACAGAAGCCTCCCTTGAGCTTTACATTTTCCCGCGCGAAATCGGTGGGACGCTTCGCACGGTCTGTCGAAATAATCACCCAACGGCCAACAATCGGATCTTTTCTCAGCTCAGGCACTTACCAGACCTCTTCGACCAGATATTGACGAATCGTAATTAGCGAGTCGTCATTAGCGAATCCCAGATAATTTTTTTTCATCCTACGCCGACAGGGAGGAATTGCGAAACAGTTCAATCTGCGGCTGGCTGGCCTTTGAATGGTCATAGTATACGCTGACCACATCGAATCGCCACTGGCACGAAAGTGGAAAGCGCCGCAAATACTCGCGTACCACTGCGGCGATCTCGCGGCGCTTGTGACGGTCGACTGCAGCTTCGCCGGGTTTTACGTCGCGAGTAGTCCGCGTCTTCACCTCGACAAAGCAGAGAACATCGTTTTCCCAACCGATGAGATCGATTTCTCCCCGGCAGCGCGGCGAACGAAAATTTCGCGCCACCATCGTGTAACCCAGCCTGCGGAGATGAAAGTACGCCGCTTCCTCGCCGCGCTGGCCAGTCCGCAGGTGGGCCGGGCCGTCTTTTTCTGGCAGAGTATATTCCGCCAGCCAATCGAGAAAGCGGATCGCGGTCTGCGTCGGAACTCCAGAAAATGTGCGAAGAGAGAGCATCGTGATCGCTCTCTTCACTGTAGCGGGCGGAGTCTGATGTCCGATGTGACATCCACACAATCATGGGACAAAGGGCGCCGAGACTCCCAAACCGGGAATCAACTGTTCTTCCTTCTGCCCTTCTGCCGCACCCCACCCTCTCGCCGCCGCGCGCTTTAATTATTGCCGAAGAGCCTATCTTTCTTCGCAAGCGCGGTGAAAGCCTTGACAGGTCGGCCCATCCGGGGGAAAATGTCGGCGGCTCGGCTGACCCACTCACCCTTTTCGACAACGGGGCGGACCCGCATGGGAAGAACTTTTGTTTCTAGACCTGATTCGATGGATCCTCGAATATGAATATCTTTTCGAAGAATGGTCCCATCGGAGGAGCACGTGAAAGGACTTCTGTGAGCGCGCGCAGAAGTCTTTCGACCGTCATTTTGGGCTTGTTATTTGCTGCTTCCGCCAGTTTCTCACACGGGCAGACGTTTGACGTTCTTTCGAATTTCGGCCCTGATAATTGGATTCCGATGTATTCCCTGATCCAGGGACCGGACGGGGGCCTTTACGGGACAACCAATCGGAATGGCAACGCCGACGGTACTGGGGGGACGCTTTTCAAGTTTTCATTGACTGATAACACGTTAAGTTCCCTATACACCTTTTGTGTAGAGTCGGGTTGTCCTGACGGGATCAACTCCTCAGGTGCGCTTGTTCAGGATGAGAACGGGCTTTTCTACGGGTCAGCTCCTGGAGGCGGAACATACGGCATTGGCACGGTCTTTAGCGTAACTCCGAGCGGGACGCTAACAACACTTTACAACTTCGGTTCTCAAGCGAACGATGGCATTAACCCGTACTCCGGGTTGATTCTAGCGACTAACGGTAACTTCTACGGAACCACCTACAATGGCGGGACGCATAGCTACGGTACCCTCTTTCGGATTACCAAGGAGGGACTAAAGTCGACAGTCTACGATTTCTGCAAGCTTGCAAATTGCGCGGATGGAAGCGCTCCCTATGGTCCATTAATTCAGGCTGCGAACGGCAAAATTTACGGTACCACGTTCTACAGCGACTGCGCCTGTGGCTCGCCTCCCCCGAGCGGTTCGCTATTTGAGATTACTCTAGATGGCCAGCTGAAAACGCTCCATACATTTTGTATTGAGGAAGGCTGCCCGGATGGCAGCGGACCTGCGGGTGTCGTTCAAAGCAGCGACGGCAGTCTGTACGGAGTCACGTATCAGGGCGGCACATACAATCAGGGCACCGTCTTCAAAATTACTCCGGGGGGTGTTTTTACCACCATCCACAGTTTTTGCAATTGCGGGGACGGGGCGAACCCGGATACGGCGCTCCTCCAGGCCACTGATGGAAAAATCTACGGAACGACTCCTTCGGGCGGAGCGGACGATTACGGAACTATCTTTGCCATCAGTACCGCAGGTACATTGAGGACGCTCCATAGCTTCAAGGATACTGACGGAAAAAATCCCGAAGGTGGCTTGCTTCAGGCTACAGATGGGAGTTTCTACGGCACAGCTGGAAGCGGCGGCTACGGGTATGGTGTATGCCAGGGTAATGGCTGCGGCACACTCTTCCGCATGTCCTTGGGATTGAGCCCGTTCGTCCATCCGCTGACGTCTTTTGGGCGAGTTGGGCAATCTATCGTTATCCTCGGAGATAATTTGGAGAGCACTACCAGCGTCACCTTCAACGGAAATGCGGCGAGCTTCACTGTGGTGTCTGCCACTAGCATAAAAGCCATAGTGCCAAGTAATGCCACGACGGGAATTATCCAGGTCGTTACAGGTAGCGACACCCTCAACAGCAACGTGCGTTTCACTGTAACGCCGCGATAACGCAGACGGGCGGGGCACCCTCAAGTTGATGTCCACGGATCGACTCCCGCCTGAAAGCTGTCAATAGCCTAGTGGTACACAATCGAGCTTAAGTTGTTCACAGCGTTGATGGAATATTTCCGAAACTACGTCGCTTTTGGCCTTGCAGTGTGATATAATGAATATATAGAGTAAAGCTTTAGGAAAACGTATTTCTAAAACAAAGGCGCGGCCCATGGGCTGCGCCTTTTCTTTTGCGCGCCGCGTCTCAATTCCGCAATGAGCAATGTCCCTAGGAGAAGCATGCCCAAGTTCAGGACCTACAAAGAACGCGGCGAATGGGTGGAAGCCCAGTTCATCGCCGAAGCCCTTGGCCACGGTTACACGGTCCTCAAGCCGTGGGGAGACTCCCAGCCCTTCGATGTCGCCCTCAACTTCGGCAACCGTGTCGTCAGGGTCCAGGTCAAGTCCACCAGCTTCCGCGTCGGCACCGGATACCGCTGTCAGATCAGCACCAACTACAACGGCCGCCGTTACAGGCGCGATATGCTCGATTTTTTCGCCGCCTACGTCGTCCCCCAGCGAACCTGGTACCTCATCCCAGCCTGGCTCCTTTTCAACGGCGGCCAAAATCCCACCGGGCCAATGCTTTTTCCCATGCAGCCCTTCAAGAACGATTGCTA
>CAYOVU010000330.1:0-22017 GCA_964407505.1 uncultured Acidobacteriaceae bacterium | reverse complement strand
CTTCGAAGGCTGCGGCGTTCGGCTGGTCAATCCGTGGCAAGCTTCGGAATCATAGTCGTCGTTTGAAAATAGCCCTGTCATTCCGACCGGAGTCGGACCCTGAGCGAAGCCGAAGGGGCCGGCGGAGTGGAGGAACCTGCTGTCCTTGCGAGTTACGATGCTCTCGGGTTCGCCATTCCCACTGCCGGCCGGCAAGCTGGCGCTGGAAGCTGGCAGCATCCCCCTGCTACACTCATCCGTTTGCCGAGGAGATCATCGCATGCGCCGTTTCTTTCTTGCTTCTCTCGCCTTCATTGCATTCGCATTACCCGTAGTTGCTCAGGCTAAACATCCCTTTACCTTCGAAGACATGATGAAGCTGAAGCGCGTGGGTGAACCCGAAGTTTCGCCCGATGGCAAATGGGTGATCTTCAGCGTCGTCGATGTCGATCTGGCGGCCAACACCAAGACGCCGCACATCTGGATCGTGCCTACAACTGGAGGTCAGGAGCGCGAGATCATCGCCGATCAGGAGGCCGACCGTCCGCGCTGGGCGCCGGATGGGAAGCGGTTTGCTTTTCTCTCGACGAAGGAAGGCGGCTCCCAGGTCTGGATGGCCCGCTTCGATGATGCCACGGGAACTGTGAGCAACGTCTGGAAGTTGACCGCTATCGCAACCGAGGCAGGCGGCGAACTTTGGTCGCCGGATGGACAAAACATTCTGTTCACTTCCGACGTCTATCCGGAATGCGACGGGCAATCGGATGAAATTGCTTGCGACGCTAAAAAGCTGGACGAAGCGAACCAATCGAAGGTGAAGGCGCAAATTTTCACTCACCTGCTCTATCGCCACTGGAACGCTTACAAAGAAGGCAAGCGCAGCCATATCTTCGTGAGTGAAGCTCCACCGCTGGTTCAGCCCAAAGCCTATGGCGCCAGAATTGCGATTCGCCCCCGCGACGTCACCCCCGGCGACTACGATGCTCCCGTGTTTTCTCTCGGCGGGCAGGACAACTACGTTTTTTCGCCTGATGGGCAGGAGATTTGCTACACGTCGAATCACGATAAGAATCCAGCCGCTTCCACCAATAACGATCTGTGGATCGTCCCGGTCAGCGGAGGCACGGCCAAGAACATTACCGCCGACAATCCCGCCAGCGACTCGACTCCACTCTATTCGCCCGATGGCCGCTACATCGCCTACCGCGCCCAGCAGCGTCCGGGATACGAGAGCGACCGCTTTCGGCTGATGCTGTATGATCGCAAGACGGGACAGAAGAAAAACCTCACCGAGAAACTCGATTCGTGGGTCGGCTCGTTTGTTTGGTCGCCGGATTCGAAACGAATCTACTTCGCGCATGAATGGCAAGACGAATCTCCAGTGGGATCATTCGCGATTGACCGACCTTTTGATCAGACAGTCACTGTGGACGGCGACGCCAAGGAGACGGGCCACTACAATGCCTCCATAGTTATCCGGGATGGTTACAACGACGATCTAGCCTTGACCTCGGACGGAAAGATCATTGTCTTCACGCGAATGTCCATCTCGTTTCCAACCGCGATCTATAAAGCGGCTTCCGAGAGAAGCGTAACCGAACAGCTTGCTCATCCCCCCGAGAGCCTGACCCACCTAAACGACGCCGTCCTCTCCGAAGTCTCCATGTCCCCACTAGAATCCTTCTGGTTCAAAGGGGCCCACGGTGACAAAGTCGAAGGTTTCCTGGTCAAGCCGCCGAACTTTGATCCCAGCAAAAAATATCCCGTCAAGTTCCTCATTCACGGCGGGCCGCATGGCGCCTGGGGAGACGACTGGAGTTACCGCTGGAATCCCGAACTCTTCACGGCGAACGGATACGTGGTCATCATGATCAACTTCCACGCCTCGAACGGCTACGGACAGAAGTTCATCGACGCGATCAACGGCGACTGGGGCGGCGCTCCGTACGAAGATCTGATGAAAGGCCTCGACTATGCGGAGAAGACTTTCCCGTTCATCGACAAAGACCGGGAATGCGCGCTGGGCGCAAGCTATGGCGGGTACATGGCCAACTGGATCCTCGGGCACACCGACCGCTTCAAGTGCATCGTGTCGCACGACGGTGTGTTCAATGCGGAGGCGGTCTGGGGATCGACCGAAGAGATCTGGTTCGACAACTGGGAGTTCCAGGGAACGCCTTACGATAATCGAGCCATGTACCAGAAGTGGTCGCCGCACCAGTATGCCAAGAATTTCAAGACGCCCACGCTCGTAATCCACGGCCAGAAAGATTACCGGCTCGACGTGAGCGAAGGCTTCCAGCTATTCACCACGCTGCAGATGGAAGGCGTGCCATCCAAGATGCTTTATTTCCCTGACGAAGGACATTGGGTACTCAAGCCGCAAAATTCTCAACTGTGGTACAAGACAGTGAACGACTGGGTCGATCAGTGGACGAAAGATCAGGGAACGCAGAAGTGAACCGCACGAGAAGACGGGAGCTGAGCGTCGGCCGTCCTAAAAAAAGGTAACCAGGTGCGCAAAGCAAAACCTGCAAAACGGAGCCCACGAGAAGCTACGGCGAACATTTCGCCAGCCGAGGCCGAGCGCCAACTTGAATCTTTCCTCAAGAAATATGATCCGGAGGTCGCTGCCTTTGCTCGTCGCACGCTTACAAAGATGCGAAAGCTGGTTCCGGGCGCGGTCGAAATGGTTTACGACAACTATAACTGGCTGGTCATCGGCTTCAGTCCTACCGAACGGCCCTCGGAGGCAATTTTCTCCATCGTGCTCCCACCGCGACGTGTCACCCTTTGTTTTCTTCAAGGCGCTGGCTTGCCCGATCCGGCAAGGCGACTGCAGGGGAAAGGCAACGTTGTACGAAACCTTCGCTTGTGCGAGGCGGGAAAGGCGGACGAGAAGGTTCTCGACGATCCACAAGTCCGCGAGCTGATCGACGTCGCTCTCAACCGCGCAAAAGTACCCATGCCCATGGGAGCACGGCGCAAGCTCATCATCAAATCGATTTCGGCCAAACAGCGGCCGCGACGTTCGACACCGGAATAACAGTCGAGTCACGACGCAGTCTACTCTTCAGCGGTCCTCCTTTGAGACTACATTCAAGACGGTATGCTCTCGAGGAGCGACGAATACAGGATCTGCCACGCTGGTAAGCGGTGGAGCCGTACCACCGCTTACTGTGGTGCTAGCTTGAGGGAATGTTTCAAGTTCGTCCTGAAGGAGGGCTGTGGCTCCGGCTGAGACTTGGATTTCAACCTCGAGCGTACCCGTGAACGATCCTACCGAGGGGACAATACTCGCCGAGCCGTTGGCATCGCTCAACACGGTGGTTTGGCTTGCACCCAAGATCACGGGCATTCCCGCCAACGTGCGGCTGGGGTCGCCCGCCGTTAGAGACAAGTTATCTCCTGAGGGACGGAGTACGGTCGATTGGAACAATACGCTGGCTCCGAGGACGGGATTGGGTGGCGTGGAAGAGTCGGTCACGCGGACGGTCACCGGCTGAAACGCCTGGCCCGCGACGATTTGGCTGGCTCCAGATACAGCCTGCAGATTTATCAACGCTGGGGACACCGCGTTCCCCGAGACAGTTTGGCAGGGCGATCCGGATGCGACGCATGCGCTGACCAGCACGGCGCCGGTGAAGCTACTTAGATTCAGAGTGACGGTGGCATATCCGCCGTTGTTGCTGGTGGCGCTTGCGCTGCTGAGCGATCCCGAGCCTTGCCTTACCGTGAAGTCCACGGTGACTCCGGCTTGTGGCAACCCGGCGTTTAACACCTGCGCCGTAAGCGGGACGCTGACAGTCGCTCCCTGCGCGATCCAGAGGGAAGGCGTAGTTAGTTCGAGGGCCGACGATGGGGCAATAGCGAACAGGGTCGCCACAACCGCCTGCGCCGAACCGTAGGCGGCTGGTGCTAGCGTTGCTGTTAGAGACGCGACGCCCGCAGCTTGGGGAGTGATCCAGGTGGAAGCGATTCCGCTTTCATCGGTAACCGTTGAACAGCTGGTTGCGCCCCCGCAAGCCGAGAACGCTGCTTTGTTGGTGGACGCCCACGCTACCGTTGCGCCGCTAACTGGCGTATTGCCGTCGGAGGCGACGACCCGAACGATCACAGGATTAGCCGCCTGTGCTCCTACGGGCGTTGGAGGATTACCTCCCTGCAGCAAAACGAGCTTGTCTGTCGCAGCTGCGCCGAACGTGACCACATCGGTCATGACTGAGAATGCGCCGCCGACAGGGTTGGTAATAGTAATTGTTTGCGGCCCGTCGCTTTGCGCAGGCGCTGCAACAAGTATTTGGCTGGAGTTGGTCGCGATCAGCGGTACTGCAGTGTTGCCAACCGTGACGACAAGCCCGGGGGAGAATCCGGTGCCTTGTAGTGTGATTGCTCCGCCATTCACAGCGACTCGTGATGGTGTCACCGAGTCTCCATAGAGCACATGTGCGTGGTAGTGGTAATCGGGCCGGCCATCGCCACGCAAGTCGGCAATTCCGATGATGAAGCTATTCGAGCTGAGCACCTGCGCGTCGAGACGACTCATGCCGAAGGTGGTCGAATTGAATGGAGCAGGGGTAAGAGTTGGTGGCGCTGTGCCCTGTGAATCTCCTAAAGCCCACATGCCGATCACCGGCTGTGTCTTCGACTCGCTCGGGGCACCGGTTTCATCCAGCGCGGTTACGGCTACCGACAAGGTCCGATTCGCCTGAGCCGGGAGCAAGAAATAGGCTACGTCACCATAGCTGTCGAGCGATCCGACCCAATCGCCCGGAGAAGGAACTAAAGCTGGAGCATCCCAGGTTTCTGTAGCAGCCCATTCGGGCACAGGCTGCGCGCTCCCAGCCATGACGAGGTTTTGTTCGACCTCGCCACCCGTACTCACGGTTACCACGATAGGCTGGATAGCTCCGGAAGGCGCGACCTGAAAATAGTCATAGGGGCAGACTCCAGCAGACCACGTTGGGTCCACTGCCTCCATAGTGAGCTGATACTGCGCAGAGCTTGCATTGTTCGGGATCGGTAGGCCGCCGAGATCGAAGAATCCCTCCAGCGTTTGATCCGAGGATCCGAACTCGCTATAGGGATTTCCCAGAGGATCGCTTAAGCCTGTGATGGGATTGCCGGCATTGCCTGTAAAGAGGAATCCGGAGACAGACGCGGCTTCGTACTCGTGCGAGGGCAAGTTGGTAGCGGGATCAATCCATTGTGCGACGACGTTCACGCCTTGCATCGGCTGAGCGGCGGCACCGGTGTGGTCAACGAAATAGACCGAGCCGTAGATGCGCGCTGTGTTCGGGTTGACCGACACGGCCGGATAAAGCCGGGATAAGGCCGCCATATCATCCGGTGCGAGTTGGTAGGGATTGGGATAGCAGATAGTGATCGGGACGCAACTCACAAGGTCCATATAGTGCATGACGGGAAAGCCGGCGAAGTCAGCGGCAGTTGGGGTCGGATTGCCAGTCATCACGTTCAAATTCAATTGCGACCAACCCAGCCCCAGTATGTTTCCCAGCACCCGCACCAATCGGTATTCCACATCGGTGAGTTGCGAGGACTGCAATGCACACTGGCCGTTGATGACGACCAACGCGTGCAGAAAATTCGCCCCCGTGCCAAAATTGTCTGCGCCTCCGTAAGCGGCGTTCCAAAAGCATTGGGAAGGATTCCCAGCGCCAGCGCCAAGCAGTGCGTCGGTCACCGTGCCATCATAGTCATAGACTATGGCTAGCGGTTTTTGCGTGGCAGAGGAAGTGATGTCGGAGGGGGCAGTGACAGTTCCATTCGAGTCGACCGCAATGTTGCCGCCATTCACGTCTTCGGCGAGTTGTCCTCCAATATCTGCAAAAACCGCCGTAGAGGGCACGGAAGTCCATTGGTTGAAAGCGGTGCCGACAAACGCATTGGCGAGCGCGTTTGGAAGGATGGGGCTTAGATCCCCCTGGTCGGTGTAATAGATGATCTGGCCCTGCGACCAGACGACGGGTTGTCCCATCATCCCAGAGGTGAAGTAGCTGGAACCAGCAATGTATTCTGGTCCGCCTGCGAAGGTGACTTCGGCCAGCAGGATGACAAAGGCGAAGGCCATCGCCACACATAAAAGTGGGCCGTTGGTCAGTCCCGTTTTTCCTCGCATGGTCACGTCTGGGTTATTCCTCTCCACCGACACGTCCCACGGCGCGGGCGAAGTCAAGGTATGGGATCGCACCTTTGCCGCTTAGGGTGGGGTCGTTGGTGAAGACCCCGGCATGGTAGTCACTGATAAGTATTCTCCCACGCACGTCCACCGCGAATCTTCCGATTGGCCCCGACACTGGGCTTGTGAGGCCAAACTTGCTTGGTGGATAGAGAAACAACAAAACGTGTTCGCCGATGCGGTAACGCTCGCCGCTGTTCCAAAGGCCGGCCCACTCATGGATGGTCAAGCTCTGGCCAGTCACAGTTCCTCTCATGGCCTGTTCAACCTCGAAGGTGATGGTGGCGGCAGGAGCTTGCCCGGAACTTGGGCCGGACTGTCCGACGAAGGTGACACGACCGGAGAAGATGATGCCGGCGGCTTGAACCATTTGCTTCAGACCAGTTCCGGGAGGAAGAGGAACCGGGTAGCGCCTCGGTAAATTGGGTGGCAGCGGGGACGGAAACCGCAACGGAACTGTCGGCGGCTCGATGGGAAGGACAAGTCGCGGCGTCACCAAACCTGGGCCGGCAACGCGATCCTCAACCGCGCTCTGTGCGCGCAGAAACGCAGGCGCAGCGAGCATCATCGTTAATACGACAAGCGAAAAGACGTCGAGCAGACGCCGGGTCATTAGCCATCCCCTGGAAATCAATGTCTGCTCGGAGGAATCTGGGAAACCGTGGCCATCCTAGCTTTGCTGCTGACACAAAGCTGTGATGGATGTCACCGTCCAGCCTTGTGGATTTCCAGCGCGAAGAATCGCTGTTCCCCCTTCAGAATGCAGGAAGTGAATAGTGAAAACGCCTGCACCAGCAAAATGGCTAATGCCGCGTCACGAAATTGCCGATGGGACAAGATAGGAACCTGCACAACCATGAAAATCCTCTTAGTCGACGATAGCAAGCCGATCCTGCGCGAAAACGAGCGTGTACTCCGCGAAGCCGGCTATGACGTGGTCTGTGCCGAGGATGGTCAGTCCGCTCTGGACCTGGCCCGGGAGCACAAGCCTGATCTGATTCTTCTGGACATGATCTTGCCGAAGATGAGTGGGCCAGAGGTTCTGGATCACTTGAAGCACGAGCCCGCAACCGCCAACATTCCAGTTGTGGTCTTAAGCAGTCTCACCGAAAAGAATCGGCAGAAACTCATGGAGGCCGGAGCAGAGGAGTACGTCGAAAAAAACACCCTCATGCCGATGCAGGGGGTAAACCTATTGCCGAAGATACTGGAGAACGTGATCTGCCGGATCAATCGCAAACGGGGAATCGCTTTCAGCAGCGTTCCGGTAGAAAAGTGAGAACCGCAGTTCTTAAAAAATCTAGCGAACACCATACCGCCGCTGCTCTTCCGCGCTCAGATTCGCCCCAGCCAGCAATAGCATTCCCGTCAGGAAGGCCCAGAACATCATGCTCACCGAGAGCGCGAAGGGTCCGTAGACCTCGGCGAAGTTGAGCCAGGGCAGAGCCAGAATATAACCGTATTTCAGCGCTTCCGAAAGCAAACCCATAATGATGGTGATGGGCAACACAGCTCTCGCCGGAACTTTGCCGTTGGGAAGCACCCAGTAAATCAAGAAGAAGATGGCGATACTGGCCGCGATGGCGAATGCCTTCATGACCACAAATCCCACCAGACGAACAAAGCCTGTGCCGTGGCCGCGCAATAGGAATTCCATGAGAGTAACGTTGCCTGCAGTTAAGGCAATCGAAAGCAATGCCAGAACGCCGCAGGCAAACGCGAGTCCCAGCGATATGAGCTGATTGCCAAGATACGAGCGGTTATTCGGAAAGCGCCATATACGATTGAGCGCGACCTCCAACGGCATGAACACGCCAGAGGAAGTCACCAAAAGAATGACCAGCGAAACCACTTGCACGCGATGGCGCGTCTCCACCATGGCGTTCAAATTGCGAATCACGAATTCCTGACCGGCAGGCAGATAATCGCGCAACAGTTCGACCACCACGTCGCTCATCATACGCGAATGAAAAACTCGCCGGACCAGCGTCATCAACAGGACCACGAAAGGGAAAAAAGAGAGGATCGAGTTCGCGGCAAAGGAGAAGGCGAACGTGTGCACATCTGTGCGCAGCAGATATTTCACTGTGGAAACCGCCGCGTTCGTGCGCGCAGGGCGCGGATGTGGCGGGCGCAGTGGCGGGTCTTCCGCTCCGCGAACGCTAGAAAGTGTGACTTGATCCGGCACGGTTTTCGCTTAATCCTATCAAGCGTAGTGGATGCCAGGACTTTCGGAAAGGAACGAAAGTTTACGGACGCATATGCTTATTTCTTATACAGCGTAAACGATTACGTGTGACCGCAGGTCACAATAGTGCGTTATCCTCTAATTCTTCTTGCGAAACGTTTGACTACTGCTTATTATCGGGGGCTCATAACCGGATATGTCCGGAAATGAACACGTAGGGCAGGTTGACGTTTTGAGTAGGGTCGGTAGAAATCACGGCCGCTGGTCGGGGCTCCGCAAGTTCACGCCGCACTTTCTTTGTGCGGCACTGAACCGAGGAGTCTTTTGCTTTGGGGCAAGTTTCTTTCGGCGCACAAAAGACGCAACCGCGTTCCACCGGTTTTCTTGAGGGGGTGCCCCGGTTCGCCGGGGCTACGATACGGGAAACCCGGGGAACTAATTCTTCGCGACCAGGTGAAAGGAGTTTTCTGTGAGAGAGAAGGGAACAGTGAAGTGGTTCAACGGGGCGAAAGGATATGGTTTTATCCAGCGCTCCACGGGGGAAGACGTTTTCGTACATTTCTCCGCGATTCAGGAGAACGGATACCGCTCGCTCAATGAGGGTGAGACCGTCGAGTTCGATTTGCTCAAAGGCCCCAAGGGCTTTCAGGCAGGCAACGTCGTCCGCGCGTAAACCGCGAACATTGTGAACGTCAACCCTCCCGCCCCCGCGGGAGGGTTTTTTATTAGGCTCGCGGAGGCCATGACCATCTGTCATTCCGACCGGAGTCGGAGCGCCAGCGACGGCGGAGTGGAGGAACCTGCTGTTTTCAGCCCCGTAGGGCGGCTGATAGTAGCCCAGGACGTAAGTCCTGGGTAGTCTCAATAATGAGGAATCAAGGCCCGGAGGGACGGCACGATTTCTACACGACAGCCTCGATCGGGATGGCGTGGGGGCCACTCGCCCACTGTTTTGGTGATGCCAGCGAGATCAAGAGCCTGGTTCGCCCGCCCAAAAGGCGCAAAGGACGAGCCACCCGCCGAGAGGGCAAGTAAAACAGCCCCGGCCTACGCCAAGGCGCCTGTCTTTCCTGCCTAGCTAGGCCTACTTGTGCAGGCCCTTCGTGTGATCATGGCCTTTCGACGGCAGACGGCAATCGCCGCCGCACCTGGTTCCTGTCGCACAGCGTAGAAGCATCCCGTGCCAGGACTTGTTCCAGCAGCCGGGTAATCCATGATGCCGTCTAAAGCATTGCGAGTTACGTTGGCCGTATAGACCAAATAATTCGCAACGATGGGCGGCTCATTTGTGTCTGCCTTGAAATTCCATGTGACCAATCCCTCAACATCAATTAAGTAGTTCTATCACGACACCGTTCAAACGACAGCGCCAATCGAAAAGGACGTCGGGCGCGGGGTTTCCGTTGTGATCCCACGCGTAAACTGTAATTTCAATATCGCCGGCTTCACTGTCGCCAACTAGCGTATGTTCCACAGTGAGGAACGAAGGAACACTTCCATGCGGCGTGGCGACTATGTGGACCGGTTGCGCCAGGTTTTTTAATTTGTAAGGTACGAACATCATAACATTAAAGATGCTCTTCCCTCCGCCGCCGGTGGCTTCGACTCCACTCACGTCGAGTGAAGGTGCAAGAGTTTCAAACATGGGCTGACCGATGACCAGCTCTCTGTACGTGATAACACTGGTTACCTCATTAATTCCCGCAGCCTGTACGACCGCACCCGATAAGTAAAATAGGTTAATCGGTCTGGTGCCGACATTAACGCGCTTAATTGCCTCCAGATGAGCCTTTACATCCGGGTTCTTGTCCACCTTTTTGGATTGTATTTCTTTTCCTGTTTTCATGATTTACCTCTTTCTGGTTTCGGTTCGCTTTAGTTAAACCCGACCCTACGAACGCCGTCGCCGCAGGAGGGTGCAAAAGTGTAACGGCGCGGACTTATCGCGCCGTCTTTTGCACGGCTCGGTGTCAAAACCAAGTCCGATCAACCTGGCTTCGATGGGTACAACGTCTTGAGGGATCACAGCCAGCCCCCTCATGACGAGAGCAAAAAGGCAACATCACCTATTGCTACTGAGATAGCATTCGCCCAAACTCCGACGCAATACAGACACGATAAATACGGGTAAAGGTTAGGTGAAGGGCTAACCCATTGAAGAAAAATAGGTTTGCTTCTTCTCTATATATTCGGCTGGTATACTTTATGATCCGAGGTGTTTCCGGTGGTTGCCACGGTATTCGAGTTCGGTGACTTCAAGCTAGATTGTGATCGTTTTGAACTCTACCGTGCGGGGCAGAGTCTGAAGCTAGAAAGAAAGCCGATGGAATTGCTTATTCTATTGGTCGCCAGAAATGGCCATCTCGTTACCAGAACTGAAATTGCCCAGCGCCTCTGGGCTAGTGAAGTCTTTGTAGATACCGAACACGGTATCAACACGGCCATACGCAAAATCCGCCAGGCGCTGCGGGAAAATCCTGACAAGCCCCGTTTCTTGCTCACAGTCACCGGCAAGGGGTATCGATTTGTGGGCGTGGAGGCCAACGCACACTTAGGCGGGGGGGAGGGTCGGCTATCCTCTGTAGTAGCAAGTAACTCCAATGCACACGCCCTTGAACCTCGGGTCACCACAATCCTGTTTAATTCCCAGACCAGTACTGCGGTCGCATCAATCAAAGAGCTGCGGACAAGATACAAATTCTGGGTAATTGCCACAATGTTGACGGCGGTGGTTACCGTCGGTTTGACGGTTCGCATGCGTAAACTACGTCACCCTGAACAGAAGCATGAAACCGAAACACGAGCGACAGCTAACCCTCCAGTGAGTAAGCTGCAGAAGATAGAAGGGTGGTACATCACCGGAAGTAGGCCCGATCAATATGAATTCGGAATCGACAACGCAGCTGCACACGATGGTCATGCAAGTCTATATCTGAGGTCCAAGGGACTTAACGCGCAAGGTTTTGGCGCGATAGGACAGAGCTTCCGAGCAGAAAAGTATGCTGGAAAGAGAATGCGCTTCAGCGCGTTTGCTAAATCAGAAGAAGTCGAAAATTGGGCCGGCCTGTGGATGCGCGTCGACAAAGGGACCCAAATCCTCGATTTCGACAATATGCAAAGTAGAGCAATCAGAGGAACAATCGGTTGGAAAAATTATGACATTGTCTTGGACGTTCCGCAGGATGCAACTGCTATATTGATCGGCGCACTTCTGAACTCTTCAGGCACCGTTTGGGTAAGCGGCCCGAAATTTGAGATTGTTGGGCGAAATCACCCATTAACAAAATGGGGTCTTAAAGAGCCTACAAATCTTGAATTTGAAAACAGGTGAACTTTTACGCTGGCGAATCCTTGACAAAAAAGTTATTCACCGAACTAACAAAATTCCACAACGGCGGGTGGCCCGGCCACAGCAACTCGTCGCACCCTAAGCCCTTTGTTTCACAGATTTTGATATCTAAGTTCTTTGACATCCGGATTTTGCGGGAAATTTCTTGCCAACCCGATGATTCCAAGATTAGGGAGGGGGGATACCCTGAATAAAACGAAAGTCGTGCCCGCCAAGGTGTTTCCGGAGAGCGCACGCAAGATTATTTCATGCAGAAATCCACATGAGGCCCGAACCTCACCGCACTTCCAGCGACACCAAGTCTCCGTCGGCTACGCCCCCGGGTTTGTAGTTCACCGACACCGCGCGATCATTCCACGCGCATGAGAATGTATCGGCGCCCAGCAACAGCAGTGACTTGTAACCGGGAGGGTTTTTTTGTTGGTGCGACCTTACTGCTTCGCTGGCTCGGCTGTGCCCAGCGCCAACATGCCGAGCGAAGGGCCGCGCGAAGATTGGGAAGCAGCTTCTACGGAACATTCCCCCGCAGCGATCGCGGTGCCAGGAGCGGGCTCGTAGCCGACGCCGAGCACATGAATAATGGTGTGTTTCCGGTTGGGGCCTCCCACAAAACTAACATGCAGGCGCGCCCAGCCGTAGTGCACTTGGTTGGCTTCGGAGAATTGAAAGCCAATAAAGCTATCCTGCACGAGGCTGAGGTTTCCTTTGTGTTTGAGCTTGGTGCCGCCTCCGTGCGCCGAGTAACGTCCTCGGCCGTAGGTGAACAACAGGCCGTACGATGAGCCCTTTCCGAACTGGCCGCCCGGGCCGATCTCAGCCCCGGAAGCGACGTCGGCGGGAATGCCGTTGGACAGCAGCACATTTGCCCCCGCCGAATTCGGAGTGAAGAAGCCGCGATTCCACCACATCCAGGTGCCGACCCCCGTGGTGGTGAACGTTCTGAATGTGGAATTGGTCGACTGCGCAATGTTGAACGGCGCGACCACTTGCCCCGCTGGAGACAGCGGGAAGCTGGTGGTCTTGGTGAGTTCGGCGGAAGTGGTCTTGCAAATTACCGTGCCCTCGGCAGGCATATTGCAAGCGAGCACAGCGACTCCGGCGGCGCCGGCGGCCAGCGCGTAAGCGTTCAGCTTGTTGCTGAGAGGTTCGGAGAGCCAGAGGGACGGTTTCACGTGCCGCAAACCCCGCTTCGTGACGTTCAGTTTCAAATTCGCCATAGCATCATCCCTCGAAATTCAGATTCTCAGTTGTTCACTGCGCCGTTTTGCGATTTCCGTCCGATCACGGCAATCCAAAAACATAAGAAGTGCCGAGTGCAGACTTGATTCGCGTTCCTGCAACCAGGATCTTGCCACTGATTGAAACAGATTCGCCCAAACCCTGATTGTAGTGAGCGTCGGCGCCGGTGAGCACGACGGTGCTCGATGCGTTCTGCCATCCCCCGGCCGGCTCCTCGAACACGTACACTCCACCCTCAAATCCATTTGGCGATCGTCCCCGAACTGGCGATCCCAAGGCGGCAATCGTTCCGCTGATTCCGACCGACCAACCGGTCTCCAAGGCCGCGCTGTCGCCTGGAGTGAGCATGGCCGTCTGGGTCATGTTTTTCCATCCGGAGCTAGATTTCTGAAACACAAAAGCTGCCCCTAGAAACTTCTGGTAAGCCGGAGCACCTGTGAGCACAGTGTTTCCGCTCACAGAAATGGATAAACCGATCTGCTCTCCGCCCGTGGAGTTGGATACGGTTAACTCGGCGGTTTGGGTCATGTTCTGCCAGCCGGTGGAGGGTTTGACGAACACGTAGGCTTTCCCCGGGCCAGGATCTGAAATGCTTCCGAATTGCGGCGCGCCGACTGCGATGGTGTCGCCGCTCATTCCAACCGACCATCCGAAAAGATCTGTTGTCGTGCCATCGGATGCTGTCAGCTTCGCGGTCTCCGTCATGTTGTGCCAACCCCCCGCCGGCTTCACAAACACGTACGCTTCGCCCGGAGTAGATTTACTGGCTCCGTCGTCGGTAATCACGACAGTATCGCTGCTGATGGCAACTGATTGGCCGAATGTGCCATTGCTGTCGTCCGAAGGCGACAAGATCGCGGTGGGCTGCATATTGGTCCAGCCACTGGCCGGTTTCACGAAAACGAACGCATATCCGGGAATCCCTTGGAAGCCGATTGGACCCACCGCCACAATCGTGTCGCCGTCAATCGCCACTGGCGCCATGGAAGGTTCCGTGGGAGCGGACCCGCTAAGCTGCGCGATAGGGGGAGAATTCTGCCATCCCTTTGCCGTTCTGGCGAAGACCTGGGCCACCACTTTGCTTCCGTCGCCTAGCGCCTCCTGGCCGACCACGACGGTATCTCCGGAGATGGCTGCCGGATTACTGATTAAGCCATTGCAACATCCGTTGACCGGAATAAATTTGGCCAGCTGCGACCAATTGCCCGGTGACACGGAGATGGAACTCCTTGGGACAGGGGGCGACCCCATCGTGGGTGGTTCCGGCCGTCGAGGCACCGGACCGACCTGAGCCGCGACGTGTGAAGCAAGAAGCAGCATCACGGATAAGGTGTGGGCCTTACGAACGGTCACGCGATGAAATGTCATTGCGACCTCACTAGTTTGATTTCGGATCTGTTCTTTGCGTAGACACAAAATTGCTCGCGACTCGATTGCCGTCGTTCCCATTTTTTCTCCAGGTCGAGAGGCCCCGGTCTCATACAGTATTCGTTGCTCACAGGTTCCGGTCAAGAAGTTAAGAAAGATTCGCTCGGGGGCTAGCCTAGAATGCCTAGCCTGACTGCATAACATTCACGACGCCCCCTGGGTGGCGCATGGTCCCAGACTCTACTTCACACATTCAGCGGTGGCACGTTGGGCTACTGACCGCAATTTGGTTCGCTGATCCATGTGGGAAAAGGACTGTTTGGAACAAGACCCCGACTATCAGAAAATCTGGTTAGCGCATTTCCAGCGACACCAAATCTCCATCCGCCGCGCCGCCGGGTTTGTAGTTCACCAACACTGTGCGATCATTCCACGCGCATGAGAACGTATCGGCGCCCAGCAACAGCAGTGACTTATAATCGGCAGTACGCAACTTCAGAACGGTTGTGCCTGAAGTCACGGTAAGTACCGCGCCCGGAGATTGCGAGCAGTCCACACTCACCAGCCGGCCGTGCACAAACTTGGAAGGTCGCCGGTCCGCTGGACCGCTATTTTGCGCGGACTGTTGCGCTGCGGCGCGCTTGGCGGCGTCTTCTTCGAGCACGTCGAACGGAGATTTTTGCGGAGCGAGTTTCTGCGATGCGGTTGCCGATGCGGCCGAGATGCCGTATTTCTGCTCGGTCGTGAGCCGATCGAGTTCTCCGCGCGCCGCCGCCGCGACCTGCGGATTCCCGCTCGTCTTCAGCCGGTAGAACAGGGCCTTCGCGGCGTCCCACTTCTTGGCCGAGACATAGATTTCTCCCAGATGGTAGAGATATTCCTGATTACGTGGACTCTGTTGAATGGCGGCACGCTCGGACTGCATCGCCGTCATCGAGCCGCCACCTTCCATGCGCGCCATCGCCATCAAGTCGTACGCTGCAGCGAATTCAGGCCGCCAGTCGAGCACGGCGCGCAGATCCTGCATCATGTTCGGCAGGCCCTGGATGTCAGTATGCTTCGTTTGTGCGATGCGATACTTGAGCACGCAAAGGTAATAACGAATCCAGAGGTCGCGCTGGTCGAGCGCGGCAGCGTCGCTCAGTTCTTCGGCCGCAGCATCGAACTCGCTGTGCTGAATGTGATCCCAGGCCAACGCACGATGCGCGACCTCATTCCCGATGGCCGAGATGAGTGGAGCGGTATCGTTGTCGTCTTTATTTTTATTGCCGTAGTTCTTCTTATTCTCTTTTTCTTTTTCTTTCTCGGATGCTTTGGAATCCGCAAGGCTGGGAGTCGTCGCCAACGTCTTCAACTCCTGCAAGCTGGCTTCGCGCCGCTCGGGAATTCTCACTTTCACCCCGCTCACGAACGCGTGGCCGTCGGCTTCGCGCATCGGTTTCGAGGTCATCGTATTGTCGTCCAGCCCGACCGGCACTGGAAATTGGTAAACCTGCGGAGCGTTGCGCTGCGCTCCCGGTTGCTTCGAGGCGTCGAGGGCGACGAACAGCGGCGTGAGCGAGTGAAAGTAATCTTTTATCGCTTGGTCGAGTTGAGCGACGCTCGTGCCGTATGCTTTCTGAATCGCTTCTGCCACCGGCAGGTGCTGGTTCTCAACGAGATCGAAGTAAGTTCCTGTCTCCGGCAGTTTTTTCTCGTGCAGCAGGTAATGCATCACCATCCACGACTGCGCGTAGAACAGCGTATGATGCGTGCCTTCGCTGTACGTGGAGGTGTCATGCTTCATGGTGAACAAGTCGGGAAGGGAGATCCAGACTTGCGCGCCAAGCAGTTCGGTTAGCGATTTCGGCGGACTTTGGGCCTCGTGTTGATTCTCCAGTAGATCTGTGGTGAAGACAGGATTTAGTTCGGGGTCGCTGCCGATCTCAACCTGCCTGTTGTCCACGCGGATCGAGCTGAAGTATTCTGCAAGGCCCTCGTCGAACCATCCCTCAGCCGGCGGGTAGTTGTAGTTCAGCAGCAGGTGGGCAAAGTTGTGAGCTACAGCGCGCCACGACTCTTCTTCGAACAAATTAAGTACGACAAAATTCTGATCTTCGCCGGGCACGAAAAATGCTGGAACGCCGATCGGCTGCCCTTGTTGTAGCGGAGCAGTCTGGTAATAATCCTTGTCATTCTTGAATGCGAGGATAGTGAGTGGCGCGGGTTCGTTCAAGCGATCTTTCATCAACAGCGTGGCGAAGACCGCACGCATCTGCTCGAAGCGCAGTGCAACCTCCTTGCCTTTTTTCTCGCCCGCATCGGTAATGACGGTGTAGTGCGTCGAGTGAATTTCAAGCCAAGGAGACTGCTCAGCGGCAAATGAGGACAAGGAGAGCAGTACAGCCGGAAGGATCCCACAGAGAAGACGAATCGTGATGGTACGAATGCGGCCCATGCTCGTTCCGCCAGGAAGAAGACGACTACTAAAATGCTAACACGAGGGTTGGTTGGACATCCTATGCGGCCATCCGGCCTTCTTAATTGACGGTGCAGAAAAAAAGAAGTCAAATAAGCCACGATAGCTCGTTCTAGAAACGATTCGTTCTAGAAACGACGGCCATCACAGGAGCATAGCGCAGTCGTGAAGTTCTTGCGAAATGCCCGCGAGCTTTTGTCTCGCCACGAATCCCGACGGATGTGCGCTCGTTCTCCTCTGCAATCACGGTTTTTTTCTCTATTCTCGGTCCTCATTCTCCTCGTCGTCTCAAGGTTAGCTTTTACACAGACCCCGGAAACCGACAGTGCGCAGAACAAAATTCGCGGCACCGTCATCAATGCCGCCACTCACGATCCCATTGGTCGCGCTCTCGTCTATTCCGGGGACAACCGCTTGGCGACCGTCACCGATAGTGAAGGTCGCTTTGAGTTTACCCAGCCAGCAGGAAGCGCGGGCTTCCGCTCGTTGATGGCTCGCAAGCCGGGCTTTCTCGAAGAGCTGAACAGGAGGAACGAGGTCGAGGTATCGCAGAGCGGCGCTCTCACGATTTCTCTAGTGCCTGAGGCGTTGATTCAAGGCCGTGTCACGCTTTCAACGGGAGATGCAGCAATCGGCATCAACGTGCAGGTCTTCACGCGCCAGGTGCAAGACGGCGTTGCCCACTGGAGGCCGGGGGCTATGGACCGGACGAATTCGAGCGGCGAGTTCCGCTTCGCCGAACTGCGGCCCGGCGATTACAAATTGCTCACGCACGAGTTCATGGACAACGATCCGGCCGTCACTGCCCCTGGCGATCCGCCTACCGGCTTTCCTCCAGTCTATTACCCGAGTTCCGCCGATTTTGCCGAGGCCAGCACAATTCAGCTCATGGCCGGGCAGACATTCCATGCGGATATTGCGCTCGTCGGCCAGCGTTACTATCCGATAAGAATTCCAGTGGTGAACGCCGAGGGCAGGGGCGGAATTAGCATTACTATATCGCCTCAAGGGCATCGAGGACCGGGATATTCGCTTAGTTACAACCCCGTGAAACAAAGAATCGAAGGCTCGCTGCCCAATGGGAAGTATCTTGTCGAAGCAAGAAGCTACGCACCGACTTCGTCGATTGGGCAAGTGAATATCTCGGTTGCGGGGGTGCCGGTCGAAGGCCCGAGCCTGGCGCTTACCGCGACCAGTTCAATCGTCGTGAACGTCAAGGAAGAATTCACTTCCACGAATTGGAATTCTTCCGGGATGATTTCCACCGGAGGACGAACCTTCGCAATGCCACAGCAGCGACTCGATCTAGACGTCAGCGTCGAACCCGCGGAGGATGATGATTTCACTCAGCAGCACGGCGGATCCCTTCGTCCCCCCAACGGGCCTAACGATAATTCCATGGTTCTCGAAGACGTTGCGCCCGGGCGATATTGGTTGCGGGCGCGGGCAGGCCGTGGCTATGTGGCATCGGCGACCATGGGAGGAATTGATTTACTCCGCCAGGCGTTCGTTGTTGGGCTGGGAGCGGCTGTGCCGATTGAAATCACCTTGCGCGACGACAACGCAGAAATCGAAGGCTCAGTGGCCGGAATCACTCCGATGGCGTCGATGTCCGAAAGCTTGGGCGCGGGGCGATGGTCGTCCTCAGCCCACATCTACTGTGTCCCTCTGCCAGATAGCCCAGGGCAGTTTTTGGAACTCTCAGCATCGTCGGATGGAACGTTCGATTACCAGATGGTCGCACCCGGAACCTATCATGTGATGGCGTTCAAGAATCGGCAACCGGAACTTCCTTATCGCGATGCGGAAGCGATGAAGGCCTACGACTCCAAAGGCCAGGTTGTCCGCGTTTCTGCCGGCGAGAAGGCGAGCGTTCAGTTGCAGATCGTTAACAACGAGTGAGAAGTCAATAAGCAATGAGGGCAAACACGCAGCCAGTGAACAGGCCGACGTCCCCAATCCCGCCCAATTGGTTCCTGCGGATAGTGGTGCTCTGTCTGTTCGGACCCTGGCTGCTGGCCGCGACACAGACGGCGAAGCTGCCTCAAAGGTCCGCTTCGAGCGGATACAGAATCGCAGGAACGGTTGTGAGCAAGGCGGACGTGCGTCCACTCGCGCGCGTGCGAGTAACGCTACGAGAGACGAAGGATCAGCAAAAATTTGAGTCCATGGTTACGTCCGAAGACGGCAAGTTTGAATTCCGTGAGGTGCCCGCAGGAAAGTATTCACTTGAGGGCGGAAAGCGCGGATTTATCTCCGCCCGCTACGATCAGCACGACCAGTTTTCCACCGCCATTGTCACTGGCGTCGGTCTCGACACCGAAACCCTCGTGCTGCGGCTTGCCCCCGATGCGGTGATCGCCGGCAAAGTTCTGGACGAATTCGGTGAGCCGGTTCGCCACGCAACGGTCACGGTTTATTACGATGATCACAGCACGGGAGTGGACCAGATTCACCAGTTTCGCTCCGCGCAGACGGATGATTTGGGAGCGTACGAGATTACTCCTCTCAGGCCCGGCACTTACTTTGTGTCGGCGAACGCCAAGCCTTGGTATGCCGTTCATCCTCCGTCGGAACCGCGATCGTCCGGGTCAGCGCGTTCGCGTTCAGCGAATTCGGTGTCGGGGGCAGACCTAGCGGACGATCCGCCAGCCGTCGATCGATCATTAAACGTCGCCTATCCGGTTACTTACTATTCGGACGTAGAAGCGGCAGACGACGCGGCCCCCATCTCGATTCAAGGTGGCGAGCGTGTGGAAGCGGATTTCCACTTGAATCCAGTTCCGTCTCTGCACCTGCTCTTTCGTGTGCCCGGAGGCGGCAACCCCAATGAGTTCTTTGTGCCTCAGCTTCAACAACCTGCCTTTGATGGCTTTACCCCCGTTCAGGCCACCGGGACTCAACGCGTTGCGCCCGGATTGATGGAGGTTACTGGAATCCCCGCTGGCCGCTACAACGTTCGCCTATTCGCCCATGGCTCAGCGCTCCAGATGGACGGCGTGGATTTCACCAAGGATGGAGAGCTGATCGACACCTCCAAGAGCGAAGCCGCGAGCCAGGTCAAATGCTCGGTACAAGTTCCCGGCGAGCCCACGATTCCACCAAACCTTACGGTCGCGCTGCGTTCAGGCGGGAGAGGGATTGCCGTTGCGCGGCCTGTCGATTCCAAAGGCGAAGCGGAACTTCCAGAAGTTGCCGCTGGCCGCTACGAGGTCGCTATATTGGGCGGCGCGAAGCGCTATTCCATCTCGCGCATGTCAGCCGAAGGCGCGGATGTTTCGGGTCACACCCTTATCGTGACGGCGGGATCGTCCCCTTCCGTTTCGCTCACTCTGGTAAGCGGCAGCGTGGAAGTGGAAGGAACGGCAAAAAAGGACGGGAAGGGTTTCGCCGGAGCCATGGTGGTTCTGGCGCCAAAAAATCCAGAAGTAGATCATGATCTGTTCCGCCGCGACCAGAGCGATCTGGATGGCACCTTCACTCTTCACGGGGTAGTCCCCGGCTCTTATACTCTGGTGGCAATCGAGAACGGATGGGATCTCGACTGGTCAAAGCCCGGCGTGATTGCCGCCTACGCCAAGCATGGACGAAGTGTTTGGGTCGGCAGTCAAGGGGAACATTCGATGAACATCGCGGAACCGGTCGACGTTCAGTCCAAATAGGCTGCCTCAGTCTATAATGGCTCCCACTCCATGCCACTGACCTCTGGCACCAAACTAGGGCCTTACGAAATCGTCTCTCAACTCGGCGCGGGCGGGATGGGTGAAGTTTATCGCGCCCGCGACACTCGTCTCGACCGCGAGGTCGCAGTCAAAGTGCTCTCCGGACATTTCGTTTCGAATCCCAGTCTGAAGGATCGCTTTGAGCGTGAGGCGCGCACCGTCTCGCAGCTTTCTCATCCCAACATCTGCCGCCTGTACGACGTAGGAACGCAAGATGGCGCCGACTATCTTGTGATGGAGTGCCTCGAAGGCGAGACCCTCGCTGACCGGCTCACGCGCGGCCCGCTCAGCCTCGAAGAGGTGCTCCGTTACGGTGCCGAGATTGCCGATGCCATGGACAAAGCCCACCAGCAAGGCGTGATCCATCGCGATCTCAAGCCCGGCAACATCATGCTGACCAAATCCGGGGCGAAGGTGCTGGATTTCGGCCTGGCGAAACAGGCGCAGGTCGGAACCGCCAGCGCCAGCGTCCTCACCGCCATGACCGCGGGCAAGCCGCTCACCGTGGAAGGCACGATCGTCGGCACTTATCAGTACATGGCTCCCGAACAGATCGAAGGCGCTGAGGCTGACACGCGCTCCGACATTTTCGCTCTCGGTTGCGTGCTCTACGAAATGTCCACCGGCAAACGCGCATTTGCCGGAAAAACGCAGGCCAGCGTCATCGCTTCCATCCTCGCCTCCGAACCACCGCCGCTCTCGCGCATGGCGCCCATGACTCCGCCCGCGCTCGAGCGCTTGATCAGTTCCTGCATGGCGAAGGATCGCGAAGACCGCATCCAGAGCGCGCATGACGTCAAACTGCAACTCCGCTGGATTGCCGAGGCCGGCTCGCAGGCGGGCGTGCCCGCGCCGGTAGTGGCAAGGCGGCGTGTTTCGCAGAAAATCGCGTGGGTTGTGGCGGGCCTGGCCGCCGCAGCTGCCATCGCATTTGCCATTGGCTTCGTCTTGCGCTCACCTGTTTCCGCGCGGCCGTTACGCGTAAGCATTCTTCCGCCCGATCAGCACAACTTTGATCCGATGAGCGTAGCGCTGTCGCCGGACGGCACCAAGCTGGCTTTTGTGGCGTCGTCTCCCGGCGGCTCACCTCAACTCTGGGTTCGCCCCTTGGATTCAACTGCGGCCCAGCCCCTGGCCGGAACGGAAGAAGCTAGTTTTCCCTTCTGGTCTCCCGACAGCCACAGCCTGGGATTTTTCGCCGATGGCAAATTGAGGATCATCGACGCCAGCGGCGGAGCGGTACAAACCTTGGCCGACGCTGCTAATCCTCGTGGCGGCACCTGGGGCGCGGACGGCACAATTTTGTATACACCCGATACGGTCTCAGCGATGTTCCGCATTCCGGCAGCGGGAGGCACACCCACACCCGCGATCGGTAAGGAGAAGGCAGCCGTCACCGCGGGCTCGCCGCGTTGGCCGGCGTTTTTGCCCGATGGCAAGCACTTCATCTTTTTTCAATTCGCGCCCGATAGCGAGGGCGGTGGAAACATTCATCTGGGCTCCCTCGATTCGCAG
>CAYOVU010000329.1:0-9381 GCA_964407505.1 uncultured Acidobacteriaceae bacterium | reverse complement strand
AGTCGGAAGTTCAGCCCCAGGGAGGAGGATTCGCTGTATTCGAAAGAGGAGTTAATTGCGACGGGCCGCGATGTGATGGACGACCTTGCGGCAGGGATAGATAACGACTACTTTGTGGGATAGCCATGGTTGCCTCAATCTGTGTTAAGGCGACTTCGGTCAGGGGTGCGTCGGTGTTGGTAGCACCGGCGCGTCCCGTTCTTAGGACGCATGAGCAGCTTCTCGCGCTTTGGGTTTGCCGTCAATATCACGAATGGACGCAGAGACCTTGGTGCAGAGGGGCAAAGAAACTATATGGTGTGCAAGACCGTGTTATGCTTCACAAATATAGGTGCAATGTAAAACACCGCGATCATGGCGGGTTATTTATGATTACCCGGCTCCCACTCGATCCCGAAAAACTTGTCGCGGTCATGTTGTACGTAGCCTCGCGTGTAAGCGATCCCACCAAGTTTAAGATTGGAAAACTTATCTTCCTCGGCGATTTCGTCCATATCGCCAAGTACGGCAGAGCGATTGTTGGCGGACGCTATTGCGCCCTGCCAAACGGTCCAGTCCCCTCGGAAGTTCTCGATCTGTTGAATGGACTGATTACGGGCGACATTTCGCCCGAATTCTGGGGAACGGGAATAGAAACCGCACTTCAGGTGAGCGGCGATCCTTATCCCACATTCTTGCCGAAAGTAAAACCTGACATGTCTATGTTGTCGGAGTCAGACGTCGAGATTCTTGACAAAGTCATTGCCGAGTTTGGTAAGTGGAACTTCCACAAGTTGATTGAATTTACTCATTCCCTGCCTGCATATATGAAGGCTGCAGAGAGGGAACCGGATTCGCGCAATCCGGCGATGGATTACGAGGATTTTTTTGAAGGCAATACTTTTGTGGTGCCAGGGACCAAGCAGGAACTATTAGAAAACTATGCCCTCAGCCGGGCTTTCCCTGAGCATTCCCTTGCCGTTTAAGCCAGAAGAAATTCCGGTCTTTTCCGTAATAAGGATTCCTGTCGTGTTGTTCGGGCAGGCGGTGTTGAAGCGGTTTGCGGTGATTTCGCACATCGCCAAACATGCCTATGCGCTGAAAACCACTTCCCGAACCGAAAGCTTCGATCAAAACCCGGAGCGCCTGAAGGAAGTGGTTGTCTATGAAGCTAGTGAATGTCCCTTATTCACTAAGCGCACGATCATCGATCCCAGGAACCAGTTTCCTATTTCGTACGGGACGTTGATCCAGCATCACCGCAAGGGTTCGTATGAGCATTTTGGGATCCTGCCAGCCGACTTCAAGCAAAAGTTAGTTGACGTGATCAAAATTTCCCAAGTGATCGAGCCGAATCGAAGACAGCGGCTGCTGGCGCAGTTGAATGGACTGCTGTGAGACTCTCGCAGCGCTATCCTCATAGCTATGTCGCTGGCGGGTGGCCCAGGTCTCAGCCGGAATTCCCATGTCTCGCAAAAGAAGCGAGACCCCTTCGGCTCCGCTCAGGGCAGGCTCCTTCGGCAAGCTCAGGGCAGGCTATGGGGCACCCGGCCAGAAGTGATTAGGTTTTTTCGCGTTCCCCCAGCGGAGTAGAATCGCCCCAGCCTGGGAGTCACCATGAAGATAGCGCCTTTCACTCTTGCCTTGCTCATGTTATGCAGCGCGATAGTTCCTGCGAGCGCGCCGCAAGAAACTAAACCGCAACAAACTAAGGAGAGTTCCCAATTTCGGCCGCCGAGAGATGTGAGCGACCTGCTGGATGTTTGCGGCGAAGCCCTGAATCAACTGGATACCCGGCCAACGCAGGTTGCCTCCGTAAATGTCATGAAATTTGGATGGTGCCTGGGGTGGGTTCAGGCGCTCCACGAACGCATTGCCGAGGTGCAGGCCTACGCGCGTCTTGAGGATATGAATTCCAAAAAGGACGGAAGGCCGGCGCGTTCTTATGAAGGGCCTGATAAAGATTATTTGAGCGTTTGTCTTCCGCCCGATAACCGGGTTCCAGATTTGATTCGAACGATTATCAAGGGGTTGAGTGAAAATCCGAGGCAACTTCACGAACCGAAAAATGGTCCGGTGAAGGCGGCGCTGAAAAAAGCCTATCCATGTCCTGCCCCGTAAGGGAAGAAGGTGGGCGGGGTGGCCCAGGTCTTGGACTTCCATGTCTCGCAAAAGAAGCGAGACCCTTCGGCTCCGCTCAGGGCAGGCTCCTTCGACAGGCTCAGGGCAGGCGATGGGGCACCCCATCTCTCACGCCTGCATCCGTTAGAATTAGGTTCTCGGCGGGATATGCCTTGAAGGTGGCGTTTCTGCCAGACCCGTTTCTTCCGGACTTATGACCATTGGCGTTTTAGCACTGCAGGGAGATTTTGACGCGCACCGCCGTCGGCTCGAAGAGCTGGGGGCTAACGTGGTGCTCGTCAAAAAGCCTGAGCAGCTTGACGAGATTGATGGACTGGTGATCCCCGGCGGCGAGTCTGCCACGTTCTTGAAATTGTTGGGAGACGAAGGCTTCGAGAAGTTGAAGCAGTTCGTGCGGCTGAAGCCTACGTTCGGTACTTGCGCCGGGGCAATCCTGTTGGCGAGTGAGGTGGAAAACCCGAAACAAGCAGGCCTGGGCGCAATCGACATGCGCATCCGCCGCAACGCCTATGGACGCCAGATCGACAGCTCCATTCGCGAAGGCCAGCTTCTCGAAAGCTCTCTGAACCATCAGCCGGTTTCTCCCCTCGAGATGGTCTTTATCCGGGCTCCGAAGATCGATCACGTCGGCTCTGGCGTTGAAGTAATCGCTACCGAGGGAACAGACCCAGTTGCCGTGCGGCAGGGAACGGCGATGGCGGCTACCTTCCATCCCGAACTCTCCGACGACACCAGGGTGCATCGAGCCTTCTTGAAGTTAGTAGGCAATGACACTCGGCGATGACGATTCTGAAGAATGGAATGGAGGTTACTTCGCTGGCAGAAACTCAATCTTGACATCTCGGCTCGCAGCCTTGAAATCAAAATCCGCAGTCACAAAAACGCGCGCCTGCGATTCCGCCGTCAATTCCACCCCGAAAGCATCCACGTAAGGGACCGCCGTTTTGAACTTGATCAAGGCCGCGCGTACAGTCCTATCCGCATCTACCGCGACCACCTGAACCCCGAAGGCACTCAGCCGCGACAGAACCAATTCCATGGCTTTGGTTCCATGCTGCTTGCACGTCTGGCCGGCAATTTCACCCCAGTGGAGCGAACAGATCACCGCTTCGCATCTTCCCGCAAGGTGATCCTTGATGATCTCAGAAACGCGATCAGCTCCCGCCTCGCCGTCCAAATACCGAAGGATGGCGCTCGAATCGAGCACGTACGTTACCATCGATCCTTCTCGCGGCGCCGCTCGCGCAGTAAAGCCTTCGTAAGCGAGGGCCCGCCGGCGAGCATTCCTCGCGTCTTATCCACTAGTTCGTGCGATACGGGCTCCAGCACAATCCTCGACCCCTCCTGGGTCACGCAAATGCGCGTTCCAGGTTTTATCCCCAAAGCTGTGCGCATCTCCGAAGGAATCACAAACTGCCCTTTTGTGCTTACCGTTGTTATCTGTCGATTCATGCTTACATTATAGCGCAATGTAAGAATACTTCGGCGCCTCCAAAATTCCTCTTGACGCGCTCATCGCGTAACTGTATGGTTACGCATTATGCGTCACCGTTCGGTTACATATTCCTCTGAGGCAACGTTCCAGGCTCTCGCCGACCCCACGCGGCGCGCCGTTCTCGATTTGCTACGGCGAGGCAGCCAGCCGGCGGGAGAAATTGCCGGAGCGTTTCCGATTTCGCGTCCGGCAATCTCGAAACATTTGCGCCTGCTCCGCCGCGCCCACCTGGTGCGGGAGCATCGTGAGGGACGCAACCGCGTCTACCATCTGAATCCCGAACCGCTGCGCGCCGTCGATTCCTGGCTCAACCAGTACCGCACCTTCTGGAGCGCGAACTTGGCCAGCCTCAAATCCTTTGTCGAATCGGAATACGCCAAAGAAACCACACAATCCCATGCTGCAAAATCAACCAAAACTTCCAAGGGAGACCTATAGATATGAAATCCGTTCGCATCTTTCTTTCGCTCGTGTTTCTCATGACCGCAACCGCTGTGCTGGCGCAAACGGCGCAGCAGAAATCGTTCGATCAACTCAAGTCGCTTAGCGGCTCGTGGGAAGGGAAGGCCAACCAGGGCATGGCGGTCCGGGTGTCGTTCCGTGAAACTTCAGGAGGCTCGGCTCTTATGAGCGAGATTAACGGTCACGGCCCCGAGGATATGATTTCGATGTTTCACCTCGATGGTCCGAATCGCCTCATGCTGACGCACTACTGCGGCGCCGGCAACCAACCCCGCATGACCGCCAGCGCTTCGCCCGACGGCAAAACCATCACTTTCGACTACGTTGACGCTACAAATCTTGCGACTCCCGATGCGGGCCACATGCAGCGCGTCGTGTTTACCATCGTCGATGCGAGTCATCACACGGAAGATTGGACCTTCGCCGACCATGGCAAGGAAACGAAAGAGTTCTTCGACCTGCATCGAAGCGAAGTGGCGCAAAAATAGTTTGCATGAAAGTCGACCGGGTGCCCCTTGTCTCGGCCCCCATGTCTCGCTGATTTTGCGAGACCCTTCGGCGAGCTCAGGGCAGGCTCCTTCGGCTCTGCTCAGGGGCGAGACATGTGACCTCGACGGCAGGATCGAAACAGGCTGGACTATTTATGACCAACACTACTGAAAAATCCGTTGTTACTCTCGATAATGATGCCATCATCGCCGAGACCTATGTCGCCGCGCCTCCCGAGCGTGTGTTCAAGGCGCTCACCGATTCAGCGGAGTTGTCCCGCTGGTTCACTAACCCAAGCTGCCCCGTTAAGTTATGGGAGATGGATGCCCGGCCCGGTGGCCGCTACCGCTACGCCACCGAAAAAGGCGCGGTGACGGTGAACGGCGTAAGCGAATTCGAGTGTCATGGGGAAATTTTGGAATTCATGCCCGGGCGCTATCTCGTCTATACCTGGATCGCGACCTGGCACGTGGACAAGTCCCTTCAAATGGTTGTGTCGTGGGAACTGACTCCGGAGGGAGGGGGTACGCACGTGAAGGTTACGCATCGTGGATTAGCAAAGGAAGACGCCGCTCGAAAGGATTACAGTGGCGGCTGGCCGGGCGTGCTCGAAATGCTTCGCAAATTTGTCGAGGCGTAGGTGTGGGTGCACACGGCTGTCAGATTGGCTCAGGCTATCTCTGTCCGCCGTTCTTGATTTTGATTGTGCTTTTGACTTTCATAACGATTCACACAGGAGACTACATGGCAACCGTTGCGGTCACTCCAGATCAAGGCATCATCACGGGCGAAATTTTTATCGCTGCTCCTCCGGCGCGAGTTTTCGAAGCTATTACTGATCCCGAGCAAATGCCACGCTGGTGGGGTGCGAGCAATCTGTACCATATCACCGAATGGAAGGGGGATGTTCGCGTCGGCGGGAAATGGTCGAGCGATGGCGTCGGCGTGGACGGGAAACAGTTTCGCGTGGAAGGCGAATATCTGGAGGTCGATCCTCCACGGCGGCTCGTGCATACGTGGAGCGCCAGTTGGACGGGTCCAATCAAGACGGTGGTCCGCTGGGAGCTGGAAGCACAAAGCGTGCACGGTTTGCACCCCAACGGCCCCCAGCGGGCGGGAACCGGCACGCTTCTTAAAATTACTCACGAAGGTTTTGCTGCGACTCCGAACACCGCCGCCAACCATGCCGATGGCTGGAAGCGCGTGATGGGATGGCTGCTCGCGTACCTCGAAAAAGGAGAAACTATCGACACGCGCAATTGACCAAACGGTGCGCCGGCAATGACAATGCAGGAATGAAGAGTTATCGCACCGCGAGTGGAAATTTGGCAGCGACCGTTGTTGTGACCGCGATCGCTGCCACAATTTTTTTTGGCTTGCGTTTTTCCGCAGCCCAGACCAACTCATCTCAGAAGGGAACATCCATGCCCGCTCATGCCAGCGGACCGTTCGATGTAAAACTTGCTCCTCAGCAGGACGACAAAGTTGGCGATCCGACGGTTGGCCGGATGTCGATTGACAAACAATTCCACGGCGATCTCGAAGCCAGCAGCAAGGGCCAGATGCTGACCGCGATGACTGAGGTGAAGGGGTCGGCAGGCTATGTTGCGATCGAGCGAGTCACCGGGACGCTGCGCACGCCCAAAGGCGACCGCAATGGCAGCTTCGCGCTTCTGCACCGCGGCATCATGACGCGCGGCGCCCCAGAACTGAGCGTCACGGTTGTGCCAGATTCCGGCACCGGCCAATTGACCGGTCTTACCGGTACGATGACGATCCACATTGTCGACGGAAAACATTCATACGACTTTGAATACACACTGCCCGAGTGAGGTCACAGAAGAATCGCAAGAGCCTGCTGAACGCAGGCTTCGAGTGATTGTGCTGTGTCGATCACCGTTTTCGGCAAAGTTATCGTCTCGAAGCGCGACTTTACTTTCAGATAGAGTTGGTAATCGCGATTCGCGGCAGCGTGTGCTCCCAAGGCAGACTGCTTCTCGATACGCTCGCGAGCCACTTCTTCTGGACACATGCACTCCAGGATGCGCCAGCTCTGGCGCAGGGAAGCCGCGGCGTTGAGGATGTTGTCGATCTGATAGCGGCGGGAGAACGGACGACCATCAAGAAAGAGAATCCTCGAGTGATCTTTCTGCAGCAGATAGCTGGCAGTCTCAAGCATTACGTGCAGACAGAAGTCATCCTGCTGGGACGAATATTCGATTTCATCGGCTGCGAATAACGCGTGGCGGATCTCATCTTTGCCGAGCACGCGGCCGCCGGTACGGAGAGCAAGCGCGTGCGCAAGCGTGGTTTTGCCAGTCCCGGGCAGGCCAGCCATGAGTACGATCATGCTCAATTAAATCATGATCGATTCGATTTACCATTCGCCGAGCCGCATCGATTGTCACGACGGGGAAATCCCATGAAGTGGAAATGCATGAATCGGATTGCGACACCGGTTCATCCATAGCGCAGAGGCGCATGGCGCTTCGACCCTTTGAGGAGGCACGAATGCCGCTGGTTCGAATTGCTTTACGCGAAGGCAAGACCGAAGAATATAGAAAAGCTCTGGGCGACGGGGTACATCAAGCGCTGATAGAGGCGATGGATGCTCCGGCGCAAGACCGGTTTCAGGTGATCACCGAGCATCCGGCAGGCGGTCTCGTCTACGATCCCGCGTATCTTGGAGTGCCGCGGACGGACGACTTTGTGATGGTACAGATCACATTGTCCACCGGACGCAAGCTGGCGCAGAAGCGCAAGCTCTATAAGAGAATGGCCGAACTTCTGGCGGAAAATCCAGGAGTTCGGCCACAGGATCTGATGATCAATCTGGTTGAAGTTGCGTGGGAGAACTGGTCGTTCGGCAACGGCGAAGCGCAATACGCGATGTGAGGGTTACTGGACGCTGTTGTCAGCCGTGACCTCAGCGGGCTCGGGGCGCTGCATGGGAACGACGTTCTGAGTCATGCGCCACTCCGCATAGCGGCCTGAAACCATTATGTGGAAAACCCACTGGTGACGCTCTTCTTCGGGCTCAACCAGACCCAGTGCCTTCATGTAGAAGAGATATTGCTCCATCCACCGAATCTGCTCCTGGGTCATGCCGCGACGCTGCAAGTCCACGGTGAGGCCGGCGAGGTGCGAAGAGGCGGTGTCGCCATCGGCCGGCGCCGCATTGCGGTTGTGCCGACGAAGTTTTTTCTGCACCTTCACGGTGCGCACTGCTGAATTGACCTGAATCTGCTGATGAAAGCGGTTGTAGTAGGCCTGCGCAATATCCTGAACGAAATCCCGTGTCCAGGGACGGCAGAAGCGGCGTGAAGGATCGAGGCGCGGATCGAAGCGCAACGACTCGCCAGCGATGATCGGCTGCAAAGCTCCGCTCGCCTTCAGCGCTTCCAATTCATCGTCATCCTCAATGCGAGGCAATTCCAGCCGGTCGACTTCGGCATTCTGCAACAGAAGCGATTCGTGCGACGGACGGAACATCGGATTCCATAAAGTCCAGTGCAGCCGGTGATGCCGTGCTGCGTGGCGAACCGGCTTATGCATGGTCGTGGCGGTGGCTGCGAAGAGGGTGCTGCACAAGCAGGCCAGAACGGCAAGACGAATCAATCGGCGCTGTAGATTCAATCGCAAAATCGATCTCTTAATCTGCTGCAGAACTTTCTCTGCAACTGTCCGGACATTGTAAGCCATGCTGTCAAGAGGTTAAACCACCGATTGCAGGCCCGTTTATTACCGGCGTGCCAGGAGCGTAGCACCTAAGCTTGATTACCGCCGGTTACCAAATTTACTTTAGCGACTTAATACACTATGGATAGAAGCACGCGAAACGCCATCCTAGCGCGGGGATTGGGGCTTACTCATGTGCTCCCGGTGCAACCATTTAGCGCCGGTTCGATGAAGGATAGGATTGGCCTGTTGTGGCTGGAGTGACAAAAATCAGTAACAAAAATAAGTGACAGAAGTCAGCGCCGGAAAAGGTCGCCCAGAGCCTGTTTCATGACCGCGCCGCCGACCTCGGAAATGGCTTTTGTGAGAGGAATGTCCTTGGGGCAGACCTCTACGCAGTTCTGCGCGTAGCCGCATTCCTGGATGCCGCCATCGCCCATCAGCGCCGAAAGGCGTTCCCGCTCGAGCGCTTTGCCAGTGGGGTGCGTGTTGAACAAACGAACCTGCGCGATGGTGGCCGCGCCTACGAATCCGGTGTCTTCGTTGAACTGCGGGCAAGCCTCCATGCAGCAGGTGCAGGAAATACAGCGCGAAATCGGATACGCCTGCTCCTGCTCTTCCGCGGTCATGCGGGGGCCGGGGCCAAGGTCGTAAGTGCCATCGATCGGAACCCAGGCTTTGACCGCTTTAAGATTTTCGAAGATCACGCTGCGGTCGGTGGCGAGATCGCGCACGACGGGGAACTTGGAAAAAGGTTCGAGGCGAACCGGCTGCTCGAGATTGTCGATGAGCGCGGAGCAGGCCATGCGGGCACGTCCGTTGATGAGCATGGCGCAGGAGCCGCAGACTTCTTCGAGGCAGTTCGAGTCATAGGTGATGGGCGTGGTCTGCTTGCCCTCGCGGGTGACGGGATTGGCGGCGATCTCCATCAGAGAGGAGATCACGTTCATGCCCGAATGGTGGGCGAGTTCGAACTCTTCCCAGTAGGATGGGGAAGTGGGGGTGTTCTGGCGCTTGATTTTTATGAGGACGGATTTGTTAGCCATTCGCTCTTTCCGAAAAAGGAAACTCCCGCGAAGAAAATAATCGGGAAGGGCACGAGTTCCACTCGTGCCAGTTTAGAGTCGTGAAAGACG
>CAYOVU010000328.1:0-2587 GCA_964407505.1 uncultured Acidobacteriaceae bacterium | reverse complement strand
CTGATCTGCGGCGTCCAATTCACACCTTTGTCCTTGGAATGTTCGAGAGAGCCGGCCGGACCGATGCGCCAAGCCTGCTTTTCACCTGGAGCCCAGAAGACGCGGGGGTTCTGGAGCGCGGCGGCGCGCATCATGGCGCGTTCAGTGACGATGGATTGGGGAGCCGCGGACACTTCAACGGATTCTGTCACCGCTGAGACTGCATCCGCGTTCGCTGCGTTTGCTTTGGGTGCGGCGACGTTTGATGCGGGAGCGGGCACTGGTTGAGGAGCTGCCGGTGCCGCGCCCCCGACCGAAGCCGGTTTGCCTGCAGCGGGCTGCGGAACGCTGCTATCCGCGAGGAAGCTGGGTTCAGAAGGCAGGGGCGGGGGCGGCGGAGGCGGCGCAGTTTTCAAACGTTGTACTTCATCAAGCCTATCTCCTGCGCTGGGGGAAACCTGCGCGTCAAGCTTCTTTCCAAGGAGGGCACCAGCGGCCCCCGGAGCGGCGTGCATAGTTTGTTGCTGTTCTTGTTTTTGCAGGCTCAAGGAAGGTCCATGAGAGGGCTTTGCCGCAGCCTGAAACGGGGACTGTTGCGTTAACTGGACTTGGTTCTGGGGCGATTTGGAAGCGAGATCACGATTTGCCGAGGCGGCGCCGGCATCGGAGGGAGCGCCGGGCTGATCTTTCTCCTTGCGATCATTCTCCTCGCGTTCATTCGGGATGACGCGAGTGGCTTTCGAGGAAGGCGCGACGATCGGGGCTGGCCGATTTTCTGCAACTTCAGCGGCCGTTGATGGTGCGACCGGCAAAGGCTTCGGTGTTTGCAGGGAAACCAAAGCGATCAGGCCAGCGGCGATGGCACCGACAGGAACGAGCCAGAGCCAACGCAGATTGTGAGGAGGACTTGGACGAGCGATGTGTGCAGGTGAAGCAGTTCTACCAGAGAAAACAGATTCCTTCAGGACCACAACGTTTTCGCTGGTTTCCAGATTAACAGGAATTTCGAGAGGCGTTGCGAGATAGGCGAGGACAATCTGGCAGCTGTCGCAGCCTACGACATGTTGTTTCCAGAAATTGCGTTCTTCGAGAGAGAGCGAACCATCGTGGTAGGCTGCGAGAATTTCGGGATCGGGACAAAGTTCTACCGGCCGTTCTGAAGCCCCCCTAGCAAGGACATTGGCATCCGGGCTGGAGGATGCAGACGGACGCAGATGGCGGGCGAGCGCTTTTTCAAAGTTTCGGTCGCGGTCGTCAGGCGCCATGGTCTTCTCCTTTCTTAGAACGAGTGTTGGCTGGGTTCTTGCATATTGGCTGTATCGGCCGGAAGTTCATGGATCAGGCCTCCCGGCAGGAGGGCTTGTGCGGCTGCGGCGTTCAAGGAGTTTTTCGAGATCGAAAGGAGCATCGGCCGAGGCGTATTCGAAACAAAGAGAAATTTGCGCCTCGCTAAGGCCGAGTTCGGCCGCGAAACCGTTGGCGGCGGGGCAGCCGTTCTGAAGGGTCTCTTCGACCGTGCGGCGGAGAGCGAGACGGATACGATCCAAGTTGCGCGAGACGCTGGATTCATGCTCGCCAAGGTGCCGGCCGATTTCCGCCAGGGTTTGTTCCTCGGCGTAATAGAGGCGCAAGCGCTGTTCATCGCGCTCGTCGAGCGCGGCAATAGCGGCCTCGAGGGCGCGAACGAAAAGCGTGGTGTAGCGATCGCGATGAGGGTCGGCGGGCGGAAGGGAAACGGCGTGCGGGATTTTCTGGATGAGCTGTGCGCCGGGAGGCTTTGTTCCTTCGTCGTCGAGGGAATCGAAGCGGCGGCCCTCGCGGAGGGCATCAATGTGGCGCTGGGCGAGAACGGCGCGGAGCCATGTCTTAAGCGAGCTGCGGCCATGGAAATAACGGAAAAGCGAGCGTTCTCGGCGGGCTCCATCCGCCAGGCCGTAGAGCTCGGCGAAGAGAGAATCGGCAAGTTCACACGCTTCCGGGGAAGCCGAACTGCTACGGAGAACCGCAGCGGCGGCGGCGCGGAGATAGGGCCGATACTCGGCGACGAAGTGCTCCCACGCGGGTTCGGAATTTTCCATGCAGGCAGTGGCCAGCCCCAGGTCCACGAGATGCAGTGCAGCGAAATACTCCTCGACTTTTTCGGGTCGGAGGTTTCCACTCGCGAGCCTTTTCTCCGCGCTGCGCTGGAGGGAGGCGGCGAACCGCTCCCGGGAAAGTCCCCAACGCCCAGCCTTCGACTGGGCAAAGAGCCAATCGATTTTGGCCGGAGAGGCCGCCGCCATCCGGGCCGTGCCGGCGCGGGAGGCGGGCTTCGCGGCTTCCGGGCGGTTTAGGGAGTCCTTGGTCATGGCGATTTCAAGTGTTTGCCGTATAGCAGGGCGTCCAACGCCGTAGGTATCCTTGGCATCCTATGAGCTTAATCCAGCCCGGGAGGAACTGCAGGTAAAAGTAGGGACTCCAAAGGGCAGGATTGCGGTATCCTATACGAGTTGCGAGTCCAACCCCGCAACAAGAACCGCCTCGCCGGGTTAGCAGACTGGGTGCAAACCGTGCGCTCGCGGGACCATTAGCGACTTCGCGACGCTAGTACGAAAGTCCTATTAGGCCA
>CAYOVU010000327.1:0-7708 GCA_964407505.1 uncultured Acidobacteriaceae bacterium | reverse complement strand
CCCTACGTCTCGTCTGAGGGGAAGACGATCTTGGGGTGAAATAACGTGCCGGCGACGCGGGTGGCGATGGCGATCAGTTCGCTTTGGCCGGCAAAGACTTTTACTTGCCGGGCGCGGGAGAGTTCAGGGAGGTTGACGGGGCGTCCGCTGCGAATGCGGGCGGTGGTGGGCTCGTCGGCGGTGACGGAAGGAAGTTGAGGCAGAAGTTGCCGGGGGTGGATGAAAAGGGAGTGGTAGCGTTGTTCGTTCCTGGATGATGGCCGCGGCTGATTACGCAGAAGATCACTAATTGTCATCCCGACCGAAGCTTCCCCTTCCCGAAGGGAAAGGGAAGCGCAGTGGAGGGACCTGCTGTGCTCGATCTGGTCGAACTGAAACTTTTCGATTTCGTTTATCGTGTGCGCCTGGCTGATGTCGAATTCGGCGACGGCGGTGCGGCGAAGGGATTCGAGATGGGCTCCGCAGCCGAGGCGCTGGCCCATTTCGTGAGCGATGGAGCGCATGTAGGTTCCCGAGGCGACGCGGGCACGAAAGTGGGCGCGGTCTGCGTCGATTGAGGTGATCACGAATTCCTTGACTTCGACTTGAACCGGTTGAAGAACCACTTCTTTCTGCTTGCGAGCGAGTTTGTAGGCGGGAACTCCGTGGATCTTCTTGGCAGAGAATGGTGGAGGCATTTGCTCGATGAGACCGAGGAATTCTGCAGACAGCTGCTGAAGCTGATCGAGGGTAAGAGCAACCGGGTGCGGCTCGCCGATCGATTCGCCATCAGCATCGTAGGTGTCGGTAGCGAAGCCGAAGCGGATCACGCCTTCGTAGACTTTCTCGGAGGTAGTGTAAAACTGGGCGAGGCGGGTGAGCGACCCTGTAACCAGCGGGAGGACGCCGGTTGCAAGAGGATCGAGCGTCCCGAGATGGCCAATGGAACGCTGGCCAAGAATGCGCCGCATACGGTTGACCACGTCGTGTGAGGTCCAACCGGCAGGCTTATCAACGATAATGACGCCATTCATGAGAGGATTTACTAATTTGGTAATTTAGTAATCGGGCAATTTGATAATCGAAGATCAGAAGCTCTCGGCTTTGAGTGCGGAAAATTACCCAATTACCAAATTACTCAATTACCAACTTAACAGATGCTTCCGATTAAAGACGACCAGCCTCGATACAGCACTCCCTGGGTGAACGGCTTTTTGATTGGGCTGAACCTGCTGATTTTTTTCTTCGAGTTCACCCTCGATCCGCGAAGTTTGGATCTGCTGGCCCGGCAATTTGGCGTGGTGCCGTCGCATCTGACAGCTTTTCTCTCCGGATCGCCGAAATATTCCCTGCTCGACGTAGTACTTCCCTTCTTCACGTCGATGTTTCTGCATGGATCGTGGATGCACGTGATCGGCAACATGTGGTTCCTGTACATTTTTGGGGACAATGTCGAGGACTACCTGGGGCATTTCAAGTATCTGGTGTTTTACATTTTTGTGGGCTTGATCGCGATGGCGACGCAGGTCATGGTGAGTCTGCACTCGACCGTGCCGACGCTGGGAGCGAGCGGCGCGATCGCGGGGGTATTGGGTGCGTATTTTGTTTTGTATCCGCGGGCGCGGGTACTGACGTGGTTTTTTGTGTTTGTGGTGTGGGTGCCGGCATGGATCATCCTGGGATACTGGTTCGCGCTGCAGTTCTTGAGCGGGACGGCATCGATTGCTGCATATGCGCGTCAGAACGTGGGCGGAGTGGCGTTTTGGGCGCACGTTGGAGGGTTTGTGGCGGGAGCGTTGCTGGTGAAGGTTTTCGGGGAGCGGGAGTTGCGGTATCCGTACGCGCGAGCGTGATGAGTAGCAGGAAAGCGGCGACGAATTCTCGCCGCCGCTTTGTTCCATAGGTCCTTCGCGCAAAGAACACGCTCAGGATGACAACTGTTTATTTTTTCATTTCTTCGGACGCGATTCTGGTGGAACCAATCCTGACAGGCGATAGTAGACGACGAGCTGGCCGTAGTGTTCGCCGGAGTGCTCGATGAAACCGTAGGCCAAATCCGAGACGCGGACCTGCTGGTGAGCGAAGGGATCGACGACCAGATCGGACATCCCTTTGTCGCCTTTTGACTTGATGGCGTCGGCGCCGTCGGCAAAGCATTTTTTCACGAAGGCGACGATCTCAGCTTTCGACTTGAATTGGTCGCGCTTCGGATCTTCTTCGGCGGGCGGCTTCTTACCCATGACTGGGTTCACGAAAAAATAGCTGGTGTTGGCAGCGTGGAGCAGTTGCTCGGCGAAGCTGCGTTGAGCGGGCGTGGGCTTGAAGTCGTATTTATCCTCGGGAAAATCTTCAGCCATTGCGTTGAGCTTGCGTGCGATGTCGTTCCAGGAGTCGAGCACAGCCTTGGAAGGACTGTCGGCAGGCTTGACGGCGGCTTCTTTCTTTGCATCCTGGGCATGCGCGGGGAAAGAGAAGATTGATGCAGCCAGAAATGCCGTGGTTAGAAATAGTCTCTTCATCATTGAGCAACGCCTCCTTAAAGATGTCTTTGGGCGAACGCAATCTTAGTCTGAATTTCTGCCTGAGTAAAATCGACCGACAAGTGGACCCGGCGGCATGGTTCGCTTTTAGAGAGTGCCGGCGACCGGTCTGATCTCGAGGGCTTCGATAGTTGCGTCCGCAGGAAGTAGGATCGCGTTGACGACAGCTTGGGCGACGGTAGTAGGCGACATCATCTTCTTGCGCGGGGCTTGCGGCCAGAAGGTGTTCCCAATGGCAGTGTCGGTTGCGCCGGCAAACAAGGCGATGACGCGAATCTTTCTCGGCCGTAATTCTTCGCGAAGAATATTAGTAAGCGCGAGCGCCGCGTGTTTCGAGGCAACGTAGGCGGCCGAGCCCGGAAAAACCCTGTGGGCTGCGACGGACAGATTGTTTACGACAACGCCGTCACGCTTCATCATCGGAAGTGCAGCCTGGGTGATAAGAAAGGTGCCAGTCAGGTTCGTGTCGATGACGTCCCGCCAGACGGGCAAAGGTAGTTTGGCGAGGGTGAGATGCGGATGAGCGATGCCGGCATTGTTGATGAGAATATCGATGCGCCGGAACTGTTTTCGAATGGCGTAAAACAAGTCGTCGACCGATTGCGGATCGCGGATATCGCAGGGCTGCGTGAGGATTTTAATTTTCGCGGAGGCTAGTTCTCTGCCGGCGCGGCGTAAGGCGGATTCGTCGCGTCCCGTGAGGACAAGGTTGCAACCTTCACCAGCGAGAGCGCGAGCGATGGCGAGTCCGATGCCGCGAGTGGCGCCGGTTACGAGCGCGACGTGATCGTGCAACTTGAGTTGCGACGGGAGCGGCTTATTGAAAGAGGATTTTGGCAAACGTCATTGCTCCGCAAGAAGTGCCAATCTTACATCAGCTCCAATTACACAATAGGAATCCCACATCTCGCAAAGGAAGCGAGATGTGGGGCACCCAGCACCGACACGATTATTGAATTCGGAACGAAATCAAAGACAAACATCAAGATCAAAGGCGTCGGACATGAGTGTCTGACTCACACGGTCTTACACGCCGTTGGGGCGCTGGCGGATCAACGATAAAAATTCGGAGCGTGTTTCCTGCGAGTCGCGGAAGGAGCCCAGCATCGAAGAGGTTACGGCGGCGGAGTGTTGTTTTTCCACGCCGCGCATCATCATGCACAGGTGGCGAGCTTCGATGACCACGCCGACGCCCTGGGGCTCGATGACTTTCTGAATGGTCTCGGCGATCTGGGTGGTGAGGCGCTCCTGAATTTGCAGGCGGCGCGAGAAAACTTCCACCAAGCGCGGAACTTTGCTGAGCCCGATGACTTTTCCGTTCGGGATGTAGGCGACGTGTACTTTGCCGAAAAACGGCAACAGATGGTGCTCGCACAGGCTGAACATTTCGATGTCTTTGACGATGACCATTTCATCGTAGTCGACGGTGAACAGCGCGCCTTTGAGTAAGGTCTCGGGATCTTCCGTGTAGCCACGAGTAAGGAACTGCAGAGATTTGCGAACACGCTCGGGGGTAAGCTGGAGGCCTTCCCGCTGGGGATCTTCGCCCAGGCGGACGAGCATTTCTTGAATCAGATCTTCGAAGCTGGCGCTGGTGAGGGTAGTAGGTTCGGTTGTAGTTTTCATGAGACGGTCCACGATCCAGTGATGCACTATAGGAATTTTGCAATCAGGTAATTTTGTAATCCAAATTCAAAAACCTGATTCGCCGGCGTACTCGAAAGAATTCATCATAGTTTCTTCGAGCCGCACCCTTTCAAGATGCGCCTGGCGGAAGCCACGCTTCACTATTTCGTAAATCTCGATGCATAGATTTTCGGTAGTCGGCACGTCTTTGGCGAATTCTTTCAGAGTATTCAGATTCTCGTGATCGTAGCGGGCGAGCACTTCCCTTTCGATAAAACCATCCAGATCAGCCAGATTGCAGACCATCCCGGTTTTCTCATCGACCGATCCGCTGACCGTGATTTCGATGACATAGTTATGGCCGTGTCCGTAGGGATTATTGCATTTGCCGTAAGTTACCTGATTTTCCTCTACCGACATCGCTTCGCTGTGCAGGCGATGCGAAGCTGAGAATAGATAGCGGCGGGAGAGATGGGCTTTCATAATTCAGCTTCTAGCTCCTAGCTTTTGGCTCTCGGCTAATTTCATGTTTCACCGTAGAAATCTACGAATAGATCGGGCGTTTCGTACAGACGCACGCGGTGTAACTTGGCGTTCGCAAGCTTGGGGACGAGACGCTGCCAGATGGCGATGGCAATGTTTTCCGTTGTGGGGATTTGATGGAGGAACTCGGGAACCTCTTTATTGAGAAAGCGATGGTCCATGGCGTCGAGGACCTCGCGGTGCATCACTTCTTTGAGTTGCTTAAGGTCGACGACGAAGCCAGAGCGGGGGTCGACTTCGCCTTTCACCGTGACTTCGAGCGTGTAGTTGTGGCCATGGCCGTTGGGGTTGTTGCATTTCCCGAAGATGCGGCGGTTCTCCTCAGGAGTGAACTCCGGATTGTGATAATAGTGCGATGCGGAAAATTCGGCTTTGCGCGTGAGGTAGAGCATGATGTTTGGCTAAAGAGCACCTTTCGAATATATCACTCAACCGCAGCGCCTTTTGAGAGCTCCAGCGGGGCGAGGGATCTGTCAGTGGTCGGTGGTCAGTTGAAGTGGGTCTCCACGCGCAACCGGCCCAGCGCGTAAGCCAAGCTGAGACTGTTTTCTTTCTGGTGTTCTTTTGTATGCTTCACGGTCCGATGTTTTCGTCTAGAAGCATCTATGTTGGGTTTCCTAAGGTTTTGAATTTCCTAAGGTTTTGAATTTCCTAAGGTTTTAATTTCGGTGGTGATGCAATTTGGCGTACGCGCCGGGCCGGTCAAGCGGGAGATCCCTTCGACTTCGCTCAGGGCAGGTTCTTCGCTCCGCCTGAAAAGCGGCTACGCTCAGGATGACGCCGGCGGGAGAAGTACACGCTGCTTTTCAAACTGACCCACTATCCGAACGACGCATGGCTATCGAGCATGTATTCAGCTCAGCTTACACGCCGGCCTGAGTGGAAAGAGCGGTTTGCATGCCGGAGGCCATTTCGACCTCGCGCAAAAATGCGGAGGCAACGAGCGGGCCATCGAACTGGTTGACCCAAAGCAAGGCTTCAGCGGCGAGTGCAGCGCACAGCGTAGGGTTCAAGTAGAGACGCTCGATTGCTTCCGCAAATGCCTCGCCGCTGTCTGGGTCAACGAGAATGCCGTGTTTGACAACCTCGGGCGTGGAAGTAGCGCGAGCAGCGACGATTGGCTTGGCGCTCGCCATGGCTTCCAGAAAGACGATGCCGAAGCTCTCTTGCACGCTTGGAAGACAAAAAATATGGCAGCGGTTGTATTCGCGGGCGAGTTCCGCCTGCGAGACGTCCCCCAGCCAGGTCACGATTCCCTCCAGGCTTCTTTCCCGGCAGATGGACTTCAGGCGGGAAGCTTCCGGACCATCGCCAACGATCCGAATTTCAAGGCCAGACATTCTAGAACGCAGGCGATCCGCAGCATCGAGTAGAACGGCCAGGCGTTTTCTGGGATAAAAGCGACAAACCGAAAGCACGATAAACCTGCCTTTGGCTGGTTGAGCGGGATTGCGTTCAAGCAGGCTCCGCCAGCCTGCAAGGTCGATGGACTCTGGGACAACGCACGGTTGAGTGGAAACTGCATAGAGTTCCTGGATTTGTTGAGCGCTGTAGCGGCTGGGCGTAATCACCAGGTTTGCGCGCCGGACATGGAGTTTCTCCCGGCGGGCTTGGAGGCGCATGGTGCTGCGGGTAAGGCCGGTTTCAAAACGCATTTCATCGGCGATTACACCTTTGATGGATGCAACGTGGAATCCACGGTCCTTCCCCGCTAGTGCATAGCCATCCATGTCAAAGCCCACGGTGATCGTCTTACTAGAGGTAAGGCCAGCGCTAAAGCGGAGCATTTCATTAAAAACAATGCGCTCCAGAGTGTAGATGGGGAGCTTTAGAGTGGGTGTAAACAGGTCTACGGTTTCGCCAGAGTCTCTCAGGAACTTAGCAAGCGTGGAGATGCCAGCAAAAGTGCCGCTGCCGTCAGTGATATTCAGAGGAGTGGAGGTGATGAAACGGAAGTGCATGCGAAGTGAGCGGGCCGCATCGCGACGACGATTCCTGGAGATTGCTTTCTTCCTGCGGCCGCCGAATCAATTATTATAACCGGGTGCGACGAATGGTTCGTTTCCCCTGCTCCCTCCTCATCGGTTTATTTTTGCTTGCGTTGTCCGGATGCTACAGCGGCTCGCGGCCGTCGCGGATCGGCTCGGCGGCCCCGGATTTCACGGTGCACAATGCCGACCGCACGGTTGCGCTGAGTCAGTTCAAAGGCCAGGTGGTGGTGCTGAATTTCTGGGCGACGTGGTGTCCGCCGTGCATCGAAGAAATGCCCTCGCTGGTGCAGATGCAGCAGCGCATGAAGGCGAAGGGCGTGACGGTTTTGGCCGTGAGCGTGGATGTCGACGAAAACAGCTACCAGCGATTTCTGAAGGATCACAATGTAAACCTGCTCTCGGTTCGCGATGGCGACGGGAAGAGCAATGCGCTCTACGGGACGTTTAAGTTTCCGGAGACCTACATCATCGATCGTAGCGGGATCGTGCGGCGGAAGTTTATTGGCGCGGTGGATTGGACGGAGCCGGATGTGATTGAGTATTTGGAGAAGCTGTGATTTGATGGACTCGGGGGCTGAAGCCCCCTGTCAATTTCTGAATATTCTACGCGGTGCTGAAGCGCCGCTCTCCCACGTCACTCGTCCCCTTCCGCGTCGTTCTCTTGCATCTCTCTCTTGCATCGCTCTCTCCTATATCTACAATTTTATGTTTCGAAGACGCAGCGCATTCGTAATTACCGAGACCGAGCTGAAACTCATGGCGGCGGCGGCGAAGATGGGGCTGAGCAGAACGCCAAAAAACGGATAAAGGATTCCTGCCGCGATTGGCACTCCGATGGCGTTGTAAACGAAGGCGAAGAAAAGATTCTGCCGGATGTTGCGCAGCGTAGCTTGGCTCAATTTCCGGGCGCGCAGAATTCCCATAAGGTCGCCTTTTACCAGGGTGATGCCGCCGCTCTCCATTGCCACGTCGGTGCCGGTGCCCATGGCGATACCGACGTCAGCTTGCGCGAGGGCAGGAGCGTCGTTG
>CAYOVU010000326.1:0-3533 GCA_964407505.1 uncultured Acidobacteriaceae bacterium | reverse complement strand
ACGCGCTGGGTTCACAAATTCCTTTGCCACGATCCCGAGCACGGTCCACGGTTCCACCAAATAGCGGCGCCAGAGCCGGTTCGGCTCGGACAACAATCGATACAGCCATTCGAATCCGATCTGCCCCATCCAGCGTGGAGGCGTAGGAATGTTTCCCGTAAGGTAATCCATCATCGCGCCGCAGCAATATACGGCGTTCGTGTTAATTCCCTCGAGATTCTCCAGCAGCCAGATTTCCTGGCGCGGCATGCCCATTCCGACGAGCAAAATGTGCGGTTGGTAATTGCGAATATTTTCGAGGACCGCTTGATTTTCCGCCGAGTTCCGCGATGAATCGAAGTAGCCGCTCTGCACCTGGATCTGCAGACCCGGATACCGCCGGCGAAGCATCTCGGCCCCTTTTTCAGCGATGCCCGGCTTCGAACCGAGATAAAAAATACGCCAGCCGTCAAGGGCTGCTCGCTCCATGATGGCTGGCATGAAATCGATGTACGTTGTGCGGTCTTTACGGGAAAGCGGCAGCCCGAAGAGGCGTCCCATCCAAACGAGCGCCATGCCGTCCAGATGCACGAAGTCCGCCTTCGCAAAAAATTCCCGCATGCGCGGATCATCGTAAGTCAGATAGATCCCGTGCATGTTGTGATTAGCGATGACGAATCGTTTGTTCTGGCGAATGGCCTCGCCCGCAAGATCAACGAGATCCTGCTTCGAGAGCGCGTTGACCGGCAAACCCAACAACGAATAGCGAGGGAATGCAGCGTCTTGTTGTTGCGTGCTCATCGTATGGAGCGGGAGACGGTGACGCGAGCCGAGCGAACTGCTGGTCTAAGCGGCGCCTGAACCGCGAAGCACCGCGGGGATCGTGCGCGCCAGAATTTTCAGATCGAGCCAGAGCGACCATTCGTCCATGTACTGCAGGTCGAGCCGCATCCACTGCTCGAAAGGAATCGAGCTGCGGCCATTCACCTGCCAGAGGCACGTGATGCCCGGCCGAACGCTGAAACGGCGACGCTGCCAGTCTTCACTGAAGCCTTCGTAATCGCGCTTCGGCAAAGGACGCGGGCCGACCAAACTCATCTCACCCTTAAGGATGTTGAGAAGCTGCGGTAGTTCGTCGATGCTCGTGCGGCGCAGGATTTTGCCGATGCCGGTGATGCGCGGATCGTCTTTGATCTTGAAGACCGGGCCGGATACTTCGTTCTTGGCTTCGAGCTCCGCCATCAGTTTCTCGGCGTTTGGCACCATCGTGCGGAACTTGTAAATGTAGAAACGCCGCTTGTTGAGGCCGAGCCGCTCTTGTCGGAAGAAAATCGGGCCCTGCGACGAGAGCTTGATCGCGATCGCCACGGCGAGGAACAGCGGCGAGAGCAGCACGAGAAACGTGAATGAAATCGCCAGATCGATGGCGCGCTTCACAACGAGCGGCCACTCATCGCGAACGCCCGTGTAGGTGGAGATGTGATAGGCCCCATCAAAGAACTCAGCGCGGGAGCGAGCGGTACGCAGGTCAAAGATGTCCGCAGCGAGTCGCATCGCGATGCCATGTTCCTGGCAGAGCGCGGCGACCTGCGAGGCGTGCTCGTGATAGGAGCGCAACGGCAGATAGATCGCCACTTCGTCGACCACGTTGCGCCGCAGATACTCCGCCAAGCCTTCGTAGCTGGCAACGAGTTTGAACCCTGTGGATTTGAACTCGGCGAGGCCCGGCCAATTTTCATCGACAAAACCGAGAATCTGATAGCCGCGACTCGGCTGATCTTTTATTTTCTGGGCGAATTCAATCGCGCGCGCGTTCGTGCCGAGAATCAGCATGTAACGCAGATTGCGGCCGTGCTTGCGGACTTCCGCGAGCCACACGCGCATCAGCAAGCGCGAGCAGACCATAATCGCCGACAAGATCACCCAGAACATCAGCAGAAACTGCGGGGTGATCATCCGGATATGGAACAGAAAACCGACCGCCAGAAATCCAACGCTCGAAAGCGTTGTGGCTTTCAGGCAATCGGCGATTTCCAGCAGGCGTGTGGAAAGACGGCGCGAACGATAGAGCCCGTAAAACGAAAAAACAGAATGGCAGAAAAGGAGTGCGAGTATAAAAATCAGGAAATTCGACAGCTTTACGCGCATGCCGAGGAATTTGTACAGGTTCACGCCGGAATAGGCGTAAACCGAAAGTGTCGTTGCCAATCCGTAGGCCACGATCACCAAAACCAGGTCGAACAGCTTGAGCGATGTTAGAAGGAAACGTCGCCTTTCGTCGTTCACTGAGGTCTTCTCTCTTCGGGCCGGAATTTGAATTTAAGATCCGTCTATTGCTGCTAAATTACACGACGGTACAAATATCGAGCATGGCTGCTGCTCATTTTGTCGTCTACACAGGTTCGATATCGAACCCGGTGATGCGTACGGCGAGCGAGCGCTGAATCAATTCAACCGAGACCACGAGAGTCTGGTCGCCGTTCACCGCGGTTAAAATCCCTTCCAATCCGTCCAGCGCGCCACCGCGAATGCGGATCCGTTTGCCCACATTCAGATACAAATGCGGGTTGTACGGAATCTTCTGATCGATGACTCGCTGAATGCGTTCAATCTGGGCGTCGGGAATTGCAATGCCCGAGCCCTTGGTCCCCACCAAACCTACGACGCCGTTCGTACGCAGAACCGAAATTCGCTCGTGGCTCGAAACCGCGATCCGCACGAACAGATATTGCGGAAATAGCGGCACATCCACGACGCGCTGCCGATCGCTCCACCTGTGTTTCTCGGCAAACAGCGGCAGGAAACTCTGGATTCCTTTTTCCTGCAGCTCCGCGTGTGCCTTTTTTTCGTGCCGCGATCGCGTTTGCACCGCGAACCAATGAAGCCTGTCCGTGCTGAGCTTCAGACCGTCGTCCAGAACTCCCTTCGAATCCGCTTCGACGCCGACCACGGACACGGCTCCGCACTCTCAGTCACATGGACCGAAAAAAACCTTGGAATCGAACCCCCAACTTCGGGCGGACAACGGTAATGCCATGCATGACACAACAAACTCGAAACGCCCCAAAAACCGGCGAGGTTGTCGACTACAGGCGGTTGTAAAGGCCTTCCGGAATCGGGAAGGTGCGCTTATTGAGAACGGCGCCGAGAACGCGAATCTGCGTCGCACGAAGCGTCTCCGCGATGCGCAGAGCCGACTCACGGCGGGTCGCATTCGCCTCGAGCACCAGCACGAGTCCGTCAGAAATCTGGCCGAGTGCAATCGCGTCGGAGTATTCGTTCAGCGGAGGCGCGTCGATGAGCACGTAGTCGAATTCCTTGCGGAGTTCATTGACGCGATCCTTCATGCGCCCCGACGTGAGCATGTTTGCAGAGCCGGCCGGCATCGAGCCGCACGAGAGCAGCCAGAGGTTCGACGGCGTCAGCGGCTTGGTGTAGCTGCGCACCGAATCCGCCTGCATCAGCGCGTCGGTGAGGCCGTGGTGATTCGTCACGCCAAAAATATTCGGCAGGCTCGGGGTCCGGAGGTTCGCGTCGAGCAGGCAGATCGAGCC
>CAYOVU010000325.1:0-14372 GCA_964407505.1 uncultured Acidobacteriaceae bacterium | reverse complement strand
ACCGGGCTGCGGTATTGCATGAATTCCGCGTCGCTGCGGTTTGTGAAGGCAGCCAATAGGACGGCGGATTTTAGTGGGTTAGCAGACTGAGAGATTTGAAAGAAAAAATGGAGGCGGGGCTGAGAGGCGCCCGCCTCCATTTTTCGTTTGCGGTAATTTCGTCTCCATCCTTTCGTGTATCGACCTCGTTTGAGGGGCAAGGTTAGTGAAGGTTAATGGTTGTCGCCCGTTTGACTGGCGTTGCCCGTGCTTTTCAGCGTGACCGTGTCCGAAGGCTGTGAACTGGACGTCTGCTGCGTCTGCTGAGGCTTGGGTGCGGCCGGTTTCGGGGCTTCATTCGCTTGGCTTGCTTGGCTGTTACTGATGGGATTTACCGACATAATCAGCAGGATCGGCGTTACTTGAGGAAACTTTAGGGATGGCGGACTTAATTCTTGCTAATGGTTTTGTGGAGAGCTTTCTTATGGAAGCCCCTTACCACAGAGACTACTCGAGGACTGCGTCGTCGAGTTTTTGATGGGTCCAGACGGCTGCGGCCTGTACGAAGGCCATGACCAGCGGATGGGGATTTTTTTCGGTCGAGGAGAGCTGGGGCTGAAACAGGGTTGCGATGAAGAAGCGGTGTGCGGGAGATTCGATGGCACGAATTTCTCCTTGCGATCCGCGGGCTACGACGGGGAAGCCGGCTTCCATGGCGCACCATTCATATTCGGGATTGACTTCAAAGTTACAAAAGAATTCTTCGGTGACGATTTCTTTCTTGCCGTAGAAAGATTGCAGATACGATCCGGGCCGAAGCCGGATTTCGGGCACCATGCCGGATAGTTTGGGAGAGTCACCTTTGCGATTGGGTACGGCGCAGGCTACAGGATAGATCACGATGTTTTTCGATCCGGAATTATTTTCGGCGGAGTCGGCGTCGGCGATGCCGAGGACGTTGCGGGCAAATTCGATGAGGGCGTACTGAAAACCGCCGCAGGTTCCGAGAAAAGGCCAGTCGCGGCGGCGGGCAAACTCGATGCCTTTGAGCATGCCGTCGAAACTCTTGTAAGGGCTGCCAGGTGCTGCCCAGAGGCCGTCGAAGGTTTCGAGGACTGTTTCGGCGTCGGAGCTAATTAACGACGGAGTTGGAATCCATTCGGATTCAACTTTGAGATCCAGCTTGTGGGCTGCGTGTTGCAGGGAGTCCGGGGTGGCATGATGGGAACGGAATTCAGGATTGAAGTCACCGAGGATTCCGATACGAACGGCGTCACTCACGGAAGCATTGTACTAGAGGGACGGAGCGGGAACCGGAGTGACTTGGTTAGGAGGTTGGTGCTGGCTGAAAGGCAGAATGATCGACGAGCAGATCAGTGCCGTCTTGTTCTTTCCGTCGCCAAAGCGACCGTCCCAGCGCCAGCATTCCGAGCGTGCCCCCTTGGGGGATTGGTTCCAGCATCCCAACTTCGGAATCAATCTGACCGGCGCGTAGCGACTGCCCGGGCACAGTCTCATACGCGTAGCCAAGCAGAGTGACGTCGATATGGGGTTTGTGTTGGTTTATGTAGGCTTTCACGCTGAGGCGAACCCACCCGTAATGGGGCTGGTCGTCGATATCAAATACTATGCCGAGGAAACGGTTGTGAACGTTGGCGAATGGGCCGCCGATATAACTCGCGTGCGAGGCGACGACCCTAACCGCGTCGTTCTGCTCCTGCCAGAACAGGCCTGCTGGTCCAATGCGGTACCCTGCTTTCAACGCGGCGGGGGGATACGAAGTCCCTTCCCCGGAGCCCATGATGCCGTTGTTCGGAGTAAGTCCTCGCGCCCTCAGGAGCTTCACCTTGAAGGCGTAGTCGAAGATGCCCAAACCAATATCATCGATACCGTCATGGTTGAGATCGATGCGCAAAATACCATTCGTCAAGATAGTATCTGCGGGTGTGTAGACGATATCCGCCGCAGCGCGCTGAGCCATCGCGAGCAATCCAGCCCCTGCTGCCGCAGCCGCCAAGGCGTAAGCGTTCAGACGCGACTCAACGTTTTCGCACGAGCCGACTCTTATACCCTCCGATGGAGGAATCCGGCGACTTTTCAATTCGGGCCTGACGGAACTCATAACATCCTCCATCGCACGATTGAAGGCCGTTGGCAAAGGAATATAGTACAAGCGAATTTAAAGCGAGCGTGTGAGGGCAAGCAGACCATAGAGGCTGACGAGGGCGAGCGCGGGTCCGCCCCAGATCATGAGGGTGCACTTCCAGCCAAGCGAATTGGCCAGTTCGCGCTGGCTGCGCCAGGAGATCAGGAATGTGGGATTGTTCCTTCCTTTTCTCATGACGACTGGCGGATGCGGATCGAAGTTGGCTAGTGGGGCGCTCGTGTCGGGTGCGACGGCGGAGGCTGCGGAAGCGACTCCGGCGGCGGCACAGGCTGCGGGATTCGAAATGCCAGCTTTGAGCAGAGCGGCAGCCACTTTCTGCTGCTGCGTCATGTCGGCCGACTTGGTGGCTTCGGAAGCCGAGGAAAGGCGAATCGGTATCGGTGACGCGGCCTTCGGGGAAGTAGATTGATCGATGGCGGAATCTCGAACCAGGCTGGCCGTCGAGAAATCGTCGGTCAAGGAATTGCGTTTCGTTCCGAGAGATAGCGCAGAACCTGACATCGAAAAAGAGAGCGGGCTTCCGAACATATTTCCTAACCGCGTAATGGTTTCGTCGTCGTGGATCGGCTGAGAAGTAAGTTCGAAGTCGGGATTCTCGTCGAGCGTGCCCAGCAGAAAGAGCGCGTTCTTCGGCTTGATGCAGAACTCTTCGACTTTGATTTTGTTGTTGGTGCTGATGCCGTGGCGCGAGAGAAGGGCGTGCACGTTGGGCGGAGCTTCTTCTTTGGTGGTGAAGAACCCATCGCAGAATTCCTGCTGGAAATCGCGATGCAGATCGAGTTCGGCTCCGCGCGGGTCGACCATGACTTTGGCGGTGTTGTCGTCGAGAAAGAATGGCACGTGCATGCACTCAACGGCGATCTTCACCCACTGGCTGCTTCTGCCGCGGCGTTTCCATTCCCAGACGAGAGTGCGGTAGTAGTAGCAAGGGCGCTCGGTTACGGGTGCGACCAGGGTGTAGGGTCCGACGGCAAGACCGCTAAGTTCGACCATACCCATGGATGCGCTGCGAATTTTGGAGACCGGAGTGTTGAGAATGAGCTGACGGCGCTGCAACAGGCGGAAGCCCTGAACGAATACGTAAATTCCGACGCAGATTCCGATGACGGACCAAGCGATGGGGCGGGCGTCCTGCGAGCGGAGAAATAGCGCTGCGAGGATGGGTTTCGTTGCGATCAAGGTTCGTTTGTTCGGGATGGTCAAGGACGCACCCGTTCTGAGGCTAGTGGAGCCAGCGCGCTGCTAGCAGTAGAAATGATTGGGACGGGCTTACGTTGGTAATTGACCTCAGGGGCTAAAGCCCGCCGTCATTTTGGGATCTGAACGCAGCGCTGCAAGCGCTGCGCCACCCAAAATCCATACCAACTTGGAATCGGGTGGTCACGACAGATAACTCGGTCCGCTCGTCGGACAGTCCCTTCGACTTCCCTCAGGGCAGGCTGAGGCGGCTGTCCCTACATGAGTATCTATTGCGCCGGTTACATTTCAGCAGGAAATAGGCGATGGTTAGTGCGGCGAGGAAGGCGAGCCCGCCGATTGCGTTGATGCGGGTGGAGAACATCGTGTGAAGAACTGTGGCGGAGGCGAGGACGAAGCCGAGGATCGATCCCCAGATTCCGAACGGAGAGCGCATAGGCAGTGCGGCGACTTGTTGAGGGGTGAGGCGGCAACGGAAGCTTACGTGTGCGGCCAGGGATACTACCCAGGAAAAAATCAGGCCGGAGAATGCGGCTCCCATGATGTAGATGAACGCTTGCTGCTGAGCCCAATTTTCGATGATGAGTGCGGTGACGATGCCGTAGGAAGAGATCAGCAAAGCCAGGCGCGGCGAGCCGGAGGAATTTAGTTTTCCCATGCTCGCCGGGGCCCATCCGGTGCGGCCCATGGAAAAGAGCAGGCGGGAGGAAACGTAGAGTTTGGCGTTGGCGCCGGAAAGCGCAGCGGTTAGCACTACGAAATTCATGAAGAACGCAGCGGCTGGGACCTTGGCCATGCGCAGCACGCTGACGAATGGGCTTTCGGAAGCGCCGGCGTGGTTCCAGGGCATCACACCGGCGAGCACGGTGATGGCACCGAGATAAAGGGCGGCGAGAAGAAAAAAGGTAAGGTTGGCGGCGCGAGGGATGTCTTTTGCAGAGCGCGATTCGCCGGTGGTGACGGCTAACATCTCGATTCCGCCGAAAGAGTAGATGGCCCAGAACACCGCGAGCAGAGGCGCGATTGGACCTTTGGGGAAGAATCCGCCGTGGGCAGTGTATTGCGGAACGACCCGGCCGCTGAAGAGCAGCGCGGCACCGGCCAGGATGAAGGCCACGATGGTGGAAAACTTGATCATGGCGAACCAGAATTCAAAGCGGCCGACGGTGAGCACGCTGCGAAGGTTTACCAACAGAAGTAATGCGGAGAATAAGAGGACCCAAACTTCTCCGCGAACGGCGGGGAGCCAATAACTCATATAGGTGGCGGAGGCGGTGAGTTCGGCTCCGATGGAGAAGGCGAGGGCGGCCCAGTAGGCGGCGCGGGAGAGAAATCCCACATACTGGTTGAGATAGAGTTCGCCGTAGATGGCGAAAGATCCGGCGGCGGGGTGCGTGCTGGAAAGTTCGCCGAGAGCCATGGTAACGGTGTAGGCGATGAAGGCGGTGATGAGGTAGCTGAGAATCACGCTGGGCCCGGCGACTTCGAGGGCCGCAGCCGACCCGAGAAGAAGACCAGTGCCGATGGAGCCGCCGACGGCCACCATGGCCATCTGTCCGGCGGTGAGTTGATGGTGGAGTCCGTGTTCGTGGGTGTCTTCCTGGATGATTTCCGGGACGGAGGCAGGCGGAGGCATGGGGCACGATAACAAAAAAGACAAACCGACCCAAATGTTGATCGACCTCTGGGGCTAAAGCCCGCGTGTTTTTTCGACTTTACGCGGCGCTAAAGCGCCGCTCTTCCGCGGTAGTGCCATCGTTTGCTTGGGCAGCTGAAGGCGAGCCCACCGACCTACCCGGACGTTTCAATAGAGAGAGTTGCCGATGACTTTCGTAATCCAGCATGGGGGCTTACCGATTGCTGGCTCTGGGGGGTGCTCCTAGAATCAAAGGACCAGTACTCCGCCCAGAGAGCACTCATGCCCGAGACGACAACGCGCGCGGACCGAGCCGAGTTAAACCGGCGGGTGGAGCGTGCGGAAAAACTTCTGCAGAAGGGCAAAGCCGCTGAAGCACTGGAAGAATTCCTGCTGGTCCTGCGAGACGATCCCGACAATGACACAGTGCGGCAACTCTCGGCGGACTTGTGTCTTTCGCAGAACCGGGCGCGCGATGCGGTTCAGTTGCTAGGCGAACTGTTTGAGCGGCAGGTGAACGCGGGCGACGCGACCAAGGCGAGCCTGACCTATAAAAAACTCGCCCGGCACGGCAATCCGACCTGGGAGCAGAAATTCCGCTTCGGACAGTTGCTGGAAGGTTCGAATAAGAAGCTGGCGGTGGGCACGTATGAATCCGCGTTAGCGGATCTGGCGAAGCTGCAGGATAAGAGTAGCGCAGTCCAGGTGCTTGATCGTGTAGTTGTACTCGAACCGATTCAGGCAAACTTTCTGCGGATGGCGGAGCTCTCTTCTGAGCTGGGAGAAAGCGGGCGCGCGGCGGAGATGTTTAAACGTGTGGCGCTGCTGACGGCTGAGAATGGCGGCGACCCGGCGCAGTGGTATGAGCGGGCTTACCAGGAAAATTCTTCCGATGAAGAGATAACCCTGGCCTACAGCAAGAGCCTGCTGGGACAGGGACAGGTGGGAGCTGCGATTTTTGTACTCGAACCGCAGGTGAACGCGGGTAAGAACTCTCCGCAGTTGCGGGATATTTATGCCGAAGCACTGCTGGCCGCGGGGCGATATGCCGACGCGGAGCCGTTGGTGTGGCAGCTATTTGAACAGAATCCTAACCGGATGCAGCAGGTGACGGCGTTGATTGGGCAGTTGGTGGATTCGGATCAAGATGCAGCGGCGGTTTCGTTGGCCCGCAAGCTTGGGCAAGTCCAGGCGAAGCGCGGCGAGCGCCGACAATTCGTGGCAGTGATGCAGGATGTGGCGGCGACGCGGCGCGCGTCTCCGGAGATGCTGGAGTTTTTAAGCGAGCTTTTCAACGCCTCGAATCGCGAGGGCGATTACTGCCAGACGCTGCTGAAACTTTTCGATCTGTATTGCAACACGGGAGATTTCAGCAAAGCGGCGGAGTGCCTGGATCGCGCGGCGGAGGTCGATCCTTACGAATCGGGGCATACCAAGCGGCTGGAAATGCTTAAGGGGAAGATTGACGAAGTCAAATATAAGGAAATTGCTTCGCGGTTTACCCCGGTGAGCAAGGCGGCGGCCGAACCATCGCACGAGCGTGAGACGACGCTAGGCGCTTCAACTTTGCAGGACTTGATGCTGCAGGCAGAAATTTTGGTGCAGTATGGAATGCGCAACAAAGCCGTGGAGCGGCTGCAGAGGATTCAAGAGCTTTTTCCGCGAGAAGAAGAACGCAACGAAGATTTGCAGCGGCTTTATATGGCTGCGGGTGTAACGCCAGCATACTCCGGCAGCGCACCGATCGCAGTTTCCGCATCGGTTGTGGCGCCGCAAGCTGCAGCGCCAGTGGCACCGGCGGTTGATCCCATGGCGGAGATGCGCAATGTAACGCGCGTCGCCGAGATCACACGCAAGCTTTATCACCAAGCGAGTGCGCCGGCGGTGCTGACGACGGCCGTGACGGAAATTGGTGGTCATTGGGAAGTTTCACGCTGTGTGGCCTTAATGCGGACGCCGGGTTCGGCGCCGACCGCGGTGCAGGAATTCTGCGCTCAGGGAGTGAAAGCGGGAACTTCCGTGGCGATCAAAGAAATCATGTGCGGTTTGCAGGACATATGTTTGACATTGCCATCCGGTGAGCCGCTGGTGATTGCCGACGCGCAGCGGGGAGCGGAGTTGCAGGCGGTGCGAAAGTCCGTGACGGAACTGGGCACAAATACAGTGCTGGCGCTTCCGCTTATTAATGGGACGGATCCGGTGGGAGTGCTGGCTCTGATGCACAACAAGCCGCGGGTGTGGCCGAACACCGATGCGGTGGTGCTGAAAACACTGGCCGACCAGATGGTGATCGCGCTGAATAACGCGGGCCTGCGGCGACTGGTGAAAAATCTTTCGGTGACCGACGAAAGGTCTGGACTACTAAAGCGCGGATCCTATCTCGATTTGCTGCTCGGGGAAAGTAAGAGGGCGGTGCAGAACGGGACGCCGCTTTCGGTGCTGCTGCTGCAATTTGGGCGAAGCGCCGCGCTGATCAAAGAGTACGGCGACGCTGCCGTGGAAGGCGCGATGGAAAAGATTGGGCAGCAATTCGCCGCGAACATCCGGACCAACGATTTGGCATTTCGTTACGACACCACGACCATTGCCATCATTCTCGGCGAAACCGCGGAGAAGGAAGCGATGCTGGCCATCGAGAAACTGCGCAAGATTATCGCCGGAGTGCATCTGCCCGGGAAGGATGGAGCCGATAAAGGTCACGCGATGGAATTCTCGGCGGGTCTGGCTGAGGCTGTGGTGCGGGAGAATTATGATCCGGTAGACATTGTGACGGAAGTGATCAACCGCGCCGAACATGCGCTGGCGACCTCGCTGGTGCAGGGAGCGGGGAAAGTCGTAGCTCTTGCGGCGGCGCTGGCCGCCGGAGCGGTGGCTTAGCCGGTTATTGAGCGATTGGGTGATTGAGTCATCGTGTGATTGATCATTTGTCCTTCGTTTTTCCGTTTTTGCGTTCTCGCGCTTTCCCGCTATCTTTACCTCATTGGGTTCAATCACAAAATGGTCCGATCGCTCAATGACTTAATCGGCTCGGTGGTCAAACCTCCTTGCGCGTCGCTACACCGACCAGTTAGTCGTGTAATTAGGTCAAACTGCACCACCACCGACTACGTGCTTCCGGAACTTTCCTGCGGAGGTGGGGTTTACCATCTGCTGCAGCCGGGAATCCACAATCGAAATCTTGGTCAAAAAGAAAATCCTGGTGCGAAACAAAGGAGACCGTAATGCCACTCAATTGTTCGAGACTGGGTCTGGCCTTATCACTCTTCCTTGCCTTAGTCGCTAGCGTAGCCGCCCGCGCCCAGACTGATGTTGCCCTAAGCTTTTATGGCACGTTCAATCGCTCAACCACATACAACATCGGCTTGGAACACCAGAACTCAGCTGACGCTGCGGGAGGGCTGTTCGAGCTCCGCCATATCAGCAATCCGTTCATTGGCTACGAAGCCACTTATTCCTTCAACCGCGCCAATCAGATCTACAGCTACACCGGCCCAACTCCAGCCGGGCCGCAAGGACCTTTTTCTGCCGCCGTTTCAAACAATGTACACGAAATCACTGGCGACTGGGTGTTCTCGTTCCCCACGGGAAAATTTAGGCCATTCGCGCTGGTTGGTGTCGGTCTGCTGCTCAACGAGCCCGTGAGTGGGCAGAGCCAAACTACAAGCTCAAACGAGCCGGTCTATGTTTATGGCGCAGGATTCGATTGGAAACTCGTTCCGCATCTCGGCTTGCGTTTCCAATACCGCGGCAATGTTTACAAGGCTCCGAACATCACTACGGCCTTCGGCTCCAACGGCGCCTTCATGCACACAGCGGAGCCGATGATCGGCGCTTACTTCAAATTCTGAAAAGGGGAGGCAGCTCTGATAAGGAATCGCTACTTCTTGTTAGGGAGTGTGCCGACGGACAGCCGGGGGCGGCTGTCCCCACATGAGCATCTCCGGAAACTGCAATGCTATCCGTTACCCTTGGTGGTCAATCTCCTTACGCGCTGCTACACTAACCAGTTTCACCGAATCATTCCGATCCGTTCTGAGCTGGTCTGTTAGAGGATTCTTCGAAAAATTATGTTGAAGCCGGGTGATATTGCGATTGTCAGCGGGGCGCGTACGCCGTTTGGGCGCTATTGCGGCAAATTGAAGGACTTCACGGCGCAGGAGTTGGGCGCGGTTGCGGCCAAGGGGGCGATCGAGCGCTCGGGGATCGACGCCAAGGAATTCGATCACGCGGTCTTTGGCAACGCACAGCAGACTTCGGGCGATGCATTGTATGGAGCGCGGCACGTGGGGTTGCGGGCGGGACTGCCGATTGAAACTCCGGCGCTGACGGTGAACCGGCTGTGCGGCTCGGGGATGCAGGCGATTGTGAGTGCGGCGCAGATGGTGCAGACTGATGAAGCGAAGATTGTGCTGGCGGGCGGGATGGAGGCGATGTCGCAGGCTCCGTTTTCGATTCGCGGGCGCGACGGATTTACGTTGGCGCCGGGCGGCAAGTTGGAAGATTCGTTGATGGTGGCGTTGCTCGACAGCTATTGCGGGCTCTACATGGCGAACACCGCGGAGTTGCTGGGCACGGAACATGGCATCACGCGGCAGATGCAGGATGAGTTCGCGCTGCGCTCGCAGCAGAAGGCGGACGCAGCCTACAAAGAAGGACGCATTCAGGAAGAGCTGGTTCCGGTGCCGCTGAAGAATCACAAAGGCGAGACTACGGGAGAGTCGCTGACGGAAGATGACCACCGGCGTCCGCAGACGACGATGGAGGGATTGGCTAAATTAAAGGCGGCGTTCGGGAAAAACGGCACGGTCACTGCCGGCAACGCCAGCGGCATTGTGGACGGGGGCGCGGCGGTGGTGGTGATGTCTCTGGAGCAGTCGCTCAAGCGCGGGCTGAAGGCGCTGGGGCGGATTGTAAGTTGGGGGATTGCCGGAGTTGAGCCGAAGGTGATGGGGCGCGGTCCGGTGCCGGCGACCAAGGTCGCGCTGCAGAAGGCTGGATTGAGTTTGGATTACATCGATTTGATCGAAGTGAATGAGGCGTTTGCGGCGCAGTATCTGGCGGTGGAAAAAGAGTTGGGGCTTGATCGCGACAGAGTGAATGTGAACGGCGGGGCGATTGCGTTGGGGCATCCGCTCGGGGCGACCGGGACGCGGCTGGTGATTACGCTTCTGTACGAGCTACGGCGGCGGAAGAAGAAATATGGGCTGGCTACGGCGTGCATCGGTGGCGGGCAGGGGATTGCGATGATTGTGGAGAGCTTGAATTAGGGGATGAAAGTGCTGAACGAGGTGTTGTCATGACTACCGATAGCTTCCTGCTTGAACTTTTCAAGGAGGAACACACCCATGCTCGTCACACCGAAACTCAGCGATTGGAAGTGACGAAGTTTTTACTAGTGGGTGCCGGTGTTTTGTTTGGCTTTATGGGAACTCTGAAGTTTTCAATTTACTGCCTTCCCTTCGGCGTTGTGATCATCCTGCTTGGCCTTACAGGCGTAGCGATCACCTCGACCTATGTAGATCGGTTTGACGACCATCGAGGACGCGCTAGAGCGCTACGCATGGCGATTGACTGCACGGTGTCCCCATCCGGATTAGCGAAGAAGATATACGACGAGAACAGAATCAGGAAGAAGCCGAGGGTCCGGGATTTCTGGATCCGGATTAACTATGGTGTCGTGATCATGGGTGCAATCTGTCTCGTCTGCAACGTACTTGCGGTCGCAGCGCGCATGCAGACCGACTCGTGTTCTCACACGTTTAAAGAAAGGATTATGCACCAACTCTTTCTGAATTAAGAGCAGTAACGATTTCCGTAAGTGGGAAAGTCTGCGGCGGCTCCTTCAGCTCACGCTCAAATCGTAATGCTTAGTTTATAAGACAAGCACGTCGTCACTTCGGGCGTGAAGAGCCCGGTCAAACGTGACGAATTTCAGGCCTGTGGCGGCTGCGAAGGCGAGAAGGTAGGCGTCGGCCCAAAGCTTGGGGGATCGGCTGGAAATCTTCGAACGCGAACGAAATTCCTTTTCGAGACGGTCGGGCTCAGGTAGAAAGGCGACGCGTGGGTCGGCCCACACGCGGTCCCATAAGGCCCAGGCTTCGGACATTGTCTTGGTGTCTTTTGCCATGACCGATTCAGTGGTGAGCAGGCGAAGGACGGTGAGCTGAGTGAAACGGCAGAAAAAGAATTGTTGCTCCGCAGCTTCCACGAACCAGGAACGGGCCCTTTCGGAATGAACGTGCCGGCTCCAAATCAAGGCCAGCCACACGTTCGAATCAAGGAAATTCAACATGTTCATACATTTGTTCGTTGGTGAGATCGACCTTGGGGCCGGAGGAGACGATCAGTGGGAATTGCACTTGTTGCGGGCGCGGGCGCCGCGCTTGCAGAAGGACACTCTGCACACCGGCGAGAACCAATTCGCGCACCGAGCGGCCGTTTGCGGCCGCCTGCGCTTTGAGCCTCCGGTAGAGCGGCGCGGGGATATCGACCGTGGTGCGAATGCAATCCTGCTTCATAAAGGTTATTATCCCATATGTGCCATAAATATGGAACCGTTGCCGGCTAGGCAAACAGGGAAAATGACGTGCCGGTTTTTCACCCGCACAAGCTCGTAATGAAATTAGCGCTCGAAAAATCCGAATTGAAACTTAAGCGAGAAGAGTGATGGAAATTAAGAAAGTCGGTGTACTCGGTTGTGGCTTGATGGGTTCGGGCATCGCACAGGTCGCAGCGACGGCCGGATTCGATGTCACGGTGCTCGAAGTCGAGCAAAAGTTTCTCGACAAGGGGTTTGCCGAGATTGAGAAATCCCTGGCGAAGTTTGCCGAGCGGCCCGTCGAAAAGGGCGGGATCACGGCGCAGCAGAAAGACGCGATTCGCGCGCGGCTGAAGGAGACGACGAATAAAGCAGACCTGGCCGACTGCGACATTATTATTGAGGCCATCATCGAGAATGTCGAAGAGAAGAAGAAGATGTATGCGTCGATCGATAGCATTGTGAAGAAAGATGCGATCTTCGCCTCGAATACTTCGTCGATTTCGGTGACGGAGCTTTTGACTTCGGTGAAGCGGCCGGAGCGGTTTATTGGACTGCACTTTTTTAATCCCGTGCCGCTGATGAAGTTGGTGGAAGTCGTGCGGACGATCGCCACCGCCGACGATGTTTACGAGACGGCTTACGAGTTCGGGAAAAAACTGGGCAAGGTTCCGGTGCGTACTTCGGATAAGACGGGGTTCATCGTAAACCGGCTGCTGGTGCCTTATTTGCTCGATGCGATTCGCGCGTATGAAGAAGGCGTGGGGTCGATTGAAGATATCGATAACGCGATGAAGCTGGGCTGCGGGTATCCGATGGGGCCGTTCACGCTACTCGATTTTGTGGGGCTGGAAACGACTTATTACATCACGCACGTGATGTATGACGAGTTCAAGGAGCGGCGGTTTGCATCGCCTCCGCTGCTGAAGCGGCTGGTGATGGCGGGGTGGTACGGGCGCAAGACTGGTAAAGGGTTTTACGATTATTCTGACCCGAACAATCCGAAGGCGAATAAACTGTAGGTCAACCTCGCGTGCATAGACGCAGAAAAACCGATCAGGGTGTGGGCGACGCTACCCCCGAAAATATAGAAGTCTATCGCCGCGCGTGGCACAGCTACCAGGCGCGCCGGAATCTGGTGGTGCTGCTGTTTCTCAGTTTCATCTTTCTCGGCGTTGCGATCTCGAAGCTGAAGCTGGGCGAGCCTGCAGACTTCGCGATCTTCCTGGGTTGGATTGGAGTGTACCTTGCTGGAGGATGGTGGCTCACGGAGTGGAGGTGTCCGCGGTGCGGGAAGGTGTTTGGCAACCGGTTGTGGACGCAGCGCTGCATCAGTTGTGAGTTGAGCAAGGATGAGGTGGCGGCTGCGGCGCGGAGGAAGAGCTAGGAAGTTTTGCCGCGGATTTGCGCGGATCATCACGGAATTTTTTACCACGGAGACACTGAGGCACGGAGAAACGCCCAAGGCTAACCTGCTGCAGAGCCGTTTCAGGTACGGCAGTTTGGTCGTGCACGCTAAATGCGCAGGTTCTTCGCTTCGCTCAGAATGACAATCTTGTAGAGAACTCTCTTCAATCTGGAATACCAAGATTATGAACTTCGAAAATATTCTCTTCGAAAAAAAGAACTCGATTGCTTACGTTACCGTCAACCGGCCGAAGGTTTTGAACGCGCTCAACATGGCTACCATGGAGGAGCTGCGAGCGGCGTTTCATGACATTAAGGGTGATGCGGCAATTCGCGTCGTTATTTTTACCGGGGCGGGCGAGAAGGCGTTCATTGCCGGGGCCGACATTGGCGAACTGGCTAAGCATGATGCAGTTTCGGGCAAAGAGTACACGCACCGTGGGCAGAACGTGCTCAATCTGATCGAGAATTTGGGCAAGCCGGTGATTGCCTGCATCAATGGATTTGCGCTGGGCGGTGGATGCGAAATCGCGCTGGCTTGCACAATGCGGCTGGCGAGCGAAAACGCGAAGCTGGGGCAACCGGAGGTGAAGCTGGGGATTATCCCGGGATATGGTGGAACGCAGCGATTGCCACGGCTTGTGGGTAAGGGAATTGCGATGCAGATGGTGCTGGCGGGGGAGATGATTACGGCGCAGGAGGCGCATCGCATCGGGCTGGTGAATGAGGTCACGGTGGCGGCGGAGTTGATTCCGCGGGCGGAGGCGATTGCGGCGAAGATTATTGCGAACGCTCCGCTGGCCGTGCAGTATGCGATGGAGGCCGTGAACAAGGGTATGGAGATGACTTTGAGCGAAGGATTGTATCTGGAGGCCGTGCTGTTTGCCGTCGCTTGTTCAAGCGAGGATAAGAAGGAAGGTACTTCGGCATTTCTGGAGAAGCGGGCGGCGGCGTTCAAAGGCAAGTAACATATTTTCACGGATTGATACGGATTGAAAAACAATTCACCACAGAGACACAGAGACACAGAGAAGAACAACCAGAATAAGTTCGTCGTCGAGAATGCTCCCAAGCCCGCACTTTCCACACTAGAGGGATCAATCAACGCTTCTGGGAGGCGCTTCGCGATTGTGGTTTCGCGATTCAATGCATTCATTACCGAGCGGCTTTTGCTGAGCGCGGTCGATGGTCTTGTACGCTCGGGTGCCACCAAAGATGATATTGATGTCGCGCGGGTACCGGGAGCCTTCGAAATTCCGCTGGCGGCGCGCAAGCTGGCGGAGACTGGGAAGTACGACGCGGTTATCTGTATCGGTTGTTTATTGCGCGGGGATACGGCGCACTATGACGTCATTGTCAACGAAGTGACGCGAGGGATTGGGCAGTCGGCGCAGGAGACCGGCGTGCCTCATGCATTCGGAGTGCTCACTTGCGAGAATTTGGAGCAG
>CAYOVU010000324.1:0-28706 GCA_964407505.1 uncultured Acidobacteriaceae bacterium | reverse complement strand
AGCCACGGGATTACGACGCAGCGAACTCCTTGCGCTGAAATGGCAGGACGTTGACTTCGACAATCTTCAGATCAACGTTCAGCGTTCGATTTATATGAATCTTGTTGGCAACTGCAAGACCGAGGCCTCAAGAAAACCTGTCCCCATGGACCCGATTCTCGCCTCGGAACTCTGGGCGTGGAAGCGGGACAGCTCCTATGGACAACAGAATGATTGGGTATTCGCAAGCCCGCACACTCATGGCAAGAGCCCTTATTGGCCAGATATCATTACTTTCTCGCGTTATCCGGCCTGCAGCAGCGCGTGCAGGAATTCAAAAACACATCGGCTGGCACACGTTCCGGCACAGCTTCTCAACGATGTTGATGGCGAATGGAGAGAACGTGAAGGTCGTGCAGGAACTCATGCGGCACGCGAACTGCCGGTGCACACTGGAAATCTATTCTCAGGCCCGAATTCAAGCGAAGCGGGAGGCCCAGCGTCGGATTGTTGAGATGATCCTTCCTCAGGAGCGCGAGGCAACCGAAGTGGACCAGTTCCTGATTCTCGCAAAGAACGGGACTCTGCGCGCAGCTCATGGCAAAACTTTTGCGGCAACAACGCCTAGTAAATCAATTGCTAGGCCTATCAGCAACGACCGTCTGAGTCCGGCGCTCAGGCGTTTCCAATGTCGCCATACGCTCGTTAAGTGCGCGTCACCTCATCTAGTTCAAAACGAGGACTGGTAGTGCGGCAGGCCGGCCTGAGCCGTCAGCAAGAGCATCGGTGGCGTTGTTCGGTCTTGGCAGAAAGCTGTGGCTTCCCTGACTCCACCCCTTTCCGAATCGGATTTGCGCTCTTCCTACAAATTGAATTCTGCAGGCGGGAAGTGCTTGAGACTGGCCACGTTACAAAATCTTTACAGTCCAAAAGAACCCAGCGGGTTTTTGTATGTTTACAAAATCCGTACACACGTTGAAATCCTAACCGATTACGAGCTAGGTATGATACTAAGACTTCACTAGCATCCCGATGGGGTGCGCCTGATACAGTCGTCCGAGTGCGACTTGGCCAGCACGGACTGCTTTGCCAGGGGAGCCAAAATGTCCACTCATTTCGAACTAGGTGAGTGCTCGTATTCCCACGCACCCGTTGAACGGTCTGACACACACGCAGTAACTTGCGCTTTCGAACAATGGCGCCGGCAATTTCCATTTGGCCCGAGCACCTGCCACAAGCGCGACTCGACTACTTTCTTGGAGCAGACCCCGTGGAAGCGCATCGCCGTGATCATTTCCGGGGCGACAGCATTGACGCACCAGAATACAGAAGGTGGCACCACCTTTTTAGGCCTATTCGGTCCGGGAGACGTCATCGGAGCGGAAGGATATGCCAATAACCGCAAGTATTACTACACCGCCCAGCCTCTCTCCGATCTCATGCTCCAGTATGCGACGGCGGAGTCGGTAGCGTCCACGCTCATGTCATCACCGAGCGCAGCTCAGTTCTATTCGCGTTGGATTTGGAGACTTTCCTGCCGGATTGCTGACCATCTCGCACAGTCTAAGACGCTCAGTGCCGCCGATCGCTTGCTCTCGTTACTGACTTCTTTGAGTACTCTTGTGGGTGAACGCTGCCAGGATGGTGTCGTTGTCCGGATAGAGTCGGACGTCGCACTTGCTGACCTTCTTGATTTGGAAGCTCCTAACTTCAGTCGCACCAAGCGTGTTCTAGTGCAGGCAGGCATGATCGCACAGCGTGGCCGGATATATCATCTTAGCTCCCAGAGTGTTCACCGTCACACCGCCGATATTATCCCGCACGGACCAATATAGCTTACTTATCATTTGATAACACGCTCTTATCGCTAGGTCAGTATATTTAGTGAACGAAAGAAGGGGTTCCTTATGTCGCAACGATCAAATGAGCCTCACGCCGAAACTCTAAGCCGGACGGAAGTGTTGACATGTGTCTGTACCGAACTTGCAAGACTTGATCCCCTCGCGCTGCGCCAAGTTCGTCCGGACTCAGATCTGGCTTCTGAGTTGTCCATAGACTCCTTGGATGCCGTGACCATCGTCCTCGCCCTCAATAGTCGTTTTGAGGTCGATTTGCCCAATATGACGTTAGATACACTTCGCACGCCTGAGCAAATTACCGACGCAATCATAGCGCTGACTGAAGCCAAAGAACGCCTCTGTGTGTGCACTGGAGGGTTGGCGGTCGACACCACGACTTAGTGAAGCTAACTCTAAAATGGGAGGAGGTGAATAATATGGAGCTCCGTTCAAATACTCTGGAAAGTCAAGATCTGAAGTTTGAAATCGAGGCTGTTGATCTTGGCGATCTCGATGCGCTCGAAGAAGATATCGTGCCCTGCACGGGTTGCGGCTGCACCTGCAAAAGCGACTAAGCTTGAGGATGACGTAACAGAGAAAGGGCCGGCAATAGCAACGCCGGCCCTCTATCGACTGATAAACGCAACAAGAAAAGGGTCGCTCGATGACAACAATAGAAGACCGATTCCGGCGAGAGGAAGTGACGCTGTTCGATGGCCGGGTTCCTGTGCTATTCGTTCCAGCGAACTTGGGGGTGTACTGTCTCACAGCAGAGGCTGCGCGTGCTCTTCGCCTCGTCCGCGAAGGGTGCTCCTCCGATATGGCTGCTCAGACTCTAGGTTGTACTGCCGAAACGGTGCGTGCGTTCCTGGGTCACACCATGGAAATCCTGGAGGAGGACCAAAAGAATATAGACCTTCCTGCGCCGCGCACATTGAAGTCCGGAGGCAAGCTTCCCCAATTGGTCTTCATGGTCAATAATTTTTGTAATCTGAAATGCCGGTATTGCTACGAGCATGAGAACGTTTTCACCGAGCCTCCCACAACTATGCCGAAAGACCTGGCCAAAGCCGCCATCGAAACGATGAGCGACATATTCAGCGAGATCGAGCGAATTATGTTTATCGGCGGCGAGCCAGCTCTGTGCGAGGATATTCTCGACTTCATCTGCGAGCAAGCGACGGCCATTGCACAGAAGAAGGGCCAGCCCCCCCCGGCTTTTTGTATGATCAGCAACGGAACCAAGTTTACTCCAACACTAGCCGACACCGTCGCCCGCTTCCGAATCCAAATCACGTTCAGCGTGGATGGCCCACCTGTCGTCCACGATCAATTGCGCGTCCATCACGACAACAGTCCCAGTTTCGTTACGATCAGTCAGAACATACAGCGTTACCGGGAATTGGATGTCGCGCCGGTGGCCATAGAGTGTACTGTTACGTCGGTTCACCGCGAGGCGCAGTTATCGATCTCGTCGCTCCTCGACTACTTCGGCAGGGAATTCGGTGTGGATGAAGCACATGTTGCTGTGGCTGGGCTGTCGGCGGACAGTCCTTTGAACCCCGGTCAAGAAGGTGGGGCGTATCACTTGGAGTTTGCCGAAGCGGCTGCAGCCAGCGTAGAGCGACTTATCAACCGAATGATGGGCCGGACCACCCAAGGAGCAGCGATGGATTTGGTTACAGCCATGCTGCGCAGGCTGAAGTCCCGGCGTGGGAGCGTTCAAATGTGTCCCGCGGGTACGACTCAACTTGTGGTGGACAGCGCCGGCGACATCTATCCGTGCTGGATGTTTGCCGGCGACAAGACTTATCGCATCGGGAACATAGCCTCTGTGGATGGAGAGGCCACACTTAACAGTCCAGTATTGCAACGCATTTATGCAAATAGTAAAGCGAACAACGAGGACTGTCGCGTGTGCTATGCGCGTCATCTGTGCAATGCGTGTCTCGGGAACAACAGAATCGCCACTGGCGCCATCGAGAAGATGAGTCCAGCCTTCTGTAACACGGTTCGTGCCATAGCACAACAGACAATCGTAGGATACGCAGAAGCCAGCCATAACGCTGAAGTGCGCAAGTACATCGCGAGCGGGAGACAGATGCGAGATCTGGAGGCTTCCGGATGCGATGCTGTCGCATCTACATAGGTGCCGCAATGTCCGATCGATCCTGTGACAGACTGCAGACGGTCGCGCCGGAGAGAAAGGACACGGCGAATTGCCCTCGTATACAGGAAATCTGCCCCAAGGCAGTACCGGACTTAGGTGTCTGGACTTTGTACAAGCGTGGATCTTCGGGAACCCCCGTGTACATTCTCGGCAGCCCTCAAGTAGATCGCTTCATTGTGATCCCAGCGACGGCAATTACAATTATCAATGCTGCACTTCTCCTATTCGATGGAAACCATTCCATCGAGAACATCACATGTATTATCCAACAGCGCCATGCACGTAATGTAGATATTGCCCGCCTCTACGAGCGCCTTTCAGTTAATGGGCTCATCGCGAGGCCCCGCCCGAAACACGTTGAACGCGGTGATATCGAATCAATGTCGCTCACCCTGCTGAACATCGATATTCAGCCTTGTTTCCGGATGATCGCCTGTCGTGCAAAGAGTCTTGTCCCGGTGCTCGCTATCTTATCGGCGGTATTAATTCTTGCCGGCCTTTTCGTTCAATGTTTTGACGCAACTTATGCACGGGATGCTCTGCGTCTGATGTCTCGCAGCGGAGGCATCAAGACGGATATCTTGCTGTACTACTCATTTTTGTTTTGTTCGTTCTTTTTCCACGAACTCGCGCATGGTCTGGCTGCAACGTACTTTGGACTCTTACCAAGGAGGCTTTGCCTGGGACTATATTTGGGGTATTTGCCAATGATATATCTTCGCATTGGCGGTACCTATACGCTTCTTGAATGGCAGCGCATCGTGGTCTGGTTTGCGGGAGTTTGGTGGAATTTTACCTTTGCATCAGCATGTGCGCTTCTGCTGCGTGTAGTCTCATTTCCCCGTGGAGCTGCACATGTGATGTTCGTGGCAATTGTAGCGAACTATTGGCTCGGCATCGTAAACCTATTTCCGTTTTTGCCCACGGATGGTTACTTCATCTTGGCAACCCTGACAAAAAGTGTGAACATTCGCTCGAATGCTTGGCGCCAATTTGTCCGCTTGTTTAAACGTGAGCCTAGCAGATTCACCATCACCACAGTGCTGTTTTTGGTGACCACCATTGGCACGTCGATGATATTTCTGTTCAGGTGTGTGCGCTCTATCCATTCCGTATCGGATGTGCGTTTGTGGTTGACGGTCTTACCCATCGGCATTCTTATCGCTCGTTCTACGTGGCGAATGTTGCGGGGCCGGCAATTGAATGCGGCACCAAGGGAGGTAGCATGAGAGAGAGTACTCGAAGATTGTTTCTGTGGACGGCCGCTGTAGTGTGTGCAGTGTCGATAGTTAGTATCTATCAAATAGCTGCTCGATCGATCACTTGTGGCGATCTGATTTGCCAGCTTCGTTACGCCGCTAGTTACGCGGCTATCTCTGACTTACCACTGGGTGCAATTGTCCTGTTGGGAGCGGTGCTACTGTTTATTGTCCTTACCGTGCTACAGTTAAGCCCTAAACGGCTCGGGACGATTGGGCGCTTCTGCACTCTGGGCGTTTGTATCGGCGGTCTTGTGCTTACATTGCGGATAGCTGCAATCGAGACATTTCTCCTCCACGGCTGGTCGTGGTCTTGTGTTGTGGCCAGTTGGTTATCCTCTTTGCTGCTGTGCACAGGAGTATTCATGGCCGCGACCGACGGATATCCGAAAACCAGATTTCAGGGTGGCAGTGCGGCCGTAGGAGCCGTTCTGGTCGCCGGACTCTCATGGCATCTAATGCAGACCGGCGGAATACACCGAGTACGAAAGCAGAGCGACCAAGATTCGCGCTTGCTAGTCTCTGCGCAGAGCCACGGTCTCGGCTCAACTTCAGCGCGGGTCCAAATCATAGAGTTCGCCGATTTCCAATGCCCCCCATGCCGACATGTTGCTCCAGATTTGCGCAAACTAGTAAGTAAGTATAGCGGCACTGTTCGGCTGGTTCAGCGCGAATTCCCTAATGTAAAACGTCACCCGCAAGCCGAGCGCGCAGCCGAGATTGCGGAATGCTTCGGCGACCAAGGAAAGTATTGGGAGGCGGCTGCGGAACTGTATCGGGCTGCCTCAGTTCCCGACGATACGGAATTGGGATCGTGGGCAACGCGACTCGGGGCGGACACCCCCCAGCTCATGGCATGCATGAGTCAGCGCAGGGGTCTTGCGGCCGTGGTCCAGGACCGGCAGGACGGACGCGCTCTGGGCGTTTCTGTTACACCCACACTGTTCATCGGAAGCACAGTGCTCGAAGGCCCAGCTTCATTTGATAAGCTCGAGGGCTTATTGCACTCTGAGATGGCAGGCCACCCGCGAACCGTGGAATCTGCGAGTGAAAGCCTGACTCCAGCTAGCGGTGGTTGTGTCGTTCAATCGGAGGAGGATTCGGCAAATCTAAAGAAAGATACAGACACACATTGTCACTAAGAGTGTAGAGTGCATGGAATATTGTGATGCTGAAACGTGTCTTGCGAGGACTGTTGCGAAGTCCAGCGTTCATAGCGCCGGTGATTCTAACCCTTGCATTAGCCGTTGCCGCGAATTTGACGGTTATGTCGCTCTTGAGTGCGACCGTACTTCGTAAGCCTCCTGTCAATGACCCGGACAAAGTCGTGGTGGCGATCGAGTTGCGCAAAAGTGATGGGATGGTTCCCGAGAGCGTTCGGCCCTCCCGGTACATAGCGTGGCGTTCGTCATTGGCGTTCGACACGTCCGCTGCTCTACGGATCGAATTCGCAACGATAGTATGGGACGGTGGCTCGAAACGGATCTCTATTGCCAGGGTGACGCCCGATTTCTTCAATGTACTCGGAACGCGCCCCGCGAGAGGTGCGACATTCGGCGGCAGTGATTCAGGAAACCCATCGATTGTGCTCAGTCATCGCTTGTGGATTCAGGAGTTCGGTGGTGACCGCAGCATTATCGGCAAGACCGTGTCTTCCGCAGGTCACCCCTATACCGTCGTTGGCGTTATGCCTTCCGAGTTCCGAATTCCATCGTTGGATCCAGAAGCATGGGTGCCTCTGCAAGATGCTGATTGGAAAAACACGAAACCTGGTGCACTTCGATTGCAAGTAGTCGCGCGACTTCGGCACGGCGTTAATGTAACCCAAGCCGAGCAGGTACTCACAGCAATCTCTCTTTCGTTGCCTTCAGAAATGAATCAGCAGGAAAGCGGGGTTCGGCCTCGGGTAATGTTACTACAGAACTACATCATCGAGTCCGCGGGCATTAAACCGGTTGTCAGTCTGCTGATGGGCGCAATGGTGCTGGTCCTTCTAATCGCTTGCGTGAACGTATCCCATCTTTTGTTTGTCCGCATGTCGGCAAAGACTGCTGATCTCGCCCTCCAACTCTCCCTTGGCGCCCCTAAACGTCGCATCATCGTTGGAGTGCTTTACGAAAGTGTGTTAATCGCGATTGCCAGCGTAGCGATGGGCCTCCTTTTGTCTTCCTGGGGCATTCGGATGCTCCAGTCCCGGTTGACATTCAACGATTACGTTGCGGCGCTGCAGTTAGAGCTCGATGCTCCTACTATCTTGTTTAGCTTTGGAATTGTTTTGATACTTGTAACTCTCCTGTCAGCAATTCCCGGAATGTTTGTTCGGTCGATTCACATCGGCGCAGTTCTCCGAGAAAGCGGTCGAGAAGTGTTGAACACCCGAGGCAGGGCGCGTTCGGGAGCCGTTCTCGTGATGATGCAAGCCGTATGCGCATCAATCTTGCTCATTCTCACAAGTGCCATGGTCGTGAAATTCGTCGTGGCTAAACATGCCCCAGTTGGATTCGATTCCTCCAACGTTATCATTGCGCGTTTTACAATCGAACGGGAGCGGTTCGAGGATGCCGCTCGTCGTTCCCAGTTCATCCACCTATTATTGGAACATTTGCGGAATCAGGTTGGCATGCAGTCAGTTGCCGCGGCAAGCTCGGTGCCAATGCTTGGCGGCGGTTCAATGCAAATGGACGCCGACAGGCAGGGAACGCAGTGGCAGTCCGTAAAGGCGAGGGTAGTGTCTCCTGATTTCTTTGCCACACTCAAGATTCCGATTCTCTATGGTACGGATCTCCCGGAACGGGAGAATGATTCGGATCGTCTCATAATCGTGAACGATGCTTTTGCCGCTCGATTTCTCGGTGCGCATCCCCTTGATCAGAGCGTACGGCTGAGAGAAGGCGATAATAGCGCCGCCTTTTTTTATCGTGTTGTCGGTGTTGTCGGTAACACCAAGCACTGGTTTGGCGAGCCCGGCGATGAGCCGGACCTATACCGACTATACTCCGGGGCGCCCTCGGTTGATACATTGATCGTCATACGCTCGACCCTCGATCCCGCGAACTTGGCGCAGATCATACGCAGTGCAGTCCGAGCAATCGAACCGTCCCAGCCCATCGATAGCGTAACGACATATCGAAGTGCTTTGGAATTCGAGCAATCCGACGAAGTCGTCCTGCTTACTATCCTAATTTTTATCGCCGCGATTGCCGTCGTTTTGGCCAGTCTAGGTGTCTACGGTGTACTTAGCTACACAATTCAAATGCGGCGCCGGGAATTCGGCCTACGGCTGGCCTTTGGCAGCACGCGTGGAGGACTTACTTATTACGTGCTAAAAACGAGCGCGCTGTTAACGGGCATAGGCATCGCATGCGGTCTTATTCTGACACCTCTCCTGATACATCTGCTGGACAGTGTATTCCGAGGCAAAGTTACGCACATTGGGACCATAGTATCTAGCGTCTTGATTGTGGAACTGCTCAGCATATTGTTGGCTACCTGGGGGCCAGCCCGGCAGGCATCTCGTGCGAACCCGATGGAGTTACTACGCTCAATGTGATCTATGGGTCTATCAACTACGGTCGAGAACGAAAGGTCGTGATGTTTTCCTCATGGAATTGAGGTGCGAAACTTCAAATGCCAATCGAAAGTAATAGATCCAGCATCGAAATAAACCCAAGCACGGTCGTATGCCTTCACCGGCTTTTTATACGCAGGGGCCGCGAGGGGGTGTATTACGTAAGACGATGGGGAGGAAAATCGCAACTTGCAACCCGAGAAGAGGGGATCGCTGCGATTCGCGATTTGGAGTCGGGGCGATCCGTCGGCGAAGTGTGTAAAGCGCTCGACCCGAGCGGGAGGATGGTCTCCCTACACCCGTTGTTGCAAGCCTTATTGGGGGCAGGCCTTATTCGGACCATGAATGGATTGTCTGTCTCCAAGTCGGAATTCGATCCGTTCGCCATCGCTAGATTTCTGTTTCGCTTTCATGTATTGCCACATTGTTTGGCGGTGATACGGCAATGTCCGATTCTGCTTCAACGATGGTCCCTCTACGCCGTGACATATCTCGGTCACGGTCGCCCTCTCAGACGGCGGGCCCGGACTGCCGAGGAGAACATCCGTACTACAGCATTAGAAGTGCCAAAATGCTTTCGGACCCGGTATCTTCACCACCTGTTATGGAATATTGCCGATACGGATGCGGTCTTGGCGTCCCCGCCTTCTCAAGCGCGGCGCTGGTTCGATCAGCGCGTGCAATGGGATGGCCTGGAAAACATAGAGCGGGCTCGATCTCTGCAGAAGGGCGTAATATATGCCGGGTTTCACTTCAGCGCCAGCCGGTTGGTCGCACCCCTGCTGGTGTCCCGCGGACTCGATATCAACCTGACCGCCACGCCTAGCCCCAATGTCGATCTCGCTGAGAGCATCCGTTGGCATGAGAAATTTCGCTCTCTCGATCCCGCGGGAGGAAAGTTCCGGCAAATTCCAAATGTGGACCTCCTGTCAGTGAAGCAACTGCTGGCTGCATTAGCCCGAAATGAAGCGGTGTTGACTTTTCCAGACATGCACACCATCAACCCCAATTCTGATGAGGAGACACGGAAACGCTGCGCCTTCTTCGGAATCATTAACTCTGGTTTTCAACCACCTACCATCACAACATCTATCGGTGGCAGCGATGCACGAATGAACGAATGGGCCGGGTGGTTAGCGGCACAATCCGGTGCCCCCGTCCTTCCTGTAGTGCTGCTCCGGGTCAAAAGTGGGCAGTTCCTAATAAAAATCGAGCCTCCGATCGTGGCTCCAACTGAATGTGATCGGTCGGATCACGCAAAAGTCGTAAACAGAGAGCTCTTTCGAGTACTCGATCTCCATATTCAAGCGCATCCGGCACAGTGGTTTGGGTGGCACAGGTTTCACTTCCAGCGTGTAATGTCATGATCAGACAATACAGGTTCGAGGATCTCCTCACACTATTGCCAAAAAGCATGCTCTCCCTCGCCGCACGTCATCATTATTATGGCGTCGATTCTTGCGATAAAGATACTTCTCGCACATGGTGGCACTGTCAGAGAACCAGAATGGTCCGTCGACACCCGAGACGTGAATCGCCGCACGACAACCAAACTATATGACCACCCTATATTCTGGACTTTCCAATATCGGCGTAGAGATCGCTGGGAGCGGTGTCTTTCTTCCGAGCTGCCGAATCACCAATGAGGATCTTTACAGGGAAATGCGAGCACGAAGCCAACCATCTGCCGATCGAGATACAAGTGACTGGATCGAGGAAAAGACGGGGATCCGTGAGCGCCGTCGTCTCGATGAATCGGATGCAACATCAGACATGTGTTGCCATGCCGGTGTGGATGCATTGGGGATGTGTAACCTATCGCCATCCGCGGTGGATTGCCTAATAATCGGGACTAACTCACCTGATTTCTTGCTTCCTTCGACGGCTCTGATGGTTCGCTCCTCTATGGGCCTGGATCGTGCATTCGTCCTGGATTTAAATCAATATGGATGCTGCGCTACTCTGTTCGGGCTGTTCCTGGCAACTCACTTTCTGCAGACTGGGTTATACCGGAATGTACTTGTAATAGGGGCGGATGTGATGTCGCGCCTATCGAACCCATTCAATGCGAATAGCGTCTTCTTTGGTGACGCCGCGAGTGCTTTTTTACTACTCCCGGCCAGAGAGCAGGATACTGGGTTTATCGCCTGGGACCTACGAGGACAGCACTCGATGGACCTCTGTGTTCCGGCAGGGGGCTCGAAGCGTCCCCTTACTCCTGACGATCTCGGAACGGGCGCACATCGCTTGTATATGAACGGACGGGCGGTCTGGGACCTCGCAACAAAAGGCATGAGGGAGAGTGTGACGAATGCGCTCGCGCTCGCCCAGATGATGCCTGAAGACATCGGAATATTCATCTTTCATCAAGCTAACTTGCGAATGATTCATCACTGCATGTCTGCGCTCAACGTCGATGTCAGCCGCGCTCACACGGTGATCGAGAATACAGGCAATACCAGCACGGCCTCGCTGGGGCTCGCATATAATTCCGCTTTGCGCTGCGGCAAAGTTCGGCCCGGCGAAACCGTGGTGTTCGCTGCGGCTGGGGCGGGCTTCTTTTGGGGTGCGGCTGTCTATCGAAATGCACCGTGATGACGGGCGATCAGAACCGTGCAGGCGAAAGATGTGTTCGGTGCCGCGATATATTCGGCTGGGTTTGGGTTCGGGGTCGTCCTCAAATACACCCTGAGGATCTGTCTCACCCTAATTCTTGCTCTGGCGACCATCACATGCTCCCATTGAAGGCGCGGCGGAAGGGATAAGTCGTGGAGTAAAGGCGCGAACGAGTTCGCACCGTGACAGACCTTCGATGACCGCAGGGTGATGCTCGCGAAGTCTCCAATTCCTTCCGCATCGAACCAAACCCTCAGCCCAGCACCACAGCGATTTGCTGAAGGCGATTCGCCATCAGTCCATGCGTAACGAGGAAGACGTCGTAAACAGGGTGCTTAACTGAGGGCCGAATATGAAATTCGGCAAAGTTTACACCGGCTTGTTGTTGGGTAAGACAGAGTGGAATGGTCTAACCGGAAGCTAGAGACAGGGACCGGACGGCTCTGGACGGCGATACCAGGAAGTTCGGCTTCTGGAAAGTGTGGAGCATTCTCCTCTACTCCCTGCCCGCCTGGGTGCGCTTAATGGAGCCATTTGGAGCCTCGCGGTACGAGGCCAAAGTGGCTATGTGATTGAAAGAAATGGTAGGCACGAGGAGACTCGAACTCCTGACCTCTACCGTGTCAAGGTAGCGCTCTAACCAACTGAGCTACGCGCCTACGATTGCTTGATTATACCGTAGCCTCAATTTGAGGCGAAAGCGTCTGTTAGCGATGTTACCTTCAGCCCGCTCTTAATTTGATCCAGGGTTGCGGGCGACTTCAGAGTGATCGTTGCGGTTTCTCCGGGAAGCAGATCGAAATAGTTATCGGAGGCTTGGACGTCGAGATCGCCAAACGAGAGATAGATACTGCGGGCCAACTTTGCAGATTGCAGGGTGATGGTGTATGCGTCGCCGCTCTTGCTCACGCTCGCTTCAATCTTAGGCATGACTGGCAGTTCCAGGTTCTGCACCCGATCGAAAAAGACGAGGTTGCGGGACACTCTCTTCCCGCTCATTTCCAAGTCGAACACAAGGAAGCTTTTGCGAAGATCTCCCTTTGCCGCGAGCGCGGATTTATCGACGCTGAAATAGACCGCGTTCGATTGCGCGGGGACTTGCACGTCTTTGGTTTGCTCGAGCAGGACGATTCCAGAGAAGTCGAGCAGCCGCATGTGAATCGTGCCGGAAAGCGGCTGAAGTTTGTCCGACACGACGTACACTTCCACTTTGTCATCGTGCAAGAAAGGCGAGATCAACACATCGTCGTAGAATCTGCGCGCGTAATAATGTAGAGCTTTCCAGCGCCCGTAGTAATCGATGCTGGCCCATGAGGCGACGGGCCAGCAGTCATTCAATTGCCAGTACAGAGAACCCATGGTGCGCGGCCTCTGCCGGCGCAGGTGTTCGGCACCGATCTTGATGATCTCCGCCTGCTGCACCTGGCTGAGATAAACGAACGACGCGAAGTCCTTCGGCTCATGGTATTCGCGCAACATGTAGGTCAGGATGCGTTCATTTCCTCCTTTGTTCTTTTGGTGCGCCTGCATGACGGTCGAACGGATGTCGTAATCGGAAGGCTTGGCGAATGTTGCGATGGTACGCATCTCAGGAAAGGATTGAAATCCGTATTCCGACATGAAGCGGGGAAACTGCAAGGTGTAATCCGAGGCCGGCGCCTGCGCGTGCCAGACCTGCCAGTAGTGCATGTCGCCGTTGTGCTGATTGTCGGGAATTTCCTCGAAATTAGCGCTGGGAGAACTCGGCGTGTACGGCACGGGATCGGCGTATTGCGTGACCGCGCTTCTAAGGATGTCGCCGAAGAGAATTACATAATCCTGCCAGACGCGGTCGCGAGTATCCGGCGAAATGGACGCTTTGAATTCCTGGCGATCGCCCCAGTGCCACCATCCAGTTTCAACTTCGTTGTTTCCGCACCACACGACGATGCTGGGATGGTCGCGCAGTCGCTTGATCTGATCGATAGCCTCTTGCCGCACATTTTCCTGAAAGGCAACATCGCCGGGAACCATGTCGCCGCCGAACATGAATTCCTGCCACACCATAATGCCAAGCTCGTCGCAGATATCGAAGAAATCGTCAGATTCGTAGTAACCGCCGCCCCACTCGCGAACCATATTCATGTGCGCATCGCGAGCGGCCTGGAGAATGTTGCGATGAATCTCCGGAGTCACACGGTTCGGAAAACTGTCGAAGGGAATAACATCCGCACCTTTGGCGAAGACAGAAATTCCATTGACCACGAACTCGAAGCTCTTCCCCCATTCGTCGGCGGCGCGGCGCAGCTCTATGGAACGGAGACCGGTTTTTACTTCGACGTGGGCTGCGGTGTCGCGGCCGATGCGGATCGCGGCCGAAAAGCGATATCTGCTTTGAGCACCATACCCGGCCGGATACCAAAGCTTTGGCGCGGGGATGCGAATGGGGACTGACACGTGATTGATGCCGGCATTGAGCTGGAGCGTTTGGGTTCCATCCGATGTTTCCGGTCCAGACATTTCATCGTGAGCAAGCGAGAGCGCAGCTGTTGTTGGCTTGCTAGCTTCGATCTCAACCTCGGCCGTAACATTCGCCAGATCAGAGGTAATACTCTGTTGGTGAATGTTAAAATTCTCAATGCGCAGCGCATCCCAGGTCTCGAGGCGTACGGGCTGCCAAATGCCTTCGGTCATGTAGCGCGGGCCCCAATCCCAGCCATAGTTGTAGGGAGCTTTGCGCGTGTAAGGAGCGGTAGCGATGTTTTCTTCGTTGCCGTAATTATGAGTCGAGATCGAAGGCAGAATGTAAGGCAGCGACTTGGCGTAAGGGATCATCTTCTCGACGGCGGAATGAAATACGATACGTAGCGTATTGGAACCGGGCTTCAGCGTTGCTTTTGCGGGGACTCGCCATCGGCGAAACATGTTATCGGCGTGAAGAATCGACTGCTCATTCAGATATACATCCGCAAAAGTATCCAACCCGTCAAAGACCAGATCGACATGCTCGTGGGCAAGCGCGGCAGCATCGACTTGAAACGTAGTTTGGTACTCCCAGTCGGCGAGGCCGACCCATTGAAGTTGGAATTCGTTGTCTCTGTCGAAGGGATCGGGGATGAGTTTGTTAGCAAAGAGATCGGTTTGAACCACACCGGGAACCTGCGCTGGATGCCATTCCTTCACATCGGATTGATCGGCGTTTGCCACGGCGCGAAATTGCCAACGGGAATCCAGGTTGCGCGAAGAAGGCTCAGCCGCCCGCAGCGGCAACACTGCGAAGGAAGAGAACAACACGAATCCGAGAAGACAAAATACAGCAGCTGCCAGAGCGTGAAGGAATCCAGGGCGGTTCGTTCCCATGTGTCAAAGCTCCTATCTAAGTAATGAATGGCACGAATGCGAATGCTGTAATTTACTTGTCGGATGCTGGCGGCGTGTTCGAACTATTTTTCAAGCGTTCGAACTCCTTCATTTCATGCTGCGCCTCGGTGGCCTTTCCTTGTTTGCGGTAGAGTCCTGCCAGTCCGAAGTGTGCCTGCGCGGCGAGCGAGCTTTGCTGCTCGATGGACAGCAACTTGGTCCAGGCCTTCTCGGCGGCAGCGGTGTCACCTTCTAACGATGCGGCTTTCCCAAGCGAATAGAGCGTCTCCGGCATCTCCGGCATCAGGCGGTCGGCACGAACCAGTTCGATCCTCGCTTCTTTGGTTTTGCCTTGTTCGAGCAACGCCGCTCCCAGGCGGTAGGCAGCTTCGGCGTTGCCCGGCTGCAGCTTGGTTTGCAACCGAAATTCTTCTTCCGCTTTGGCCCATTGCGATGCGCCAGCATACACCTCGCCCAGCGCAAGGTGAACTTCGGGCAGGCCGGGCCGCAGCCGTATAGCTTCGCGATATTCTTTTTCCGCCTCCGGCATGCGCCGCAGCACGAAATAGTTTTCTGCCATCGCCTGATGCGCGCGCGCGGAGTCAGGATAAGCCGCCAGCAAAGTCTCGATCGATTGTTTCGAGAGCAAGCCGCTGGCGCGGCCAAGATAATAAAGGAGGTCCTGATCGTTGGGATGCGCAGCCAGCGCCGCTTGCAGGGTTGCGATCGACTCAGTGAGTTGCCCAGTCTGGATCTCCGCAATTCCGAGCGCCGTTTTATCAGACGAGCGTTCGAGGTGCAGGATCGCTTCTGCTGGGTAACCTTGAGAGAGTAGTACATAACCCAACAACTGGTGAGCCTGCTGCGAATCCGGATTCAGTTCCAGCGCATGTTTAAGCGGCGCAGCGGCAGAGGTGTAATCGGCATTCTCCATGTAAGCCTGGCCGAGGCTTACAAAGCCATCGGCGAACGATGGATCAAGTTCCGTGACTTTCTTGAACTCTTTGACAGCAACGTCGAATTGTCGCTGTTTTTCGGCAGTGATTCCGGCTTGCATGTGCTCGGCGACCTGCGGCGACGCAATCTGCGCAGCCAGATACACGAATAAGATTGCGCGGATCACGGCTTCTCCGGTTCACGCACTTCGAGAAACTGGTCGGCGTGAACATCATTCAGAATCTGATGAATACCGGAGGGCCACTTGATGTCGACCTGCGCCTTCTCGGCTTTGCCGAGCCCAAAGTGAAGACGTTTGTCGCTGGCGGATTCGTAACTGCCGGCAGTGGTCGCGAAGCGCGTTTGTCCGTTCACCTGCACGCGCGCTCCAAGGCCATCACGATTACTGCGCGCACCGCGTAGCGTGATCGTCAGCCAATGCGAACCCTCCCCGTGATTAGCTGCGCCACGATTGAAAAAGACCTGAGGATGCGCCCCGAGGACTGTGGTCACAACATCGATCCAACCATCATTATTGAGATCGCCGAATGCGGTGCCGCGTCCCGCTACCAGCGCGTCGATTCCCGGATCGACTCGTTCGAAGCGGCCATCATGATTCATCGCCAGAAGTGTTGGCTCGAGGTAGTGCAGAGAAGGATCGATGGTTTCCACGTTGTCGAGCACGTGCCCCTGAGTGATGAACAAATCTTTCTGACCGTCGTTGTCGAAATCCTCGAGACCGACGCCCCAACCTGAAGTTACTCCCGAGAGCATGGCTAGTCCGGTTTGCAATCCGCGGTCACTGAAGGAACCGTTCCCATCATTATGAAAGACGGCGTATGTCTGGCGCGGCAGAGTGGTGACGATCACGTCGGGCTTGCCGTCGTTATCGTAGTCTTGAAACACGACCCCCATTCCCGACAAGGGCCCGCCGTCCAAGTTGAGCGCCGCACCGGCCTGCAGACCAACCTCGGTAAATGTGCCGTTGCCATTGTTGTGAAACAAATACTGCTGCATGCCGTCGTTCGCCACATAAATGTCGGTAAATCCGTCTCCATCGTAGTCCGCAAACGCCACTCCGAGACCGTGGCCTTTTTTCGCCGCGATCCCCGATCGCTGGCTTACATCTTCGAACGTTCCGTCTCCGCGGTTGTGGTAGAGGATGTTGGTGGTGCGGGGAAATTCTCCCGGCGGACAATAGGTGTGATAGTTCCCGCCGCAATCTTTGCTGTGCTGAGTGTCCCACTCCATGTAACGGGTGACGAACAGATCGAGCTTGCCGTCGTTGTCATAATCGAAAAATCCCGCTGAAACCGACCAGCCGCCACCCGCGACTCCGGCCTTGGCCGTCACATCAGTAAATGTGCCGTCTCCATTGTTGTGATAGAGGATATTTTTTCCATAACTGGTCACGTAGAGATCGGGATAACCGTCGTTGTCATAATCACCGACGGCAACACCCATGCCATAGTTTCCATCTCCAGCATTTGCGAGACCGGCTTGTTCGGTCACGTCGGTGAAGCTGCCATCCTTATTTTGCCGGTAAAGCCGGTTCCAATAGCGCGGATCGTGCCGATCGAAATTGTCGGGAGCATGCATGGGATTTTTGATGCGGCCGCCGTTCACGAGGAAAATGTCCAGCAATCCATCGTTGTTGTAGTCGAGCAGAGCCACTCCGCCGGGCATTGTTTCGATCAGATACTTTTGCGCAGTCGGAGAATTCTGCAACGTGAAATCCAGGCCACGCGGCGCCTTGACCTCGAAGACGGGTGCGGAAACGGCAGCAGCCAACAACGCCAAGGTCAGAAGACATGACACGCGCAGCAAAATGTTCCGCAACTTAAGCTTCCTTCAGTGGCCCAGCATATCGCGTTCGTGGCGTTCGTTGCACTCCGTTGGAGCTGAGTCTTACCGTCGCCGTCGAGTCGACTCGCGCTCGAGGAGCCGGGGCGGGATCAATATCGTTTTTGGCCGAATCGTTCGTTTCAATCCGATTCGCGCAAGTAGTAGTTCCGCTGCGAGCACGCCCATGCGGCAGGTTCCCTGATCGACCGTGGTCAAGGGAACTGTCAAAACGTCGGAATAGTGAACGTTACCGGCGCCGATCACAGAAATATCCTCGGGCATTTTGAGGCCAGCCTCCAGGATCGCCCTCATCGCGCCAATCGCCACCGGATCGTTGTAACAGAAAACTCCATCGATCATAGGACGCACCTGTAGCAACTGCTGCATCCCTTTGTATCCCGTCTCCTCTCCATGGCCACCGTCGACAACGTAATGGGTATTTGGACCAAAGCCGTGCTTGGCGAGCGCGCGGCGATATCCCTCCATACGCTCGGTCGCAATTCCCACTTCAGGACCGCGCAGGTGAGCAATACGGCTGCAACCTTGTGCGATCAGGTGTTCCGTCGCCAATTTGCCGAGCGCACGGTTATCGACCCCAACGAAGCACGCACGCAGTCCAGAAATCGGGCGGTCAATCAATACAAATGGCACCTTCTGTTGTTGAACTCGTTTGAACAAAGCGAGCCGCTGCCGCGACTGGGACGAAGCAATGATTAGGCCATCCACGCGACGCGCCAATAGCGAATCGGCTTCAGTCACTTCCAATTCGGGATCTTCTTCGAAACAGGAAACAATCACGTGATAACCGTGATTCCGTACCGTTTGGGCCACCGAGCGGGCAATTTCCGCGAAAAAGGGGTGTCCAAATTCGGGCAGTAGAAGACCGATCGTGTAGGTGCGTCGCGTCACCAGGCTGCGGGCCACCCAATTCATCTGATAATTCAACTGCTTGGCGCGCTGTAGTACCCGTTTGCGGGTAGCGTCGCTGATTCTGCCCTGGTTACGTAAGACCTTCGACACGGTAACCACCGAGACGTCGAGGTCTCTCGCGATGTCCATCATCGTCGTGGTCATGCGGTGGAAGCATACCACTGTTCGAGTTGGGTTAACGATTATTCAAATGGGAATCATTCATTTTGCGCTTGACAACGGTCACTCATGTATTCAAGAATCCCGGCCACCGATGTTTGGGGATTTTTAGGGAAATTTCTGCTACGCGAAAGAGTCACTTGTATGCCAAGACGCATATTTTGGAGCCTGCTTGTCACCCTGGGTATGATCGTTTCTGCCTCGGTTTCTCTCTACAGCCAAACCACCTACGGTTCGATTGCAGGTTCGGTCACGGATACTTCCGGAGCCTCGATTACCGATGCCACGGTGACTTTGACCAATCTGGGCACGCAGGAAAAGCGGACACAATCCAGCGGCGCTGACGGGCTGTTCAATTTCGTGAACCTCTTCCCGGGCCAGTACCGGATTGACGTGGAGAAGCAGGGCTTCAAGCACTTCGCCCAGACGGCGATCACGGTCGACGTGCAGCAGAGCACGCGCGTCGATGCTGCGCTCCAGATCGGCGAGGTCAGCCAGGTCGTTGAAGTCACCTCGGCGACACCGTTGCTGCAAGCGGAGACCTCCTCGCTTGGCACCGTTGTTGACCAACGCGAAGCCAATGAACTTCCGCTGAACGGCCGAAACATTTTCAACCTGACGACGATCACCCCGTCTGTGATTCCTCAGGGCAGCACCCAAGGTAACGTCGTGGGCAAGAACCCCTTCGACTTCGCCAACTACCAGATCGGCGGCGCGTTCGCCAATGAGGGCGCGGAGTACCTCGATGGTCAGCCCTTGAACATCGGCTACATCAACTTGCCATTCCTGGTTCCGACTCAGGACTCGATTTCAGAGTTCAAAGTTCAGGACAACAACCTCGGGCCGGAGTGGGGCAAGTTTGCCGGCGGCGTCATCAACATGAGCACCAAATCGGGAACGAACACCTGGCACGGTGAGGGGTACGAATACCTGCGCAACAAAGTTTTGAATGCCAACGAGTTCTTCAATAAGGAGTCAGAAATTGATAACGGACTGGCAAACAAGCCGGTTCCTTTCACCCAGAATCAGTTCGGCGCCGCCATCGGTGGTGCGGTTATCAAGAATAAGACCTTCGTCTTTTTCAGTTACGAGGGTTTTCGGTTGCGGCAGGGTACCCCCTTTAACACGACGGTCCCAACGGCCCAGGAGCGTCAGGGAGATTTCTCCGATCTTTGCCTGACCGGATTTAGTGCGACCGGAGTCTGCCTTGATGGAGGTAGCACAGTTCACCAGATTTATAACCCACTGACTGCCACATCCTTGACATCGACGCGTGCGCCCTTTGCCTACAACTGTATCGCTGATCTCACGCCGTTTTGCCAGAGTCATGCCCCGGCGGTGGGTAATCTCATCAACCCAAGTTCATCATATCTTTTGAATAAGCTGATCGCTAATCCCACCACCAGCGGAACAGTCCTTAACTTCTTGAAGGACGCCAGCACCGGTGGCGATACCGACGAATACGTTGGCCGTGTCGATCAAACTATTAGTAGCAGGCAGACAATTTTTGGCCGGTTCACATACTGGAAGCTGCTCAGCCTGTCGCAAGATCCCTTCGGCACCGGACTTTGCAAAGACCGTTGCGCTGAAAATACCAAGAGCAAGAGCGTCGCTGTTGGCTACAACTTTGCGATTAACTCGAACACAATATTCAACCTGAACGCGAGCATCAGCCGCTTCATTTACCTTCGCGACCCTATCAACAGCGGTTTTGATATGACGCAAGAGGGCTGGCCCGCTGCCTACAATGCGTTAGTCCCCAGCATCGAGCGCACTCCACTGACACCGTGCTTTGGCCAAAATGATTCTTTGGTCACCTGTAGTCAGGGGCAAAGCGCCATCGGCGATTTCAATACGCAGTTCAATATTTCACCTCAGGTAACCATGATTCGCGGACATCACACCTTCGTTTGGGGTCTGCAACTCGAAGAAGGGTACGACAATTATCTGCAGACCAACACCGGCGGCGGCTTGATCTCCTTCGGCGGGTCTTGGACCTCGGCCGTACCCGGCACAGTAGGTGCTGGCAACGTGCAGGGCGCCGGCGCGGGCAACGGCGAAGATTTTGCCGACTTTCTCCTTGGCTACGGTAACGGCGTGGGCGCCGCCTTCGGCAATCAGACCACCGGCTCCCTGGTGATCTCGGGCCCGATTTCCGGCAAACAAACGTACCGCGCCCCATTTTTCGGGGATACCTGGCATGTAACGCCTAAACTCACTTTAAATCTGGGCGTGCGCTACGAACTGCAGGGTCCATGGTCAGAACGCTATGACAAGTTAAGCTACTTCAACCCGTCCGCAACCAACGCTTCCGTAACCGGATGCAGCGGCCCGGGAACTGCTTGTCCGGGCGATGCGTTCCTGGTGGGGACCGGAGCGAATAGCAGCCGAAATAACTTGCCGCTCTCCTACAAAGAAGTGCTGCCGAGACTTGGGTTCGCCTACTCGGTCGACTCCAAGACCGTACTGCGTGGCGGCTACGGGATTTTCTTTATCCCGAATTACGTATCATTCAATGCCAACCCCTACAACGATATTCTGAATAGCGCTACCTCAAACTTCTACAACACTAACGATCAGGGTGTGAGCCCCGCTGCCACGCTTAACGCAAATACTTGTGCCGAGCCGGTGCTTGGTGGAGGTACCCTCGTCTGCACAGGGGCAGGGCCATTTAATCAGGGGCAGTATGCTGCCAACGGGCAGCCCGTAGCGGGTGCGGGCGCAAACGTTATCACGGCGGTAGCAGGGCGCAATCCGCAACCAAATATCTCTCAATACGCTCTAACTCAGAGTAATTTCTCGGATACTGGCTACACCGTGCAGAAGTTTGGATATCTCGAGCAGTACAATTTGGATATTCAGCGCCAACTGCCCGCCGGATTTTTTGCCGATGTCGCCTACGCCGGTTCGCATGGTGTGCATCTGGAGCAGTCGAACACCAACATCAACCAGATTCCGGACAGCTTCATCTTTAACGCGGCGAGCCAATACACCGCCGGCGGCGCAGGCGCTGTAACCATTGCGCAGCATGTCTGCCCCCCTGCCCCAGCCTCATGTGCGGGGATCTATCCATTCAGCCAAACCCTTCCCGGAGGCCTTGGACCCACGGGTCTAATACAGGGCCAGCTCGACCGGCCCTTCCCGCAATATTCGGGGCTCAATCTGAACGCCTTCGGTTGTTGCGGCAGCAGTTACAACGCTCTGCAGGCAACCGTAACCCGGCGCTTCCAGGGTGGTGGCACGCTGCTGGTCTCCTACACCAACGCCAAACTCATGTCGAACACGGACACGCTTACCTCTTGGCTAGAAGGCGGCACTACAGGTGGAACTGGTGCCGTTCAGGATTGGAATAACCTTAAGGGAGAGCGATCTCTTTCGTCGCAGGATATTCCGCAACGTTTGGTTGCCAGCTACGTGCTTGATCTACCCTTTGGGCACGGAAAAAGGTTACTCTCCGGTCTCAGCGGTTTCGCCAATGCTGCGGTCTCCGGTTGGGGCTTGGATGGAATCACAACTCTTCAGCGAGGTTTCCCCGCGAAGATCAGCTGGGGCGGAGGTGACGCCCTCACTGAAGCGGGCTTGGGAGTCGGAACTCTCCGACCTGACTACGTTGCCGGCTGCGACAAGAACGTAGGCGGAAGTTCCCTCCGTCGAGTTTCGGAGTGGTTCAACACCTCCTGCTTTACTGCCCCAAGCGGAAACAACCCCTCGGATACTACACCGGTCAATCCTTGGAGCTACGGAAACGAACCCCGCGTCGATGCGACTATCCGCCAGCAAGGCGTAGTCAACTTCGACTTCGCGGTTTTCAAAAGGACTACGATTATGGAACGGTTGAACGTCGAATTCCGCGCCGAGATGTTCGATCTCTTCAATCACCCTCAGTTCGGGCCGCCAAACTACGTTGAAACCAGCTCAACCTTTGGACAGGTGACGAACACGGTTAACAATACCTTCCGCATCGTGCAGTTCGGACTGAAGTTCATTTTCTAGACTTGAAGAGCAACTCCATGGGCGGGAAAGTTTACTTTCCCGCCCAAAACTTTTTACGTCAATTTCTTTATTACGCTGGCTAGGCGGGCCGCGCATCTCGCCTGTGCCGGGCTTCCAGCCTTCCAGTCACCTGCTAATCTCTAACCATGAGAACGTTTCAAACCATCGACTATTCTGACGCGAAGCGAGCTGTCGATCTTATTATTGAAAAGGCCTACGCGATGCAGAAGGCTGCATCCGTTGCCGTCGCCGATTCGCATGGCGACTTGATTTGTTTCACGCGCATGGACGGCGCGCCCGTTTCATCCATTCGAATCGCCATGAATAAAGCCTGGACTGCCGCCCGCGAGCGCAAACCAACAAAAGAAATTGGCGAGAAGGTTAAGCATCCGGAGAGAGGTCACGACATCGCCTACTTCGGCGACCCAAACTATGTGGGATGGGGTGGCGGGATTCCGGTGCGGAAGAATGGCGAAGTGGTCGGCGCCGTTGCGGTCAGCGGTCTGTCGTCAGCGGAAGATATTGCGCTGGCGACGCTCGGTGTGGAGTTGCTCACCGGGAGTTAAGAACGGACGCGCCGGTCTGGAATCATGACCGGCGCGTTGTTTAACCGTATCGGTGACGATTACTGAGCCGGCGTTTCCTGCGCTGGCGCGGGTTGCGCGTTCGCTTTCACTTCGACATTAGCTTCAGGAATGACGACCGGATTAATTTTCACTGTAGCCAATATCTTCTCCAGCCGCTTGAAGACTTCTTCGTGATCGATATGCTTCGTCGTGGTTTCGGTCGCGGGTGTTGTCTCGCCGCTGGTCTCGGCCTTGAGGTTATTGGTCGCGACCTGCAGAGCGAATTCATAGCAGGCACCATTCTGGAAGACGTGGTAATACTTCGACGTTGCCTCGCGAGTTGCGCTGCCGCTTTCGCCGCTGGCCGTGTTTTCCGTGGACTGCAACTCCAGATCGCCGATCATTAACTTAGACATAGGCTGTCTGGAGACCAGCGGCATCGAAACCTGCGCTGTGGCTTGAATGGCCGGGTCCGCCGGGGTCGCAGGGTTCGGCTGCGGAACGGAGAATTCTCCGCATTGGTCTGCGGTCACATTCTTGTTCACGCTGACATTGAAGAAAGCCGAAGCCAGGTCGCTGTTGGGATAGACGATGTCAGGAAGCGCAACGGCCGCAAGGGCCATTCCACCGGGCTGCGTGAAGTCCATGGGAACGGGGCCGGATGCAACCAGCTCGTTGGCTGCGTCACCGGTCTTGAGTGCGTACTTGCACGGGTATTGGAACGAAACCCCAGACGTTTTATCGGCATAGGCTAAAGTCGCAGGCGCTTTGCGAACAACCTTCCTGCGCGCGGGCTTCACGGTCGCTTGCTGCACTGGCACCGGAGCGGGCGTGGTTACGGCTGGCGTAGGTTGCGTGATTGGAGTTGGGTTTGCGGAGCTAATGGGTTTGGGTTGGTCACTAGCGCATCCGACTGTGAATGAACAGGCGATCAGCAGCGCGGCAAAGATCAGCGCGCCGGTTGTGTCTAAATTACTTTTAGCTAAGTGGGTCTTGGCGCACGAAACGGAATCGAGAGTTTCTGCGGTGCTGCGAAACGACGCGTTGCGAAATAGGTTGATGCGGTTCATGGTTGGTCACCTCCTGCTGCTGAGCAGCACTGGTGAGATTGCAGGGAGTGGGCCAACTCGCGGGACGTTGATTTTACGAGGGTTAACCCATGTCAGGGACGGCTGGGTCGTGGCGCAGAGGACACGTGTGGGCTGCGGGACACGCTCGGGTGGATGCAGAGCGGGATTCGAGGTTACGCGCTGGCGATCCGCCGAATCAGATCTTCCTGTTGTGCCTTACTTTCTGCCCCAATCGTAAAAGCGTCAAGAACTCCCAGCGACAGAGCATATTTGATGGCTTCATCCTGCCGCAAGGCGAGATCGCCTTGGCCAAGAATCTTCATTCCGACCACAGCCTTTCCCGCAGCTTTCATTTCGCGCAGGACGCTAACCACGGTTGCAGGGTCAGCATCCATATGCGAGCCGATGGGATTGATGCGGACAAAATCGATTTCCACCCAGGGAGACTTCGCCGCGGCGCGCAGCGCTTCGATGCTGTGACACGAACAGCCGTGGGCGCGAATGATTCCCTTCTGTTTCGCCTCGGAGAGCACGTCCATCACGCCTTTGTAGCGTTCGGTCCAATCGGCTTCGGTGAGGCAATGCATCAGGCAGACGTCAAGGTAATCGACGCCAAGCTCTTTCCGGAAGCGGTCAAGATCGGCGCGCGCGGTTGCAGGGTCACGCGCCCACGTCTTGCTGAGCACCGTGACTTTGTCGCGAGGCACGTGCTTGAGCGCCGCAGCCACATGTTCATGGCTCCCGTAAGAATCAGCCGAGTCGAAAAATCGCAGCCCCTGGTCGTAGCCATTCAGCAAAAGATCGGAGAGTCCTTTGACGCCGAGTGCAGTCTGGTTCGAATGATGACCGGAACCAACCGTGCCGGTGCCCATCGCCAGGCGGCTAGTCTTGATGCCGGTGCCACCCAGTGTGACCGTATCGGTAGCAGAAAACTTTTTCAACGGAGGCTGAACGGCAAGCGCGGCCAGCACGTCTTTTGAGGTGAGCCAGGCAGCACCGAGCCCGGTGGCTGAGCGAATAAGGAATTCGCGGCGTTGCATAGGAATCTCCTACCCGGTACTGATTTTTCCTATGATACTCCGGCCGTAGGATTATTCGAACTGCTTACGGAAGGCCGCAAGCTGCTCATGGATTTCGGCAACTTCTTTTCTTAATTCTAGAACTTCGTGTTCGAGGTGCGCGAGGCGGTCGCTTTCGCCCGAAGCTCCGCTGATGGCACGAGGAGAATTTAAATCTACTGGCGGCGCATCGCCAGCGAAAAGATGCATGTAGCGCGATTCTTTTGTGCCGGGTTGTCGCGGCAGAACGGCCACCAGCGCGGGTTCGCGCTGCGCCAGACGGTCGAGAGTGGAGACAACGTCGTCGAGAGCCTCAAAGCGGTACATGCGGTCGGTACGGCTGCGAAGTTCTCCGGGAGTTTGCGGACCGCGGAGAAGAAGAACGCACAGAACAGCAATCTCGCGGCGATCAAAATTAAAAACTTCCTGCAGGCGATGCTCGTACTTGGTGACACGGCTGTCGGCGCCGCTGGCAGGACCGGCGAAACGTTTTTCCTGCAGAGTGGAAAGCACATCGCTGACCGCGTCTTCGGCGAGCGTCATTACCGGATCGCGGTTATTCTTCTGATTACAAGCGTTCACCAGGGCGTTGAGCGACAAAGGATAATAGTCGGGAGTGGTGATGTCCTTTTCGATCAGCGCGCCCAGAACGCGAGTTTCGATTACGGTTAACAGAAGACTCATGGACCGACAATTCACCTAAGAAAATCCGCTGTGGTTTTGGCCCACCGGCTTTTGGCGGACAAGAGTGTCCACCCACACAATCTAGAACAATTTAAAACAGTGCAGTCGGGCGGCGTTTCCAGGGCTTGCCTTTTTCCTGGGAGACCTTCTCCACGTCGTTGACGTAGGCGCTGGTCTGCGTGAGGACGTGGTGCAGATCGTTGCCCACGCTGATGAAGGTGAATCCTTTGTCGAGAAATTCGCCGACGCGGGCCGTACCGAACAAGAACAGTCCGAGGATCACTTTATTCTTGCGCGCTTCCTCGACCAGCTTCTTGGTGGCAGCGTCAAGTTCGGGCGATGTGTACATGTGGGGGAACTCATACTTGTTATAGAGACCCATCGACATGCAGAGATCGTTTTGCCCTAAGAAAAGAATGTCGACACCGGGAACGGCGGCAATCTCCGCCATGTGCTCGATGCAGGAAGCAGTTTCCACCTGCAGAGCGACGATGCCGTTATTGTTGAAATTGCCGGCGTAGCCGAGCAGGCCAGCTTTGTTCATACTGCGTTGCGGAAAGTAAACCGAGCGCGTACCCACCGTAGGATATTTCGTGCAACTGACCGCCTGGCGGGCTTCTTCAGCCGTATTAATGTAGGGAATGAGAACGCCATCGGCGCCCAGATCGAGCGCCTGCTGAATGCCGGGCCGGTCATTATATGCGCCGACGCGGACCAGCGATTTGGCCCCACCGTTCGCAATACCGCTCAGCATCGCGGAAAGTTTCTCGTTCTGCATAGGGCCATGCTGGGTATCGACGAGCAACCAGTCGTAGCCGCTGTGCGCGAGTTGTTCGACCACGGTGGGACTGTGGGAGTTGATGAACAATCCCATCTTTGGAATTCCCTGATGCAGTTGCTTTTTAAATTCAGCGCCGCTCAGAGCGGGTTCGGACATAATGAGTTTCTCCTTAGCACAATCGAATTGTGTAGTTTACCGCAGCACAGACCGAAGGCGGAGGCAGTCAGGTTAATTATTTGTAAACGCTGTGACCTGGGGACACGAGTTCAATTCCTTGGTATAGTTCCCGAGGTGAGTTGCAGCAGCAAGATACTACGCAAGGAGAGCAAATGCGGCTGCTCTTGAACTGGATTCTGAGTGCGCTGGCAGTATGGATCGTGTCGCAACTCGTGCATGGTGTTTCTGTGAGCGGCATCAGGGGAGCATTGATTGCCGCGCTCGTCATCGGCTTCATCAATGCGACCATCGGCGCGCTGTTGAAGATTCTGACGTTTCCTTTGACGCTCGTGACTCTCGGGCTGTTCTGGCTCGTGATCAACGCTCTGATGCTGGAGCTCGCGTCCGCGCTGCTGACACCGAGCTTTCAAGTGCATGGATTTATGGCCGCATTCATCGGAGCGATTGTGCTAAGCCTCGTCAACATGGTGCTGAAGTGGCTGGTCTATCCGTCAGAGGCCAGGCGCTCTTAGCGCCACTTCCGCTTCTAGATCCTAGCCTTTCGTCTTTCTCGGCTTCATGGATTCCCAATCTTCATCGTTGAGCGCGCGGCCCAGGCTGGTGAACTCTCCTGCACCTTGCAGAAACTCGCCTCCATCCATGCGGACGACTTCTCCATTGATATAGCTGGACCCGTCGCTTACCAGAAACGCGGCGAGATTCGCCAGCTCCTCGACCGTTCCGAAGCGATGCAGCGGGTTGCGATCGAGCGCGAGCTCTTCGAGTTCGGGGCGAGGCAGAAGGCGCGAGAAAGCGCCTTGTGTGGGAATCGGGCCGGGAGCGATGGCATTCATGCGAATTCCGCGATTGCCCCACTCAACCGCCAGACTGCGGGTAAGGGCTTCGACTCCGGCTTTCGAAATTGCGGATGGAACAACGTAAGCCGAGCCAACGGGAGCATACGTGGCCGAAATACTAAGGACGGTGCCGGCGTGCTTCGCTTTGAGCCAGCGGCGCCCGCAGGCCATGGTTGCGTGCAGCGTGCCCATGAGCACAATGCCGATCACGGATTCAAAGGCACGCGGCGAAAGTTCCTCGGTGCGCGCGATGAAATTTCCCGCGGCATTGTTGACCAGGACATCGAGCACGCCAGCCTTCCAGATCGAATCGATCATCGACTCCACCGCCTCGAGATTGCGGACATCGCAGGGGAAGGCGTGGATTTCGCCTTTAGCGGAAAGTTCGGCCGCAGTTTTCTGCAGCACGTCCTCGCGGCGTCCGCAGATGTAAATCTCTGCGCCGAGTTCGAGAAAGCGCTGCGCCATGGCTTTGCCGAGTCCGGTACCGCCGCCAGTGATGAGGATGCGCTTCGAGCGGAGAAGGTCGGGTTGGAACATGAACACTTGCCCCAGGTTGAAATTGAGAAAATTGGGTGATTTAGTAATTTAAACGTCTATTAAGAACGGCGCCTCGAATTTTGAATTACTCAATTACCAAATTTCCCAATTACCCGGTGCACGCCACGCGAAACCCGTAGTCCACATACTGAAACTCCGGCGGAATGCTGGAGCGGGCGGAGCAGCGGGAGACTTTCACGTGATGGCGCCATGATCCGCCCCGCGAAGCTTTGCGCGTGCCGTGCTCCGGCCCGCGTGGATTGCGCTCCAGCGAAACCGCATAATAGTTCGGATCGTACCAGTCGCTGCACCACTCGTGGACGTTGTCGCAGATATTGTAGAGTCCGAAAACGTTGGGCGCG
>CAYOVU010000323.1:0-12433 GCA_964407505.1 uncultured Acidobacteriaceae bacterium | reverse complement strand
TGCTGGAACGTTACGGAGCCGCTGCCGCGAACATGCCCGCCACTCGCGCGGCGCGCACCGCAGCCAACAACCGCCGTGACCTTGGGGCCAGCCCGACCGCGGAAAGCAAATAACTTTTCTCGAATTTAACGAACTCGCTTGAACGCATCTTGCGAGCCTCTCGTGGCGCCGGCACCCTCCGGCGCCATTTTTTTTGGCTGCGATGTTAGAGTCTTTGGGGAGGTGAAATTAGAATTCACGCGGCAAGCTCAGTGCTTGCGGAAGATTTCGAAGACTAGATTGAAGACTTGCACCAGCGTTATACCAATGGCGACATAAACGGCGATCTCCAGCCGCCGCGCGGCTTCCTGGCTGCCACGCAGCAAGTCAGCAATGTCGACCGTCGCCTGGTGCAAAGTGTCGGCCAGTTGCTCGAAGTGTTGCACCGACGCCCGCATTTTCTCCGAAGTTCGCGATAAAGCCAGGGACGCTTCGCCGAGTTGCTGTCCGTTGCGCAGGTCGAGTTCGGCGCGGCATGCCGCCCACCAGGGGCTGCCGGGCTCTTTGTCGTACATGCGCTGGCGGATCTCCGCATAGGAGCGGTTCCGCAACAAGTCGACGAGCGCCGGCACTTGTTGTCCGGAACTCTGTGCCTCGTCACTGGCTTGAGTCTCCGCTGTTCTTGGGGTGTCCGCTCTCTTGTCGCTCGTTCTGGCGTCGTCGATGAAAACCGGCATACAGAGAGTCTAGCCGCCAGTTCATACAGACAAAAATATCGGAGGTGCACCTTAGAATTTTTCGCTGGGCCGATTTCGGGTCATGGGTAATGAACGTTACCCTTGACCTTTCAGCCATGCGCCGGTCGGTCTTTCGTTCGTCGTAGACCCGCGACCGAGGTTACTCACTCGAATACTTACCATCATGTAACAGTCGATTTACAATCGGTCGCAATTGGTGAATTAAAATGCAGGAACATGACGAACTTGTGCGGGAATTTCAGGACTTCGCGAAGACCGCTGCCACGGCTCAGCTTGTGATGGAGCGCATCTGCCAGCGTCTGCACGAGAAGATGACGCGTTACAACTGGGTTGGTTTTTACCTGGTCGATCCCGCGGACCCCGGAGTCCTGCTGGTTGGTCCCTTTGTCGGGAGCTTTACGCCCAACGCGCGTATCCCCATCAGCACCGGGCTTTGCGGAGCCGCAGCCAGTAGCGGGCGTTCGGTCGTGGTGCAGGACGTCTCGAAGGATTCGCGTTATCTCGCCGGATCGGCTTTGGTGAAATCTGAAATCGTGGTTCCCATCCTAGTGAAAAACAAACTCGAGGCCGAGCTCGACATCGAGAGTTATTTTGAAGGGACCTTCACCAAACCCGAACAGGACTTTGTCGAAGCCTGCGCGCGTGTCGTTGGAGAATACCTGGGCAAACACCAGGCTGCCAACTTGCTGGTCGAAAAAGGACGAGCGAAGCTGCAAAACGCTTAGCGCTGAACCATGTTCGACCGCTGAGCGATCCACTTGCGCCAACATCTCCATCCCATCCTCGCAAACAACGAAAAAAACGGGCCGTCCGATCCCTTTGACATAACTTTCCCTCCGAAGGATAATGCGGGCGCCTCGATAAGGAGGGCTATTCCATGCCACGGCCCGCCGCGCGCTCCCGCGAACAGAAGCCGCTGTCCGACTCCCTACATCGCCAACTCTCGCTCTACGCACTGGCCGCTGCCGGAGTAAGCATGGCGCTTACTCGGCCGGCCCAGGCGCAGATCGTTTACACGCCCGCCCATCAAATAATCGGGCGCAACGGAATGATGCTCATTGATTTCGATCATGACGGGACCACGGATGTCACGGTTCGTGAAGTTTTTTGGAGCTTAGACACAAACGGCCTGTTTCCCGGAAATTCGCTACAAGCCAAGCCGACTGCGGGAGGCGGGATCGAAATTGGCCCGTATAGCGAATTCGCGGCTAACGTGAAGCTCGGTGTAAGAATTGGAGAATCTTCGCCTTTCCATTCCCGCTTTGCGCCTGTTTTCCAGGCGACCAGCTTCGGCGTCTATTACGGGGGGAGTTCATGGTCGGAAGACACAACCAACGGATTTCTCGGCGTGCGGTTTCGCATTGGCGGAGAAGCCCATTACGGATGGGTGCGCATGAGCATTCGGCTCTATCCCATGAAGCACAGTATGGGTGTTCTGCTGACCGGCTACGCCTACGAGACACAACCCAACAAGCCGATACGCGCAGGAGACACCGGCGAGAATGATGAGAGCGAGGACACTTCGAGCCGAATGAATGTCGCGCCGCAGCCAGGAGCTAAGGATCAGCCAATGTTGGGCGCTCTGGCGCTAGGGTCACGGGGATTGCAACTTTGGCGGCGTGCAGAAAGGTAAAAATTTTCGGTTCAGGAGCACTTCATGTCACGAAGAACGGTGAAGCTGTCGAAGACGCTGCAACACGACCTCTCGTTCTACGCCCTAGCGGCAAGTGCATCTGGGGTCAGTGTCCTGTCTCTCGCGCCGTGTGAAATACTTTCCGCCTCAAAGCCGACACAGTCCCCGACGACGCTGGGAGCATTAGCCCTAGGAGCCTCCGGCTTATCGTCCTAGCGTCCCGCCTTACCGTCCCTAAGAAATCGGCGGTGATATCCGGGACTCCCGAAGCAGCAGTCGAAAGTAGCCCAGCGTTTCAGCGCTGGGAAGAGTGAGCCATCACGGCGCGGAGTGAAACGGATCATCCTGTGGCGCGTCGGGACCATCCTCCGGACTTGGAATGTCTAGATTAACGACGATCGGCTCCTGCCCACTGCGTACAATCACTGCTTCCACTGGTTGATCTTTGCGAGCGTTCAGCTCCTGATGAGGAACGTAGGGAGGGACATAGACAAAATCTCCGGGGCCGGCTTCGTCGACGAACTCCAGATTATTTCCCCAGCGAAAACGGGCGCGACCGCGCACCACGTAGATTACAGTTTCGAGTTCTCCGTGATGATGCGGGCCGGTCTTGGCGTTGGGATGAACCACGACGGTTCCCGCCCAGAGTTTTTGCGCGCCGACTCGGGCATTCGAGATGGCTTCGGCACGGGTCATGCCGGGTGTTTGCGCAGTGTTACTGTCCAGTTCTCCGCTGCGAATGATGCGCAGGCCGTGGAGTTTCCAATCAGGAGTTCCGGGGGAGTGGGGATCGCGCATGGGCTGCCTCGCACTTCGTCGTCATCGCATTCTAGACGAATGGAGCGATTTTGGGATTCTGCAGTGGTCCGCGCGGATCTCAAATCAATCAAGGTAGGCGTACAGGAGTCCTACCACGCCGCCAGCTTTAGCCGCCGGCTTTCAACTCGGTGAGCACCTGCTTGGCGATTTCTTTCAAGGTCTCGAAGACACCGGAACCCTGAAAAGCTACGGCCTCGACCACGGCCTCATTCTTCTTGCGGAGCTCTTTCGTCAGCGCTTCCGCCGACAAGATATTGGGCAGGTCCCGCTTATTCAACTGCAGCACGTAGGGAATTTTGTTGAAGTCGTAGCCGTGCTCTTTCAGGTTCGACATTAAATTCTCAAGCGCTTCGACGTTGGCGTCCATGCGTTGTTCCTGTGAGTCTGCGACGAAGACGATGCCATCGACGCCGCGCAGAATCAGCTTGCGGCTGGCGTCGTAAAAAACCTGGCCGGGCACGGTATAAAGATGGATGCGGGTCTTGAAGCCGCGCACCGAGCCCAGGTCGAGCGGCAGGAAATCGAAGAACAGGGTACGCTCGGTTTCGGTGGCCAGCGAGATCATCTTGCCCTTTTGCTGTTCGGCGGTTTTCTGGTAGATCACCTGCAGATTGGTGGTCTTGCCGCCCAACCCGGCGCCGTAGTACACGATCTTGCAATTGATCTCGCGGGCTGCGAAGTTGATGAAACTCAAGACTTTCCTCAAGAGCGCGAGCCACAGCTCAACGGCCGCTTCCGCGCAAAAATGTCCCTATGGGGGCTTCGGGCTTTTATATCACACGCGCCCGATGCAAGGCAGGTTACTCCGGTGACCCCCTGCCACCGGTGAGCAAGAAGGGGCGCATCACCGCGCTGGCGGAAGTGGGTAATAGCCATCCCTGGCGTAGATTTTGAGTCCGGGGCGGGTCACAACCACTTCAATGCTGCGGTAGGCCGCCGAGGTCGGCGTCTTGGGGCGGGAAGGCGTGTAGCCCAGAGTGTACTGGTTGCGGGCCTCGCTCATTACCTCAGAGTAGGCGTCTTCTATGGCGTTGCGCGTTAGTTCGGAATATGGCGTGCCCCCGCCCGTAGCCGAGGTGTATTTGGGCAGAATGTCGCTATAGCCCTGGTCGGGAATATGTAGTCGTTCGATCTTTCGATAAACCGGCAGAGCTCCGGTTTCCACGGCAATGGCCTTCACTTGGACTTCATTCGAAAGCAGCACCCGCTTCACATCGTTGTAGCCGGCCTTGCTGCCAAACTCCCGGCCGTCGCTGATCACAAAAATAACCTTTCGGCGCTTGCGGTCCCGGTCGCGGCGACTCAAGTCGAGCGCGGCTTTCAGAATAGCGTCGTTCAAAACGTGAGCCTCTTTCGGCGGTGTGTTCACCGGCTCGGTTGGACTGCCCACCGGAATTCCGTTGACGATCGGTCCATTCTGCGCGAGTGGTCCGCCCAATACCGGCGCTCCGTTGTCGTGCCCGCGCACCGTCTTCATCTGGTTCAACAGTGCGGCCAACTTCTGGTTCGCGGCCGTGAACTCGGTGACCTGGCTCACCGTGCTGCTGTAGGTATAGAGCGCGACCTCGTCATAGGGAGCGAAAGCTCCCACCAGCGCCGGAAAAGTCTGGTTCACCCGTTGAACCGCAGAATCCGGCATGCCTAAGTCGATCACAATCGCGACCGAAAGCGCGAAGGGATCGGAAGTGAAATAGGTTAACTTCTGCACCGTCCCGTTTTCCTTCACGACGAAGTCCGAAGAAATAAGTCCATCCACCGGGCGGCCGGAGTGGTCCTTCACGGTGACTGGAACCTCCACGAAGTTGGTAGTGACCTTTAACTTGTAGAGATCCTCTTGCGGGTTTGAGCCGGTTTTGCTGGTGCTGCCCGGCGGGACAGTCTTTACCGGCGGCATGGGCGGCTGTGTTGTTGAACCAGCATCCGGACTCGCCGCTGGTTGAGTGCCTGGCTCCGCGGATGTGGGCTGATTGACGGGCTGGTTCGTCCACGGATTGCGCTCGACTGCCGGCTTCTTTTCTTCCGGCTTGGGAATCGGCGGAGGCTCCGGATTGTCGGCTGGAGCCTGAACTGCGGAAGGCGCGTCCGGGATATCGCCGCTCTGCGGGGGCTGGCTTTGCGAACTTTGCCCCGCGGGGGCCTGGTTGCCGGATGATTGAGCGCCGATTGGAATACACGCAGCCAGCAGAGTCAGGCAGACGGCAGCCGCCAGCCAGTGGCTCTTGCTTCTTTGATTGCCCCGCGACTTCGCCTCGCCCTGCACAAGAACCATGCTACACGCACCATCCGTTCGTTCTTCGGTTCGTTCTTTCGTCCATTGGAGTATCGCGGTTCCTTCTTGTCGGCCTACGACGGTTCGACGTGTCCCTCTAAATCTTTCACTTCTATTCTCTTCGGATGCCAAGGCATGCCGTTTGGTGCATCTAACTTTCAGGACTAGACTAACAAAAAGCCCGAGGGAATGTTCGCATGTCGATAGTATCCGCTCAGCAGAGATTTCTGCCCACCCTGGCCGCTGCTTCTGTCATCTTCTTTTTTCTCATCCTTGCAGGCGTAACCGGTGGCGTTCCAGTCGCTTGGGCTCAGGGTTCCGGCGCTTCGAATTCAACTACTCCAAATCCGAATGGCTCCAATCCCGCGAATGCCCAGCCGTCTTCCGCTCAGAAGCCCGACAGTGCCCAGAAATCCGATGACGACAAGCCGGCGGAAACCCTCAAACTGAACGTCAATGTCGTCGGTCTCTTCTTCAACGTGAAAGACAAACACGGCGCGCTCATCCCCAATCTGACCAAAGACGACTTCGAGGTGTTCGAAGATAGCAAGCAGCAGACCATCAAGTATTTTGCCGCCGAATCGAACCTGCCGCTCACGCTCGGAATCTTGATCGATTCTTCCGGCAGCCAGTTGCGGGTTCTCGACATGGAAAAAGAAGTTGGCGGCGCGTTTCTTCGCCAGATTCTCACCGACAAAGATGAAGCCTATGTGATGGACTTCAACATCGATGCCGAACTCATTCAGGATTACACGCGCGACGTTCACCGCCTGCAGGCCGCGCTGAATAAGGTCAAGATCAATTCCGGGGTTACGATGCCCACGCTTCCCGGCGCGGGCGGTGGGCCGGTTCCTTCTGCTCAGTCGCCGGGAACCGTGTTGTATGACGCGGTCTATCTATCGGCTCACGATATGCTGGCCAAGGAAGTCGGGCGTAAGGCCATGATCCTGCTGACCGATGGTCAGGACGAGGGTAGCCGGCTCAAAATCAAAGACGCAATGGAAGCGGCTCAGAGGGCCGATGCGATCGTCTACGTGCTGCTGTGCGCCGACCGCGGCGGTTATTACAGCATGGGTATGGGGTACAGCGGCGAAAGCGAAATGCGCAAGCTCACCGAAGCGACTGGCGGCCGCGTGATTAATGTCGGCAACAAGTTCGACAAGCTGAAAGAGGCCTTCGACCAGATCTCCGCCGAACTGCGCAGCCAGTACAACCTGGGTTATACGCCGACCAATACCAAACAAGACGGCAGCTACCGCAAGCTGGAAATCAAGTCCAAACAGAGCTACAAAATCCAATCCCGTGCCGGCTATTACGCGAGCGCTCGCGATCAGCAGCAATAGGCGGCAAATGTCGAAGGATTAGACCGTAGCCGAGGCGGGAGCCTGCATCTCGCTGACGACAGCTTCCAGATGTTCCAGGGTCTGTTCGATGGTCAGTGAATACATGTCGCGGCCAAGACCCTCGCCCGATTCCAACGCGGTTTTCAAATAATGGCCGGCGATCTCGATGGCGAGAGAATCCGTCATCGACCTTCCAGTGCGCTTTTTATACTCGACCCAAGCGGGATGAGGGAGGGCCACCGTAACCGTTCTGCCGTCGACCAGGAACTTGACATCGACGGCGTCGGCGTGACGCGTCGCGATGGCAACGATCAGCGCCTGGTAAATGCAGTGAACCGGTTTCCTGGTCCAGCGATCGACGGCAGTGAAGTCTCCAAACACGGCTCTGAAAACTATAGCGGAGGGGATGGGCGCGGGGCAAATGGCTGGCTATTAAGAGTTCTTGAATCGCTCTTCAAGCCAACCCGGCAGTGGTTTGGGCAGGAATGCCAGTCGGATGAGTTCGCGCTCGACTTGCGTCTCGCTCCACTCTGGGTGATCCCGACGGATGCTCTCGCGGGCCAGTTCCCTTGCGAATAAGCTCATCTCGAACGCGAGGAGGATGCGCTGCTCGCCACTCATCTCTCGCTGAATCCTGAGCTGAACCGCCTGCGCTTCAAGCGTAGTATCGGTGAGGGGCACGGCAAAATGTTATCACGTGCGGCCCCGGATTCTTCGGCATTTCCCCACCCACTTCCCAGCGTTACCCTCCTGCAATCGCCCCTATGATCAGAAGCGCCTCTGCTCCCGACGCGACGCTCGCGGGGAGTGGAGCGTCAGGAGATTCGTGCGATAGATCCTCCTCGCAAGCGAAGAAGCGCAGGAACGGACGGCGCTGCTGTGTGGCCTGGTCGCGGATCGTCCCGCGCAACATGGGATAGCGAGCCTCAAGTGCGTCGAGCACGGAGCGCTGCGTCACCGGCGGCTCGACTTCGAGAGTAACCTCCGGACCAGCGTGCGCGAGAGTTCGAAGATGTTGCGGGAGAATGATGCGGATCATGTTCGAACTCGTCTCAAAATCGCTTGGAGTTTCTTCTACAGGAAAATCCCTACTGCTTTCCCTAAAGACCTGATGCAAATCCTTGGTTTAATTCGCCATTCTAATTGCTGGCAACTCTTTTCGCTGCAATCAAGTCTGATGTAGATCACAGTCGATGTGCACGGGTGCCGGTGCCTGCTTGGGGGCAAGTTCGCGGCGACTGGCTCGATTTCTCCGGAGGAAAACTTGGCGGCGGCAAGCGGCGCAGTCAACACGAACCTGAACCGGCAATTCGACACTCGCGTGAGCAGCGGATGTGCCGGTTTGGACGCTATTTTGCATGGCGGCTTTCCCAAGGGCCGCATTTATCTGGTCGAGGGCGATCCCGGGGCGGGGAAGACAACCCTGGCGGTGCAATTCATTCGAGAGGGCGTAAGCCAAGGGGAGCGCACTCTTTACATTACGCTCTCGGAGTCACGTGGAGATCTCGTTCATGCCGCGGCGTCGCACGGCATGCCGTTGGATGACGTTGAGATTGTGGAATTGCTGCCCGATGAGGACGACCTGCTGCCCGAGCAGCAGTACACCGTATTTCATCCCGCCGAAGTCGAGCTCAACGACCGCATGCAGCGCATCGTCAAAGAAATCCAGCGGGTGCGCCCCGACCGGCTGGTGATTGATGCGCTGAGCGAACTGCGCATGCTGGCGAAGGACCCCTTGCGGTACCGCCGCCAGATTTTGTCGATGAAAGACTTCATGGCCGAGCAAAAGTGTACGGTCTTGCTGCTCGACGACCGCAGCTCGCGCGATCCCGATCTGCAACTGCATAGCGTGGTGCATGGTGTTATCAGTATGGACAAAGTGCCTCGCGAGTATGGCAAAACGCGACGTCAAATTGAGATCGTGAAACTGCGGGGCACGGCGTATAGCGAAGGCTTTCACGATTACGCAATCGTAACCGGAGGCGTCGTGGTGTTCCCGCGTCTGGTGGCCGCTGATTCTCGTGCAGAACAACCGCCGGAGGCCGTATCAAGTGGTATTGCAGAACTCGATGCCCTTACCGGTGGAGGTCTCGACCGCGGCACCAGCACTCTTCTGATTGGTCCGGCGGGATGCGGCAAAACCAGCATCGCAGTGCAGTGGGCGGCGACGGCTGCCCGGCGCGGCGAGAACTGCGCGATCTTCACGTTTGAAGAAGCGCCTCACACTCTGCTGACGCGCGCGACGGGTCTTGGAATCGATATTCGCCCGCACTTGGCGACCGGAAAGATCACCATCCAGCGCGTCGACCCCGCTGAAATGTCGCCTGGAGAGCTGGTCGCAAGTGTTCAACAGCACGTGGAGAACGAGAACGCCCGCATGGTTGTGCTCGACAGCTTGAACGGATATTTGCAGTCGATGCCCGGAGAGCAGTTTCTGGCCGTGCATCTTCACGAGCTTTTGGCCTATCTCAGCAACCGCGGCGTGCTCACGCTGATGGTTCTGGCCCAGGCCGGCACTATCGGATCGCCGCTGCAGAGTGCGGTCGACGTCAGCTATCTCGCAGATAATATTCTGCTGCTGCGCTACTTCGAGATGCAGGGAGAAGTGCGGCAGGCCATTTCCACGATCAAGCGGCGCAGCGGAAGTCACGAGCACACCATCCGCGAGCTTAAATTGGGGCCGGACCGCATTCATATCGGGCGGCCGCTCCGGGATTTCCACGGCATCCTTACCGGCACGCCCACATTTCTGGGAGGGACGAAGGAGAGCTAAACCGCGCGGCGATGACCACGTTACTCCATAGCGACTACCACGTGCTAGTGCTGGCTCCGTTCGGCAAGGATGGGGCATTGGTGCGCGAAGTCCTGCTGCGTTCGGGTATCCCGGTCAACGTGGTGACGGATGCCGCCGCCATTGCCCGTTGCGTCGGCGGCGGGGCGGGCGCTGCCATTGTCGCGGAAGAAGCGCTCGATGAAGATGCCATCGAGTGCCTCGGCCGAAGCGTCGCGGCTCAGCCGGCATGGTCGGATTTTCCCATCATCGTGCTCACCGGCGGCGGCGCGACCACTCCTTACACGGAGATGATGGTTCGCTCGCGCACGCCAATGGGCAATATTACTTTGATTGAGCGTCCTCTGCGGCCGGCAACGTTGGTCAGCAGCGTTCGAACCGCTATACGCTCGCGCCTGCGGCAATATGAAATTCGCGACCACCTGGAAGAGCGCGAGCGGGCTGAGGACGAACTGCAGCGGGCGCATGACGAACTCGAGTCGCTCGTGGAAAAGCGGACCCTGGCGCTGCGCAGGCTCTCGGCAAAAATCATGCGCGTGCAGGACGACGAACGGCGCCGCATTGCCCGCGAACTTCATGACGGCCTCGGGCAATGGCTGGCCGCGGCACAGATCAACCTCGATATCGCATTGCTCCACATCGGTGGCAAGCCGTCGCCCATGCTGCAGGAAACCCGGAAGCTGGTGGAACATGCCGTCACCAGCATTCGCACCATGTCTTATCTGTTGCATCCGCCGCTGCTCGACGAGGCGGGCTTTGAGGCCGCCGCGCACTGGTTCATCGAAGGCTTTTCCAAGCGCACCGCGATGGAGATTAAAACGAATTTTTCTCATCCCGATTGCCCAGCCGACGGGAAATCGAAAACCGATCGGATGCCTGAAGTGGTTGAGCTTGCTCTGTTCCGCGCACTGCAGGAGGGCTTGACCAACGCGCACCGCCACTCCGCGAGTTCGAGCGTGGAAGTGAAATTCGAGCGGCTGCCCCATCTCGCCACGCTCGAGATTCAGGATTTCGGCCGCGGACTTCCGCAAGCCGTAATGGATCGCTTCCAGCGCACCGGCACGGGTTCTGGCGTGGGACTGGCTGGCATCCACGAGCGTATGAAGGAGTTGGGCGGCGATTTCAAGATCTCCACCAGCGACTCCGGCACGACGCTGCGTTCCACCGTGCCGCTCTCCGAACAGACGGACAAGACGGAGCCGGGTCCTGTCGTTGCGCGAGGCGACCCTGCCTCTGGAAAACAGCGCGAGCGCTTTGCAACTAACGTCGGCGGAATTTTCTGACGGCCGAAGACGATTATTCCAGCGTCTGCACTTCCACCGAAAGCACCGCGGGCAAATCACGCACAATTGGATTCCAGCTATCCCCCGCGTCGGCTGAAGCATAAACTTGGCCACCGCTGGTGCCGAAATAAATGCCGCAGTCGCCGAGGTTATCAACTGCCATGGCGTCGCGCAGCACATTGACGTAGCAGTGTTTCTGCGGCAGGCCTTTGGTGAGCGGCTCCCATTCGTTGCCGCCGGTGCGGCTGCGGAAGACGCGCAGCTTGCCTTCGTGCACGTAGTGCTCGGAATCGCTCTTGATCGGCACAACATAAATCGTTTCAGGTTCGTGGGCGTGAACGTCGATCGCGAATCCGAAATCTGTCGGCAGGTTCCCGCTGATCTTCCGCCAGGAATCGCCGGCGTCGTCGCTGCGCATGACGTCCCAGTGCTTCTGCATGAAGAGCACGTCGGGACGCTCCGGGTTCATCGCGATATGGTGGACACAGTGGCCGACTTCCGCCGTCGGATTCGGAATGTATTTCGAATAGAGTCCCTTGTTGATCGGCTTCCAACTCTTTCCGCCATCGTCGGTGCGGAAGGCGCCCGCGGCCGAGATGGCGATGAAGATTCGCTCCGGATTACTGGGATCGAGAATGATGGTATGCAGGCACATGCCGCCCGCGCCCGGCTGCCAGTTAGGACCCGTGCCGTGGCCACGAAGGCCGGGGAGTTCCTGCCAATTCTGTCCGCCGTCGGTGGAGCGGAACAAGGCCGCGTCTTCTACGCCGGCATAAACCGTGTCTGGATCGGTGAGCGACGGTTCAAGATGCCAGACTCGCTTGAACTCCCATGGATGTTGCGTTCCGTCGTACCACTGATGCGTGGTGAGCGGCTTGCCCGCTTCAGAAGACGCGTCATAAGCAAATTTGTTGCTTTCGCTCTTCGGCGGCCCCGGAGCGGCCGGTTCGCCCGCCTGAGTCCCCGGCTGATGCCAGGTCTTGCCGCCATCGTCGGAGCGTTGAATGATCTGCCCAAACCAGCCGCTGGATTGCGATGCGTAAAGACGGTTGGGATCGGCGGGCGATCCCTTGAGATGGTAGATTTCCCAACCTGCGAAGTGCGGACCGCTCACTTCCCACTTCTCGCGTTTGCCGTCCGAGGTCAGTATAAAAGCGCCTTTGCGCGTGCCCGCGAGAACACGGACTGAACTCATGCCTTGCTCCTTATCATCTTTGGTGGTCAGCTGCATTGGTGGTCAGCCGCCAATTGCTAAGTGCTAATTGCCGATTGCTAGTGGCTCGTGATCAGTGATTGGTAAGATTGGCCCTCATACTGACCACGAACCAGAGCCCGTGTTTTAAGCCGCTTTCGACGCCTTCTCTCGCATCTGCTTCATCATCTGCCGCATGGCGGCAAGGTGGCCCGGAGAGCGTTTCTCGACCCACTTTTCATATCGCTTGGCGGCTTTCTCGAGATTTCCAAGAAAGTGCTTGTTCTTGAAACGCTCGCGCATCTGCGGGACTATAACCTTCGCGCTCTCCCACACGCCGAAGAACTCGCCCGTGGTCTCAAAGAA
>CAYOVU010000322.1:0-4269 GCA_964407505.1 uncultured Acidobacteriaceae bacterium | reverse complement strand
ATTCGGATTGATGGCCAGCTCGTGCAAATTCTCCGGCGCAAAACATTCACGCACATCGGTGAAGGCAGGCAGGCGCAAGTCCGGCTTGTCGATGCCATACAACCGGATGGCTTCGTCATAATCCATACGAGGGAACGGCGTCTTGATCTCGCATCCCGCAGCAGCAAATGCCGCGCTCAGAAATCCTTCTACCACCTCCCAGACACGCTCCGGCTGCGGATACGTCATCTCCAAATCGATCTGGGTAAACTCCGGCTGGCGGTCGGCGCGCAAATCTTCGTCGCGGAAGCAACGCACAATCTGAAAATATTTGTCGAAGCCCGAGATCATCAGGATCTGCTTGAACAACTGCGGCGACTGCGGCAGCGCATAAAACGTCCCCGGCTGCACCCGGCTCGGCACCAGATAATCGCGAGCGCCTTCCGGCGTCGAACGCGTCATGAACGGAGTTTCAATCTCGAAAAACCCCACATTCGACAAATAATCGCGAATAGCCTTCGCCACCTTGTGCCGCAACTCGATGTTGAACTGCATCGCGTCGCGCCGCAGATCAATGTAGCGATACTTGAGCCGTGTTTCTTCATTAGTAAGAGCCGTGTCTGACGGCAAAAACGGTGGCAGTTTCGATTCATTCAGAATGCGCAGCTCTTCCGCTACCAATTCGACCTCGCCGGTTGGCATATTTGGGTTGATCGTGTTGGCGTCCCGCAGCTTCACCGTGCCAGTTACGGCAATCACGTACTCATTGCGCAGTCCCTCCGCCTTTTCGTGGATGACCGCATCGCGCTCCGCATTGAACACAACCTGCGTCACGCCTGTGCGGTCGCGCAGATCGACGAACAGCAGGTTGCCATGGTCACGCCGCCGGTTCACCCATCCCATCAGCGTGGCTTTTTTGCCCGCATCGGAAGCGCGCAGCGCCCCGCACACATGAGTTCGTCGTAGACTTCCTAGAAAATCGAGCAAAGTATGTCCTTACAGTGAGATTTAGAGAAGATTGCTGAACCAGAGATTATAAATGGTAGCGGATCGAAGACGGCCACGTGGGGACAGCCGCCCAGCCTGCCCTGAGCTTGTCGAAGAGGCTATCCCGCTGAGCGAAGCGAGGCGCTCAGCCAGTCAGTGGCCCATTTATTTTTTCATCGCCTTGCCGTCCATCACCGTCGTCCACTTCGCGCCGTCCTGCGACATTTCATACATGAAGCTATACGAGGTAGCCGAAGTCACCTTGATCGTGTAGCGGCCCTTCATGGCCATGCCGCCCATCTTCTCCTCATTCGTCCAAGTCCAGGTGTCGCCATCGAGCGTGCCCTTGGAATCATCGAATTCCCCAAAACTGTTGAACTCGCGGTAGGTATAAGCCTTATCGTCAGTGGAATATCCCAGCACCGACAATCCCACGCCGTTGCCCATACCTTCCATCTTGAAGGTTGAGTGGCACACCACGTAAAATCCGCCATCCATCCACTCGCATTTGTCGTTCTCTACCGTCGTGCCACCCGGCCCCATCATCCCCGGCTTCATGCTGCCATCCAGAGTCCACGCCCCCGTGAACATATCCAGTTTCTTGACTTCAGGACCTGGTTTCGGCGACGGTGCCTGCGCGACTGCTACCGCCATGACTGATAGCCACAGCGCACAAATCATTCCGATTCGTTTCATATTCGTCTCCTCGCGACCATCTCCCTGCCGATTTCTCGCTCATGCCTTTCTATCTTCGACTGCGCACTTCTCATCGTAACTTTCTCGGCAATTCCGCGCGCGGCACCAAAACCTGTTCGCCGGTTGCCAAATCCTTCACCGCGAACGCGTCCGCCTTCACTTCATTCTCGCCCACAATCAGAATATATTTTGCTCCCGCCTTGGTCGCCGCTTCAAACGATTTCTTCAGCCGGAAGCTCTCATCCCCCAAATCGATTACCAGGTCGTGTCGGCGCAACTCCCGCGCCAGCCGTGCCGCCTCGCCGTTCATTCCCGCGCCAAGAGGAGCGATGTAAACATCCGGCTTCTTCAGAACACCCTCAGCCGATTCCTGCAGCGACATCACCAGCCGGTCTTCGCCGATCGCAAACCCAATCCCCGGAGCCGCGGGCCCACCCAGGGCCTCGGAGAGCCCATCATAGCGCCCGCCGCCCAGAATTGCATTCTGCGCGCCTAGGGCGCCGTGCGTAAATTCAAAAGCTGTGCGCGTGTAGTAATCGAGCCCGCGCACAAGTCTATCGTTCAACACAAATGGCACGCCAACCGCTCTCAGGATTTCCTGCACCGCCTCAAAATGTTTTCGGCATCCCTCGTCGAGAAACTGGCTGATGCGCGGCAGCGTCTCGATGATCGGCTGATCCTCCGGCACTTTGCAGTCGAGCACGCGCAGCGGATTCGTCACCGCCCGTCGCTGACAATCCACGCACATCTTTCCGACTACCGGCTCCAAAGCCTTGCGCAGCGCCTCGTTGAAGACGGCGCGATCGTTCTTGCACCCAACCGAGTTCAGTTCGAGAGTCCAGCCGGCGATTCCCAACCGGTCGAGCAAAGTCGCCAGCATCTCCAAGATTTCCGCATCCCGCGCCGGAGATTCGCTGCCCGCCGAAGCCGGCCCAATCACTTCGGCGTCGATTTGATAGAACTGCCGGTAGCGCCCCTTCTGCGGCCGTTCGCGCCGGAACATCGGGCCGATGCAGTAGAGCTTATTCAGTCCGCGGTCGCCCAACTTGTGTTCGATGTAGGCCCGGACGATTCCGGCCGTGGCCTCGGGACGAAGGGTAAGTGATTGCCCCTTATCGCTCTCGGCGCGCCCGCGATCCTCCCACGTATACATCTCTTTCGCGACAATATCCGTCTCTTCGCCCACGCCGCGCGCGAACAATTCCGTCGACTCGAAGATCGGCGTGCGAATTTCCTGGAAGTTGTAGGCGCGGAATACATCCCGCACCGCCGACTCCACAAAACTCCACAGCGCCGTCTCCGGCGGCAGAAGATCTCGCGTTCCTCGGACAGCTTTAATCATTCAGTTTTCACTTGTCATCGGGATCATCATATTAATGTGCGTGTCATCCTGAGCGAAGACTTGCCTTCCGCGAAGCGGGAGGCAAGTCGCAGTCCAAGGATCCCTTGAATCTCACCGCGCCCTCGGCCCGCCTAGGAGTGTTCTCGACACTCTGGTAGCGTTCTAAAGCACATCAAGAACGCACGGCCTCACATCGGCAGCGCAGGCAGGGTTGGGGTCCTTCGACTCCGCAAGCCGATACGCTTCGCGCACCGCCCTGCTCCGCTCAGGATGACAACCGGTTTACCAGGTACCAGGTACTGGCTACTACCGCTCCCGCAAATACTCTTCCTTATATCCCAGATAATTATTCGCATACCGCATGATGCTTTCCTGATCCTTCGCGCCCAGCTTGCGGAACAACTTTCCCGGGGATCCCATCCACAACGAACCCGGTTCCACTATCGTCCGCTCGGGGATCAGCGTACCCGCGGCGATAATCGAGCCCGCGCCAATCTTCGCGCCGTTCAGAATGATCGAACCCATCCCGATCAAACAGCGGTCCTCGATTACGCAACCGTGCAGCGTCACCGAATGCCCTACCGTGACGTATTCGCCCAGAAACACGCCGTACTGCCCTTTCATTCCGTGCAGCACGCTGCAATCCTGCACGTTCGAATGCGCCCCGATGCGGACCGAGTGCACATCTCCGCGGACAACCGCATTCATCCACACCGAGGCATGTTCACCCAGCACCACGTCGCCGATAATCTGCGCCGAGTCGTCCACGTAACACGTCGCCGGAATCACCGGCGTGAACCCCTTAATCGACCGAATCATCAATCACTCCAAACCCGCCCCGCTGCCTGCATGAAGAAGGAAACTGAACATAACACGATGATGAATGATTATCACAGGATGCAAGTTTCTTCCTATTGACACCCCCCGGAAGACGCATTAAAGTTCCACCCCATCCGCGCCGTTCGTCCCATGGGCAAACCAGTTTCAACGGAGAATCCAGTATGAAAGCCAAGAAGCAAGTCCCAGCTCAAAGTCGCCCAGCCTCTAACCTCTCCTTTAACGTAGATAAAGGCCTCCTGCAATACGCAACCGCGGCCAGCGCCGCTGGAGTTGGAATGCTCGCCCTGGCGCAACCGGCGGAGGCGAAGATCGTCTACACCCCGGCGGATATACCTATCACGTTGAATGGCGGCGCGGTCCCAATCGACCTCAACCACGACGGCATCAATGATTTCAGTTTCTATAACGCTTCTGGAACCTGCGAG
>CAYOVU010000321.1:0-13732 GCA_964407505.1 uncultured Acidobacteriaceae bacterium | reverse complement strand
GCCACCCTTGAGCATCTTCACGCTCATAATGTGGATGCTCATCTTGTCGGCGTAAACGTGAGCGCTGAGCTGCACGTGATGTCCTTCATGCCCTTTCAGTTCTTCAGGGTTCATCACATCCCAGCTTTTTCCGTCTTTGTCGTTGACAAACGTGTACTTGTCACCATCGGCCTTAACGGTGCCTTTCAGCGTCATTAGCGGCGCCTTAGCCCCGGAATCGGCCTGGGTTTGCGACATGTTGTTGTCTTGCTGAGCAAAAGCAGTCAAGCTCAGCGTGAAGGTCAGAGCCAACAGACAAATCATCAGCTTCTTCATCGAATGTCTCCTTAATGTTTTGGCAGTCCGGCCAGAATTCTGCCGCTATGTTTCATACGTACTAGGGACCCGAACGGATTGGTGCGCCTTGTGATATGCCTCTACCTTTGAGGTTCTAACGGACGAAGAGGTTGCCGCAAATCATCGGACATCACCCCGGCTATCTGACGTGGAAGAGGCCGCTGAAGTTTCAGGTTGGCGGAGTTTTATTTTTCTCTGGCTACCACAAACTCCGGCGCCCAAAGCAACGCGCGCTTGATTTCCGAATCGGGGAAGCTATAGAGGGCCTTGGCTGCAGACTCCGCGTAACCTGCGGCACGATCGCTCGCCGCTTCAAGAGACCCATAGCGTTGCAGGATTTCCATAATGTGACTATGCGTCACACCGTTGAAAGCCCGGTCGCGCAGCACACTTTCAATCTTCGCTCGTTCTTCATTCGTGCAACGTTCCAGTGCATGGATCACCGCCATTGTGACCTTACCTTCTCGCAGGTCGCTTGCCACCGGCTTGCCCAACACGTCTTCGGAGGCGGTCAAATCGAGTACATCGTCCACGATCTGAAAGGCCATGCCCAGGTCGTGTCCATATTTCCCCAGAACTTCTTCCTGCGCCGCCGTTGCACCGCCCAGAATTGCACCCAGCCGCATGCAAACCGAAAATAGGCAGGCTGTCTTGCGGTAGATCAGATCGAAGTGCTCGTCCAGCGTGATCAGCTTCCCGAGCTTTTCCATCTGCAGCAATTCACCCTCGACCATCTGCTGCGTCAGCTCAATAAGCGCGTCGAGAATGCGGAAGTTACGCTCCTGCACCGCAACCTTGAATGCCTGCATATACAGCCAGTCGCCGGCGAGCACGCACTTCGAATTTCCCCATTGTGTATTGGCGGCGGGACGGCCTCGGCGCGTCGTGGCCTCGTCAATGATGTCGTCGTGCACCAGCGTCGCGGTATGAATGATTTCCACTACCGCGCCGAGCTTTACGGCTCCCCGCCCTTTGTAATTGAACAGTCTCGAAGAAAGAAAGAGCAACGCCGGACGGATCCGCTTGCCGCCCCCAGCTCGCAGATACTCTCCGATTTCAGTGATTGCCTGTACACCGGAGACCGTATCCCGCCCAAACTCGCCCTCCAGCGCCGCAAGGTCCTCATGCAGCAGGTCAAATATTTCCTTCCCGTTAATGGTAGGCGTTGCGCTCAATGGAACTGGACCTCAATTCGTCCGGTAATTCGTAAACTGCAAATCGATACCAAAATCGTGTTGCCGTAGCATGGCGATTACTTCCTGCAGCGTGTCGCGATCTTTGCTGCTGATCCGCACCAGATCTCCTTGAATTGAAGCCTGCGCCTTCTTCTTTGAATCCTTCACAAGTTTTACAATTTCCCGTGCCTTTTCGATGGCGATGCCTTGTTGCATCGTGACTTTGCGTTTGGCGGTTCCACCCGCAGCGGACTCGACCGCGCCATAGGTCAAACCTTTCAGCGAGACTCCGCGCTTCACAAGTTTTTGCTGCAGAATGTCGTTGACGGCCTTGAGTTTGTATTCGTCGGCGGAGTGCAGCACAATCGCATCTTTTTCCAGTTCGATATTCGACTTTGAATCCTTCAGGTCAAACCGGGTGTGGATCTCCTTCAACGCCTGCTGGATGGCGTTTGACACTTCCTGCAAATCGATCTTGCTTACGATGTCGAAGGTATTATCGGGCATCGGATTTCATTTCTTTCTGAAACGATGGAATCTTAACTTTTGAGATTACCAGAAGAATCGCTCGGGAGGAGGGTTAACCTGCAGAAACTTTGCTTTCAACGGTTTCAGTAATTTTGAAAAAATTGTAGAAATTACGGGTCGTCTGTTCGCCGACTTCTTCCATCGTCATGCCGCGCAGGTCTCCCAGCTTTCGCGCAGTTTCCTTCACGAACGCCGGCTCATTGCGTTTCCCTCGATGCGGTACCGGGGCCAGAAACGGCGAGTCGGTTTCGATCAGCATGCGTTCGAGCGGAACTTCCAGCGCCGCGTCGCGAATCTGCTGAGCTTTGGGAAAAGTCACGTTGCCCGCGAACGAAATCATGAACCCCATGTCGAGCGCGCTTTTTGCCTGCTCCCAGCTCCCGGTAAAACAGTGCAGAATCCCGCCCAGTCCCTTCGCTGCCCACTGATCACGGATCAATCCGAGGCAGTCGTTCCAGGCGTTGTCGCTGCCATCCGACGGACGGCAGTGAATCACAATCGGCAGCTTCGCCGCGGCCGCCAACTCCATCTGTCGCGTGAAGACTTCTTTTTGCACGTCGCGCGGCGAGTGATCGAAAAAATAATCCAAGCCAATCTCGCCCCACGCGATCACGCTAGGATGCCGCACCAGCCGTTCCATATTCTGGTAGGCAGCCTCGTCTGCAAGGCGAGCCTCATGCGGATGTATTCCCAAGGTCGCACGGACGAAATCGTATTTCTCCGCCAATCGAATTCCACAATCCACTTGCTCGGGGCCGTCGCCATTGCCGATGGCAACCATGGTTCGCACTCCGGCCTCCCTCGCACGAGCAATTACCTGCTCGCGATCCGAATCGAACTGCTTGCCCTCGAGATGTGTGTGAGAATCAACAAACATGCAATCATTTCGCCCGTATCATGCGACTGGAAGATGCCCCGCTGCTAATAAGCACCCAGAGCAAGGACATCGCGACCCCAAATATGGTGGTCAACATTCTAATTCTTCTGTCCTGCCTGAAAAATCCGCAGAACAGCACACTGCTGCGCAGGCAGCCATCCAGAAAGCAAACCGTGAGAGTGCCATTTGCCCTCTGAAATCAAGAGCCGCACCTTCGGCAGGAGGGCGAAATAGATCAGACCGAGAAGTGACGTTCCGCCGGAGATATAGCACGCTATTGCGGCGATTCGGTCACGAGACATTTCGGACCTCATTCACGCACCAAATTAGTGGTGGGTAGGCGAAGCCGTTGCCGTCTGGGTCATGCCTCACCTACTTCAGCCTCGCCCCCACCGGAACATCCTCCAAAAAGCTTGCCAGCACAGGCTGGCCGCCATCAAGCGACGCTGCTACGATCATTCCATTCGATTCCATCCCGCGCAACTTGCGCGGCGCCAGGTTGGCGATGATGACAACTTTCCTTCCAATCAATGCCTCCGGCGCGTACGCTTCCGCAATCCCAGCCAGCACCTGACGCACTTCGGTCCCGATATCAATCTCCAACCGCAAGAGCTTGTCCGCCTTAGGCACTCTTTCGGCAACTTTAACCAGCCCCACCCGGAGCTCGATCTTGGCGAAGTCATCGATCGAGATTTTTTCGGTTGTTGCCGGGGTTGGCATCGCTGCCACCGGCGCAGGTTGGGGCACAGTGGGTTCCGCTGCTGCGGCTGGGGCCGCCGGTTTGCTCCTGTGCTCCTCTTCCATCTTTTGCATCCTTTCAATCGCGCTCTTATCCGCTCGCGGAAAAACCGGATGTATTTCGCCCAGCTTCGTGCCCAACGGCAACTGGCCCCACGCAAGTTGGTCCAGGGCCAGCTTCTTGATGTCGCCCAAGCCCATCTGTGACCAGATTTTTGCCGTTGCCTCCGGGATCACCGGATAGGCCAGCGCCGTCGCGATCCGCAGCGCCTCCGCTGAGGTATAAAGCACGGTGGCCAAACGAGCTCGGCTGTCTTCATCCGGTTTCTCTCCAAGCATCCAAGGCTCATTCTCGACGATGTACTTATCCACCGTCGCCACCAGCGCCCAGGCGCATTCGAGCGCCCGTGAAAATTGAAATTGATCGAACAGCACCCCGAATTCTCGGATCGTTTTACGCGCCGTTTCTGCCACCGCGTCATCCGCAGGCTTCTTTGCCCCACCTGACGGATACGGCACCTCGCCCTTGAAGTACCGGTTGATCATGGTCAGCGTGCGGCTCGCCAGATTTCCCAGCCCATTTGCGAGGTCGGAGTTGTAACGTTGCACCAAGGCGTCGAACGAAAACGATCCATCCTGCCCGAACACGACTTCCCGTAACAGAAAATAGCGCAACGCATCGGCGCCCAGAACATCCAGAATCGTCTCGGTACGCACGATGTTGCCGCGCGACTTTGACATTTTGCTCTCTTCAAACAACAGCCATCCATGGGCCACGATCGCCTTGGGCACGGGTAGCCCCGCCGCCATCAGGAATGCCGGCCAGTAGACGCAATGGAAGCGGACAATTTCTTTGCCGATCATCTGCACGTCGGCGGGCCAGAACTTCTTGAAAGCCTCCTGTGCCCCAGCGTGAGAAGAGCCGTAGCCGATCGCGGTGATGTAATTGGCCAGTGCATCGAGCCATACATAGATCACGTGCTTGGGATCGTCGGGTACCGGAATGCCCCACGTGAATGTCGAGCGGCTGATCGAAAGATCACGCAGCCCCGAGCGCACGAACGAGATCACCTCGTTGCGCCGTGTCTCCGGCCGAATAAATTCGGGATTTGCATACAGCGCAAGCAGCTTCTCCTGAAACTCCGAGAGCTTGAAGAAATAGTTTTCTTCGTGCACAGTCTCGGTGATTCGCCCGCATGTCGGGCAGGGATCGCCCGGTTGCGCTCCATCGACATAGGCTTCACATGAGACACAATACTGTCCCGTATAAGTGCCCTTGTAGATGTAGCCTTTGTCGCGAAGCGTCACAAACAGTTTCTGCACCCGCTTCTTGTGCCGGTCTTCCGTGGTGCGGATGAAGTCGTCGTTCGAGATTCCCATCCGCTTCCAAAGTTCGCGGAATTCCGCCGAAATCTGGTCCGAATACTGCTGCGGAGTTTTTCCCGCGGCCTGCGCCGCTCGTTCGATCTTCTGCCCGTGCTCGTCGGTGCCCGTTAGAAAAAACGTTTCCGCTCCGAGCGCTCGTTGCCGCCGGGCAATTGTGTCGCAGGTAAGGGTCGTGTAGGCGTGCCCAATGTGCGGGTGCGCGTTCACGTAGTAAATCGGCGTCGTGATGTAAAACTTCCTGCTCATACCGTCTTTCTATGTACTTAGTGTCCGTTGCTTATTAAGGCTTTGTCATTCCGAACCGGCGTCAAGCCGGTGAGGAACCTGCTTTTTCTTTCCCACGGAAACGCACGTAGGCTTCAACCGCCTTGCCCATCACGGTCTTCAGCGGCACATGGTGCTCCGCGGCGATCCGCCTGCAATCTTCATATTCCGGAGCGTAATTGGTGACCGTCCCATTCATGCTCGCAATCTTGATCCTCACCTCGCCCCAGGCCGTGTTGACCTTCTCCCAACGTCGAGCCAAGGTCTGCCGTATTTCATCTCGCCGCCGCACACCCAGCGTCGTCGTTTCCGTGAAAACAATCTGCGCCAGCTTCCCAGCATCCTCGGGCTTGCACAAAACCGTCAGCAAAGTTCCGGGTCGATTCTTTTTCATCTGCACCGGCATAGCAAAGGCATCCAGCGCGCCCTCTTCGAACAAGCGATCCATCACATACCCAAACACCTGCGGATTCAAATCGTCGAGATTCGCTTCCAGAACCGTAATAGTTTCCGACGCCGTTTTCGCGGCGAGACTATTGGATGCTGCTTCTCCCACTGTGATTCGCACCACATTGGGATGCCCCGGAAAATCCCGGGATCCTGCACCGTAGCCCGACTTCTCGATTCTCATCTCAGGGAACGCCGCAAACCGCGAAGCCAGTGTCTTCGCGATCGCCGCGCCCGTCGGTGTGACCAATTCTGCCTGCACGCCTGACGAGTAAACAGGAGCATCCTTCAACAACTCAACCGTCGCCGGAGCCGGAACTGGAAATATTCCGTGCGCGCACTTAACCGTTCCACTGCCAACATTCAACGGCGAACAGATAATCTCATCGACGCCGAGCGCTTCAGCCCCCACGGCTGCGCACACAATGTCTACCATCGCGTCGACCGCACCCACTTCGTGAAAGTGCACGCTCTCGATGGCGGTATTGTGAATCTTGGCCTCCGCCGCACCCAGCGCCTCGAAGATGGCAATAGCAGTTTTCTTAGCGGATGCCGAAATCTCAGCTGCAGAAATGATCCCCCGAATCTCCGTCAACCCGCGAGAATGTCCGTGTGATGCGGACACTCCCTTCGGCAAGCTGACGGCGGGCTCCTTCCGCATCTCACCCGCGTGAGAATGCGTATGCCCCTGTTGCCCAAGCTCGTGATGATCTTGAGTGTGTTCATGATCCGAATGCTCATGAGAGTGTTGCCCGTGCCCCTCCCAAGACCCTTCACGCGGCTGATCTTTTTCCGCATCCACCCAGACATCAACCTTCGTAGCTGAAATTCCGCTCCGCACCACGCGCGAGAACTCCAGCTGTGCTCCTACCTTCAGCGCAGCGACGGTTTCCTCTAGCGTCTGTTGCGAGACTCCAGCATCCACCAGCGCGCCGAGAAACATGTCGCCGCTCATGCCGGAAAAGCACTCAAGGTAGGCTATGCGCATAGAAGAAAAAATCGTCCTTGGTCGTTAGTCGTTGGTCGAACCAAGCTCTTTCGGATCTACAAAGAGATTGGCGAACGACCAACGATGAACGACCCACGGCTGATTAGGACTGATTTTTCATCATAGGGAACGCTTCCTGCCGCCGTCAAACCTGCGCCCGCAGCACACTCTGGTAAAATCACTGTTTCTTCAATAGCTTAGAGGGACTCATTGTACCGTCATCTGCACGACCGCCTCGTCGAAGCCGTAATCCCATTTGTACAGCGAACGTACAACCTCTCAATCGGTCCTTTCGCGGTCGAGGAGCCGCCTAAGATCGAGTTCGGAGACTATGCGTTCCCCCTAGCTTTCGAGTTAGCCAGAAGATTGCGCAAGCCTCCGCGCAAGATTGCGGAGGAGATTGTTACTGGAATTGGTCCCATTGAAGGCTTCGAGAGACTGGAGGCTGCAGGGGCGGGGTACATCAACGCATATCTGAATCGGACCGAGTTTGCCTCCGCCATTCTCAAAAATGAATTGCCGAAGATCGAAAAGCTTCGGCGCAGCCTCGTTGCTCAGCGCGGAAAGATTCTAGTCGAGCACACCAGCATCAATCCCAACAAAGCTGCCCACATCGGCCACCTGCGCAATGCCATTCTCGGCGATACGTTTGTCCGCTTGCTGCGTGACGCGGGCCGCGAAGTCGATGTTCAGAATTACATCGACAACACCGGCGTGCAGGTTGCCGACGTGGTCGTAGGATTCACCCACATCGAAAAGAAATCCCGCGCTGAAATCGAAGCCCTGACGCGCCAGCCCCACTTCGATTACTACTGCTGGGATCTCTACGCCCGCGTCTCGCAGTGGTACGCCGAAGATAAGGAGAACCTGAAGATTCGCGCACAGACACTGCATGCAATCGAGGATGCTACGAGTGATGCGGCAGCTATCGCCGAGCTGATCTCGACTGCTGTACTACGCCGTCACCTGGAGACGATGGACCGCCTCGACATCGAATACGACTTTCTGCCGCGCGAAAGCGAAATTCTGCACCTGCACTTCTGGGACGCAGCGTTTACCAAGCTGAAGGACGCGGGCGTGCTCACCTTCGAACATGAAGGCAAGAACAAAGGCTGTTGGGTGATGCGCCGCGCTGGAACAGCCTCAACTACGGAGGAAACAGGGAGCGCCGATGAGTCCGAAAAGATTTCCGAAGAAGACCAGAAGGTCATCGTCCGCTCCAACGGCACGGTCGGCTACGTCGGCAAAGACATCGCCTACCACATGTGGAAGTTCGGACTGCTCGGCCGCGATTTCGGCTATCGCAAGTTCTATCGCTATCCCAATCAGCACGAATGCTGGATCTCTGCCGTCGATGGAGAGAAGGATCATCCTCACTTCGGTGACGTCGCGGAAATTTACAATGTAATCGACGCCCGCCAATCCGAAGCGCAAAACACCGTCGTTGAAGCATTACGCGGTCTGGGGCACAACGAAGCCGCCGACCACTACACTCATTTTTCCTATGAGATGGTCGCGCTCACGCCTCGCTGCGCCGCTGATTTGGGTTACGCGTTGAGCGAAGAAGACAAAACCCGCTCTTACATCGAAGTCAGTGGCCGGAAGGGCTTCGGAGTGAAAGCCGACGACCTGCTCGATCAACTGATCGCCTCCGCCAGAAACGAAGTCGATTCGCGCCATCCTGAAGTCGGCGAGGCGGAGCGGCATTCCGTGGCGACGCAGATTGCCATCGGCGCGCTGCGGTACTTCATGCTGAAGTTTACGAAGCAGTCGGTCATCGCCTTCGACTTCAAAGAAGCCCTGAGCTTCGAGGGCGAAACCGGTCCTTACGCGCAGTATGCGGTCGTGCGCTCCACCAGCATCTTCAAGAAGGCTGGGATTGACCCGAATAAGTTCCCGTTTGAGGTAGTAAACTTCGAGCCTTACACTGATCTGCAACAAAACGTCATCGAGCAAGAACTAGCGCCACAACGATTCACAGACATTAAGGATATCTGGTCCGGGGAAGTTGATTTTGCGACGAATCTTAATGGCGAGGATGTCAACGAAATTTGGGAACTCTGGCTCGCCGCATCAAAAACGTCCTACATCGTCGACCAATGCATCTCCACCACCGAGCCGGCATACCTTGCCAAGCACGCTTTTCAACTAGCGCAGCTCTTCAATACTTTCTACCACCGCCATCCAATCCTGAGTGAGCCGGATGAAAAGCGAAAACGATTTCTGCTGGCAACTGTTGCTGTAGTGAGGCGCGAACTGATTCGCACTCTCTCGATCATGGGCATTACCGTGCCATCCGTTATGTAGTCGAGATACTGTGTGGCAGAATTTGATCGTGTGGCGCGGACACTCCTGTCCGCGTCTTGCCCGAAGAAAAAGAAATGTCGCAGACCACACCCCCCGCAAGGCAACCGATCCGCTGGTTGCAACGCACCGTCTTCGGTTTTCTGGTGGCAACGGCCTTACTCGCCATCGCAGGAGCTCTTTACCAATCCCTCTCGGAACGCCGTGACCGCCGCGATTACCCCATGCCGGGCGAACTGGTCGACGTCGGCGGTTACAAATTGCACATCGACTGCACTGGACAGGGCTCTCCCGCGGTGATTCTCGACTCCGGACTCGGCGACACTTATATCTCGTGGCAGAAGGTGCAGCCTCAGATCGCGCAGTTCGCGCGCGTTTGTTCCTACGACCGTGCCGGCCTCGGTTACAGCGATGCCAGCCCGCACCCGCGTACCAGTAAGAAAATTGCCGAGGAGCTGCACACGCTCGTGCACCATGCCGGAGTTCCTCCGCCATACATTCTGGTTGGGCATTCCATGGGCGGATTCAACGTGCGCCTTTACGCCAACCTTTATCGCAACGAAGTTGCCGGCATGGTTCTTGTAGACTCATCGCATCCCGAGCAGCTCAAGCGATTGCCTCCGGCAGTGCTCGACCTCGATGCGAGCTGGGTGCGGCAGCAGGAGTTTCTCGAATTCACCATGCCCTTCGGAATCCCGCGCCTGCTGGGGTTTTGCGACAGCGATCCGGAAGTACGCGCTGCCGAATGCAATTTTCACAGCGCGCGAGAGGCAGTCGCCGAATTGAAATCGATCTCGGAGAGTGCCGCGCAAATCGCCGCTACCGGCCCGTTCGGCGATCTGCCGCTGGCAGTGCTTTCGAGCGATTCCGACCATCCCCGGCCAGACTTACCCGAGGACCTGGTCAAGCCCACCAACGATGCCTGGCAACAAATGCAGGAAGAGTTATCGCACCTCTCCACTAAAGGAACGAGGGTTGTTGCCAAAGGCAGCGGACACTACATTCAAATCGACCGTCCCGGGGTCGTAATCGAAGCGGTCCACAACCTTGTGGATCAGGCGCGGCGAGCTCAAAACACATCGCCGTAGGGCGAAGCATAATCCAACCACTTTTTAAACCTGCGAATGTCGATCTCTTCTCCAACCCACTGCGCCGGCTGTAAGCGTCATTCCCACGGGCCAGTCGCGAGTGAATTTCTCGATTGGGAGGGAGATTGTCTTGAGGCTTGTTTACTTACCTGCTCCTTGTGTCAAACTAGAAGTCCACCCTGGTTAGGGTTCGTCGACTTGGAGGCGATGATGTGCAGGAATATCAGGAATCTGTTCAACTTCGATCCGCCCGTGAACGCGGAAGAAGTTCAGAATGCTTCGTTGCAATTTGTGAGAAAGATCAGCGGCTTTAACAAACCTTCAAAAGCAAACGAGGCCGCATTTCTAGCTGCTGTCGATGACATCGCTGAGGCCTCGACCCGACTTCTTCATTCGCTCGAAACCACAGCACCGCCGAAAAATCGGGAAGAAGAGGCCGCTAAGGCCAAAGCTCGTGCTGCAGAACGATTCGGCTCCTCACAGGTGCAATAGTTTCAACTACTTAGGATTCCAGCTTTGAGCAACGTGGGTGCCTTCACAGCCATCTAAACTAGGGGAGCGCCATTTTGTCGATTGGGTGAAATCCTATGAATACTAAAATTCTTTCGCGAACTCTGTTTGCGTTGTTTCTGTTGGCGGCGACGCTTGTATTCGCCGCCCCTAAGCCGACGAAGGTAAATGCTCCGCAAGACATCCCTCCGTTTCCTGGCACGCTATTAAATTCGCGGTTTGTATATGTCACCAGCTACGATGGCGATCAATTCAACCCCCACTTGTTCCCCGAAGATCGGAACGCGATCGGCACCGTGCAAGATGCGATGCAGAAGTGGGGTAAATTTACTTTGGTCTATGAGCCATACCAAGCCGACATCGTCCTGATGGTCATGAGCCGACCGTCGGAGGACGTTCTTGCGGTCTATGATGCCCACGGTTGGCCGGCCAACAGCACATACTTATGGCGAATGATGGGGCGCAACGGGCTACAGCAAGGTGAGGCGCCTCTGGTCACCAATCTGGAGCAGGCGTTCGATCGGGCGAGAGCAGCAAAGTAAATATGCGGTGGCTTCGTCGGATTCACAGGGCATCGCATCTCTGCGATGCCCCCGAAGTTCTGGGCAGAAATTGTGAAATAGTTCGGATTTACGTCTAGGCTTTACGTCCCGCGATCACCAGACCAGCGCCCACTACAACCAGCGCGATGCTCAAGCCAGGGGAGAGCTTCTCATCGTGCTCGGTGGTAACTCCGATATGAGCGTCGCCTACGCTCACGCCGTGGTGGTGATAACTCGGGATGGGGACGATAAAAGAGAGGACCCCCAGGATTAACACTACGACCCCAACAACCAGCAGACCCTTCATTCATATCCCTCCAAGAGATTCGGCGCGAGGGAAGGCATGCTGCAACCCGAGCCGTTGACCAGCGCCGATTAAGATGCTGAAACCCGCTTAGAGGCTGTGAAGAAAAAAACTTGGCCACGGATCTGCACGGATTCACACGGATATTTCTTCTAAGCTCTCAATTGATCCGCGGATGTCCCTGGCCAGCTTTCTAATTCGCGAATCCTTTAACGAACTCGACCAGGCTACGCAGCGCAATTCCGGACGGGCCTTTTGCAATCCACGGTTTTTGCTCTTCCGTCCAGGCTGTGCCTGCGATGTCGAGATGTATCCACGGCGTGTCCTCGGCAAATTCTTTCAGGAACATGGCCGCATTGATAGCTCCACCCCAGCGCCCACCGGAGTTAACAATATCGGCGATGGTTGACTTGATATTTTCCTTGTATTCATCGTCGACCGGCAGCCGCCACATTTTCTCTCCAGCATCGTTATTGGCTTTGTGAAAACGCTCATACATGGCGTCGTCATTCGTGAATAGTCCGGCGTTGGCATAACCGAGAGCGATCACGACCGCTCCGGTAAGGGTTGCCGCGTCCACCAGATGAGTGCAGCCGAGTTGTCGCGCATAGAAGAGGCCGTCGGCCAAAACCAGGCGCCCTTCAGCGTCCGTATTAATAATCTCAATCGACTTTCCCGACATCGCGATCTGCACATCTCCAGGCTTTTGGGCTTTGCCGGACGGCATATTTTCCGTAGCGCACACAATGCCGATCACTTTCACCTTCGGCTTCAGCAACGCGATGGCGCGCATCGCGCCGATCATCGTCGCGCCGCCGGCCATATCGTATTTCATCTTTTCCATGCCGTCGGCGGGTTTGATCGAAATGCCGCCCGTGTCGAACGTAATTCCTTTGCCCACTAATCCTAAGACCGGTTTTTCCGGTGCGCCGGCAGGCTCGTATTTCATCACGATCAACGCGGGTGGTTCGTCGGAGCCTTGGGCCACGCTCCAGAATGCGCCCATCTTTAGTTCTTTGATCTTGTCGGCGCCGTAGACTTCACATTTCAAGCCGACCTGATCGCACATCTTTTTGGCCCGCTCGCCAAGTATCGTCGGCGTCATGCGGTTGGAGGGCTCGTTCACCAGATCTCGCGTGAAATTTTGCGATTCGCCGATGATTTGTGCTTCATTCGCGGCCTTTTCGAGCGCGTCCTTATCCGTGTTGCCGCTGGCGAGAATAGTGAGCGCATCGATCTTCTGATCTCTTCGGTCACTTCGGTAGTAATCGGGATCGAAGTTCCCGACCAGCGCGCCCTCGACAATCGATCGCACGGCTTCCACTGCTGGAATACTGGGCGGAGCGATAAAAGCAAAACTGCGGATCCCGCGCGCTTTCAGCGTGCGCACAGCAGTTCCGGCGATTCGGCGCAGTTCATAACTCGTGAACTTTCTGGCTGTCCCGCCGCTGATCAGCAACAGACGTTTGGCTTTCAATCCGGCGGGTTTGTGCAGCAAGTTGCTCTCAAAAGGTTTGCCGGAAACTTCGCCGCTGGCCAGCAAATCCGCAGCCGGAGCTTTAACACCGGCGTCGCTGGTTTCAACCGCTAATTGTGGGTTAGCGTCTTTGTTCTTCGGAGCTGCTGAGTTGGCGTCCGTGTTATCCAGCACGATGGCGACGAGAGATTCGGTTTCGACTTGTGACGGCGTAGAAAGAGAGATTGTCGTTTTCATAATGTCTTATAAATTTGTCGTGGGTGACATTCCAGTATCGTCGGCAGGACGGGCATTGCGCAAGAGGCGTAGTTGTGGAACTTAAGCTCGCGGGAGACCGCGAAAATAAAAAATTATGAATCCGATTAAGAGGACAATGCGCTGGGAAAGCGCGTCTCGAAGTCGAGCAGGCCCACCCATTCCGGAGTGACGATGATGCGAACCTGAGATGAAATGAGAGTGCGCAATTGGCTGAGCCAGGCCTCAGCCTGTTTCGGGTCGAAGTAGCGGTCTGCCGCCGCGGCGTATTCGGGCGCAATGCCCTCGACGGGTTCGAGGCGCGCCGTCCCGCGGATTAAGAGAACTTTCTGCGGGAAATCGTTCTCATCGATCGTCAAAGATATTTTCGGATTTTTCTTGAGGGCCTTGAGCTTCGGCGCCCTCGGCGGGGTTGCCATGACGATCTCGCGTCCATTCCAGTGAAACCAGATCGGGACCACTCGCGGCGTCCCGTCCGTCCAGACATAAGCCATGCGCGCCGGAATCTTGGAG
>CAYOVU010000320.1:0-30816 GCA_964407505.1 uncultured Acidobacteriaceae bacterium | reverse complement strand
CGCGAGGCGAAAATGCAGGCAGCGCGAGATATCAACTCGGCGCTCGAAGCCGGTTGGACAGGATTCGAAATCGGTGAACGAATCCCGCTTGCCGAAATCGCCCGTGCCCACGAACTAGTGGATCATCCTACTCGTCGCGGTAGAGTCGTCGTCATCCTTTGACGGAGATGCTCGCTGACTCCTGTGCGGTCGCCCGAGCAACGGGAACTTGTGAGCAGAGTCTCCCAGTCAGACGCGGGGCCACTTTCCCGCGGTGTCACTATTCCGGCTGGCCTAACCGTAGGAAACGACTTTGGCTTTTATTTTAAATGCCGGGCGGGTTTTGGCTATGTGTTGCATCCGCCCATTGAGATCACCCGCGTTATTGGAAAAGTGCCCAAAAACCCTCTTTGCCCAAAATCCCTGTTCCTTCGCCAGTCGGAAACGTTGACAATTCGCTTGCCCAAAAGTGCAATCGAGTCCGCCTCAAAAAGAAATGATTATGGGCAGCCGGGACGGGAGGCCATTGGCTCCATCGAAAACCACCAGAATCGGCAAGGATGCGAGTTTACTAGAGAGGTGATGCCACGACGCGAATCGATGACCAGCGCGATAGTCGAGGATCTCAAATCGGCACGCAAGCAGGAAGGGATTGGGTCGGCGAAGTATCGTAAGTCATTGAAAAGGGTTGTGGACGTGACGGTGACCGGGATCGAACCGGTGCCCCCTGGTTGCAAAGCGATCAGTACTCTAAATCAAGTCATTGTTCAGCCGTTGCTTAACGCGGCGATCGTACCAAAACTCAACCCCTTTGGTTGCTTCAAAGCCGCTCCGAGGAATCAACACCATCTAAAGCCGTTCGACGATGCCCTATTGGTCGCATTCCTACTTCAACGCCTGGACCGCGGGCTGAAGGAAGTAAAGAATAACTTGGTTCAGCTCCGGCAATTGTGTCGCCAGCAAAGTTAGGAGCGGAATCGCCCCGACTCCCGCAATCTGTACCCAGAACTGCAAGTCGAGTTCGCCTTCCCTCGTGTTTGTCAGTTTGCTGAGTGTGGCGTCCTTGTGCAGATGCGCGTACACATAGCCCACCACGGCCGCGCCGGCGAGGAAGAGCAGAACTGCAAGAGATAGTACTCCCGGGTTAGGTTCGAACGGGTACGCGGTCATCGACAGTACTAAGAAGACGTACACTCCGGCTGTCGAGACGACCAGCGACCGGATGCGAATCAGTATCATTACAATGAAACTCACGTACGTCAGCGCCACGCTCTCTTCCGCCAGCGTATACATTCCCGCGTCTTCGAAAAACCATGCTCGATACTGGGAGCTTGGCGGGGGGTCTGCGGCGGAAGGTGTGTTGAGCTTCGACCACTCGGGCTCGAGCACCCTCTTCGCGAGTATTCCGGCAGCCTTTGCGGCCGATTCAATCAGGCCCGTATAGTCGGAGATTAGGATCGACTCGATTCCCTCTTTTTCGTTCGCGTCGCGGATGTTTGCCTGGAGCCGTCCGTTGATCCCGAGAACTTCGTCGATCGCGGGTAGGACATCAGGGGGCACTCCGTGGCCCCATGAATTCACTTTTCGACCCTCGGAAATACCGGTCCTCAACCTTTCGAAATTGTCCAGCTGTCGGGCGAGATATCGATAAGACTCCCGCAGCGTGCTAGCGCCCGGGCTCCAAAGTGACGCCCACGGAAATCCATCCATTCTTTGAAAGGCGTCTCGCAAGGGAATGCGGTCGATAGCCATCAAGAGCCGTCTGGATTCGCCCCAGATCAGAATCAGTTTCGCTAGATTCCACACCAGCACAGCGACCTCTGCGACGAGCAAGACCAAATACAATCGATCAAAGATAAGTCCCTCGAGGGATTGAACGGCGTGGTAACGGTCGGGCAAGACCAAAGCGAATAGCAGACAGGCTGTAATCGCAACCAACGGAATGCCTTTTATTTGAAGAGGGTTCGCGAAATCTCTGAGATGTTTCGTCGATTCATCGTCGAGGCGGATGAATCTTAGCGGCAAATCATCCTTAAGAGGTAGCCTAGGTCGATAGGCATCGGTCAGAACCAACCCTCGCAGTCCATACAGACTCCACCAGTAGAATCCGAGAGGGAGCAGGATGAAAGCCAGGACTGGCGACACGCCACTGGTTAAGTGGAGCGAACGGGACGACCAAAGCCAGCTCATCCATCCGGGACGACCGACGGTTACGACAAGAAAAACGACAACAAGGGCGCCCGCACCAATCAATACGAGCAGTGATGCTGCTCTATTTTTGTACCGCCGATCCAGGTGCCGCGCGCCAACAAACAGGAATGTTGCCAATAGCAAGGTTAGACCGATCGAAAAGGCAATGCTAGGGAATGGAGGTAAGTTGCCGTCGGGAGCGGCAATCCTAGCTGCGAGCAGAATCATGTATGGCAGGGCGACCGATAACACGCCGATCACAACGAGCCAGCTACGCGGACTGATCCTAACCGTGACATCCGGCGCAACGGGTGCAAACTGCGCAGCAAGCTCCCAAGGAGAAAGAATGCTTCCCTTTGTCATCAGCCAGGCTTGAAAAAAACCCAAAAGTCCCAAAACCATGAGTGCGAAGTTTAGAGAAGCCGGTAAGTGCGGGAGACTATCGTGCGGCAGCTTTACACTGCAGGCTTCTTCGAGCAAATACTTATTTCGTTCCGACCGCGTTTCAAGATCGGGGAGACAACTCACAAGCCAGTAGCCATCGCGTCCAAGAATCGAAAGCTGTACCGCTGGTTTAAGCACATTTGCGACTCCTGGAATCCCGACACAGTGCCCATACGCAGCGTAAGGGGCTACTCGGATGTACCCTCCGCCCGTAACTTCCGAGCACGAGATCGTCGATTTTGCGCAGCGACTGTTCGTGGGACGCGCCAGTGTTTCAAGTAATCCCACGGTTGCGTTGTATTGCCCTTCCGACAGAGTGCTTGGGAATATTTCCTTTTGGTGTGGCAGGGTCGAGCTATCCGGGCGATTAAGACTCATTTCAATCCCGGGGACCAATGCGTAGGCGGAAACACCAAAAGTGCCATTCAGAAGCGAGTCGCCTTGTCGCGCCAGAAGTAGATCCGGTGCGGTGACGCCGACGCGAACCGGCGGGTACGCTCGTCGCAGGAACTGTGCCAAAAACAATTGATCCATTGGATCGGTTGCAAATAGAAGAACAAGTTTCGTATGGTGCTGGTGAAGCGAATTTGCGAGCGCGAGAAGCACGGCCTCCTGCGAATTGGCGGTCTGCAGTTCCGCGAAATCGGGGACCGAGTCGTCCTCATTTCCCGGGAGTACGAGGTTGAGCGGAAGCCGAACGCGCCCCTCGGGATCGGTGTCTCCGGGCAACGAAACCCCTTGGAAGGCAGACCGAACTTGCGACACTTCTCGCGGAAAATGAAGACTGGGGATCGAAGACTTTGGACCGCGCTCCTTGTTGCCGGCACAGCGGTCCACGTCCGAAGCAGACTCCCCATACTCTGTCTCGTCTTCGGATAGAACCGCTATTTCACCTTCCTCGTAGCCCGCGCTGCAAGCAAACTGTGCGAAGGAATTTATGAGATAGTTGTCGCTCTCTTGAAAGCTCGCGAAGTGTAGGTTTGCACCCGTGTGACTGGCGAACCAATCCTCCGATCGAAAGTTGGTGATCGTTCCGCTGAACACATCGATTGACGCATCTTGTACGAGGTTTGAGTTCTGTCGCAGAGCGACTTGCAAAGAGAAGAGCGACCCTGAAAACGTCGGCCCGAGCAAATATGTAGATGGATCTGCCTGAGCCGCATGAGGCAGGGCACGGATTCCGTGGATGATCTGAAGAGCCCGCTGAAATTGTTCCTTTTGTATTCCGGCTGTGGGTCGTTCGCCAACGATGAAAATGAATAGATCTGCTTTTTGGCAAGGCCCGCTCGGAGTCTCCCCGCTAAGGGGTTCACTTCTTCGAAAAATCAGGAGGCCCGGCCACTTTTCGCGACGCCTCTGCGATGCCAAATTCGATTCAGCAGGTTGGGAGCTGGCTTGGTCTGTTTTAGCCGCAGGTTTCCAAGGAAGGACGGCGCGGTCGAATGTGCAACCTTCCACTTGAGCCGCTTGCTGGATTGCGTCGATGGTTCGATCGAAAAAAAGAGCTAAGTGCGTGTGCGCGGGATCCGGAACGAAAGCAATCAAAACTCCCGGCGTCTCCCCGGATGCGACATCAACTAAACCTGAAATTTTGGCGATCTCATCGTCGATTCCCGTTTCCTTCGTCGGCTCGCCATCGTGGTTGTCGCTCTTCTCGTCCAGGCCCTCATCGACGCCATAAAACCCATGCAGCTCTCTCAGTATCTCGGTCCCGGGTGGGGAGCTGGCGCGAGATTCGATGAGACCGGCCATACTCAACGTTTTGCCACCCGTCTCAGCCGCGGCGTGGTTTGTCGTCTCTTCCGGCGGGCGCGAGTTCTGAGAAGCAGCAGGAAACGCCCAGCGCACAACTCCCGAAAATATGAGCACTACGACGATTGCGAGGCTTCCGTGTTTCACCGTGTCGATTAACCCCCACGTCCGAGCTTCGGTGCTCTGATCTGAACCAGCTCCGTGTGCCTTGTTCAGCCACGAAAGTTCGGCGACGATCAGGGCTTTAGCTGAAAGAACGCAACTCAGATTAAATTCCCTTTTGCTGGCGCTCGGAACAAGGGCTCGAACCGAGAAACCCCGGCCGCTATCGGCGAGGACTCGAGGCGCAGCTCTCACGGATTCGGAAACGGCAGTGGACGCATGCGGTCAACGGCAGGTTCGAACGGGGGCACGGTGGCGAGAGATAATGTCCAACTCGACGGATGGGCTGATCTTGGCGACGACCTCGTCGAGCGAGGCCCATGCCAGGAGATATCACGACAGATCCAGGCGCATGGCAGTGTTCTCCGACGTGGCCTTCCGGAATTCCTGCTACGCGCATGCAATCGTCGGCTTTGCCGCGCGGCATCAACTTCTGACTCCACACTGATCGCATTAATGGGGCAATCGAAATGTCCATCGCTAAAGTAGTTCGACGTTGCTGTCAGTCGAAAGCTACCCGATGGTCACATTGTCTGACACACCATCGATCTCGAGGAGCGCAGCCTTACAGTCATGTCCGGGATGAGTGCGGGGTCCGCGACAATCTTCGCCCGCGTGATGAATCGTTTCTGCTAGGTATTCCGCACACGAAGCCGGATCGTCCGTGTACCGGATCGCTATATCCAGCCTGGGTTTCTGGTTGATGCCCATTAGCAAATCGAGTTTCTTTCCGAACGCAGCCAGGGCGCTGGCATGACAGCAGTCCTGCTTGAGGCTCGGCTCCATGGGCAGCGCTACGTCGACGTAATTTTGGTCGGGTAGTGGCACCAAGTTCGGATTCCAGTTTTGTTTTGAATCGCCTAGATTGTTCACTTGAACGGAGGCAAACGTAACGTTGTCATAGACGAGTGTATAGCCGACCGGAACATGCGCATCCATCGGAGCCGGCTTTAATGGCGAATCTGCGCCGCTGACGGTGACGTGGACGGGATGCCAAGGGACGATCGTCTTAGGCATTGGGACCCACAGCGCGAAATACCGATTGTGGGCGGAGTCGATCGTGCCCATCGTATCCAGCTGGAGCGCCGACGCGGGGATTGCCAAGCGCTGGGACGCGATGCCTCCAATCGCAGTCGGGGCGGGCTGAATTGCATTCGCCGTCGGTCCAACGAGTTCGTAGATGAACGGCTGGAGAAGGTCCGATTCAGAGGTGAGCGTCGTAAGATACGGCCCCAGATGATCGGCAGGGTTAGGCGAGAGGATCAGAATCCTCTTAGAAAAATAAAGGAATACGAAAGGTCCGCTGACGTGAAAGTTCAGCTTTCCCGAAGTGGCTTGTCTGTGCCGCTCGCCGCGCATCTCAGGCATGACGGCAAACGGTGCGCAACCTAACAGAGATTTCACAAAACTGCGACGAGCAACACTTGTCATGTTGAATCCTCTCCTTGATTGATCTCTAAATCTTGCCGAAATCGGAAAAAGAAGCCCAATAAAACGGATGTGCCGTCTGCGGTTCGGAGCGAACGCGAAACATCGCCTCCCGCAATGCACGAGTAGACGTGTATCCATCCGCAAGGGAACCGTAAAAGGCCTCCATCAACTTCCGCGTCGCCTCGGAGTCCACATTCCACTTGCTCGCGATCACATCAGAAACACCGTGAAGCATGAACGCGCGAGCCAAGCTTCCGGAATCCAAAAGGCCATTGTCTTCCGTTCCCAGGCCACTCGAACAAGCCGATAGCACGGCGAGCTGCAATCGAGGCAGAATCATGGAAGACACTGAGGAGACGTCAAGCGTTGTCGAGGAGCCCTCGCGTCCGGCCTCGGAACTTAGCACCAGCGCCGTGCCGGACGGAAGTGCGATCCCGTGCCCTGCAAAATGAAATATCGCCGCCACACGGATCAACTTCGAGATATTTTGAATCGTCGCTTCGCTGCTGGTAAGAACGACGGTCTTCGGAAATCGGGAGGACAGTGCCGCGACTTCCGCGGCGGCGCCTGGCAGTCGAGACAACACCGCACCCTGATACCTCCCTTCTGACTCTTCGGCAACGGCCAAGACAGGCTCGCTTACAAGTCTTGCCTCTCCAGGACGATGTATTTCGCCGTAGTAGATTCCGGGAGATTCGGTGATCTCCGCGAATTCCGTGAGGTACCTTCCGTCGGGACGCCGAAGCGCCGGAAACGGAATCCTTGATAGGAACCCGTCTGGCTCAAGAACCAACCTGCGTCCCGCCAACAATTCACCCTCGAAGGGTGCGATGAGCCGATGATAGAGCTCGCTGCCGACTAGCAGTATCTCTCGCTGACTCGAACTCGGAGTCGCGCAAAGACTCGAAAGACGTTTCACCAGCGGGTCGATCTGGTTCTTCTCGGCCGTGATCCACTTGAAACGAATGCCTCGATCGTCGAAATTCCATTCCGCAATGCCGTCGTCGAACATCGCGTAGGAAATCACCGTCTCTCGTGTCAAGGAAGACAGCAAACGGCGAACTTCGGAAGGGTCGTGGAGCTGGCAACCGCCCGAGTTGGCTCTGGTCTCGGCGAGCTTCCGATTGGCCGAGAAGAAGTGTCGAACCGAGGCTCCCCGGTACCACTCCCACAGTTCCAACGCCCCCACGAAATCTTTCCGATGGATCCTGGAGCGTACCAGTGTCCGATAGGTGTTCGCCGCAACGTGGTCCCACGCAACCCGGTCAGCGTCGGAATCCAAGTGCTTCAAAGAAAATTCGACAATCCGCGCCGCGGAACACAGATTCTTCTCCGCCTCGTCAAATTGATTGACGGCCAATTCCGCCTCGCCGAAGGTTTGGAAATAGTCGATGAGCACGAATCGATCGCTGACGCCACTAAGTTCGTGCGGAATGCGCTGGAGCTCGTCGAGAGAACCGGCAATATTACCGCGCGCAAGTTCGGAGCGTGCGAATCCGATCTCGGCTTCCGTTTTCAGCCGATCGGTGGCGGAGGAGCGTGGCGCAGCAGAGAACAAATCCTCGGCCTTCCGAAAGTGCGTCTTTGCAGTTGAAGGATCGCCGGCAGAGAGAGCGACTTGTGCCAATTTATCGTTCAGCATAGCCCGCATCAACAGGTCCCTGTCCGAACCGATCGTGTTCAACGCCTCGCTCAAAATGATCTCGTCGAATCGTTTTTGGCCCGATTGATCGGCGAGCAGGTCCAATTCCGTCTCGAGACTGTAGATTCGCATCGGCGACCTGGGTTCTCGCCACGCAAGCGCAAGGCCGTCATGAACGCGTGACCAGGCTTGGCGCGAGTCACCGACCGAAGCGTCCATGTCAGCAGCAAAAACAAGCGCCCGCAGATAAAGAATCGGATAGTGGCAGGATCGCGCCACCGTGAGCCCAGCGTCGGACATCGCTCGCGCATAGCCCACTTTTCCCGTCATATTTAAGCATTCCTGAAGCTCGAGTGTGGCCTGCACAAGAATCCAGCCATAACCCGTTGAGCCGATTTGATCAACGAGTTTCCTACTCAGGGGACTACAACCAGCTGCGTCATGAGCCAGCCGCAGAGCATAGATCTGTTCGAGGCGCGCCCGACTGTACCCGGCGACGCTAAGGCTCTGCTCGAACCGGTTGGCGGAAATCTCGGCGGCTTTTGCGGCGGTGGCATAGTCTCCCTCCTGGTCGGCGCGCACAGCCTGCGATAGTTTCGCTATCGCTGAATTGAAGGGAGGCGATGACTCATGGTCCAGAAGATCAACGAGCCAACGGTCCCGGTGCTCGCCTGAAAGGTTCCTTGCCAAAAGCACCGCTGCACCAGCGTACCTTTGAGCAGACATGCTCTTTATTCCGTCGATGGGGAAAGCGGCTGGTAACCAGCTGACAATGGCGGCGTCCAGATAGTCTTCCGGCCGCCGCTCAATATCTGCCGCTATGGCACTCCGGAATGACAAGTCCGCGAACCCGGATGGATCGAGGATGCGGCGTTCTTCACCGATCTCGTGAATTTTCTGCCGGTCTTCGTTAAGGTGTTGCTGCGCCTCCTTGGCCCAGGGGCTCGATGGATCTAACTCGAGATACGTGCCCCACCGTAGTGCTGCTTCGTTGAACAGGTTCTCGCGTTCGAGAACGAGCGCGAGATTGAAAGTTGCGACCAGATCCGTAGGGTGATCCTTGAGAATTCCAGAGAGGATCTCCGCCGCTTCGCCGTTGTCCCATGGTTGGGATTTAGTCACGGCTCTCTGCGTATAGGCGGTCGCGAGATCCGTACGAACGGGAACTGAGTTCGGATCGAGAACGAGCGCAGCCTGCAGATTGCGAATTGCCTCGTCGTATGCTCCTCCGAGAAGTGCTGCCCGGCCTTTGGCCGCCACCCACGGCGCCTCGTTTGCATGGCTGCCGAACTCATGTGCCAGTCTCGAGTTGGCATCGATCAGCGAGGTCGAAGCTGCTGAACCGGTTTCCGCCGTGCCCCGATTGGCTTGGAAGGGAGCATAGCCGGCGATGCTGAGCCTCGGCTCGAATGGTCTTTGCTCAGCATAGGCTGCCGCCAATAACTTCTCGACCGAAGGTTTGCGTAGCGAAACATAGGTCGCCGCACAAATCGCCAAGATGGCGATGATAGCCGCCACGCCCGCGAAAACGGCGATTAAGCGAACTCGCCTCGGACGAATCTCTTGCTGATTCGTACGGCGCCTAGTCGTCTGCTCCGACTGCGATGCGGCGATTTCGCGGGCAAGCCTTTCGTGCCACGCTTTCGTCGAACTATTCAAGCCGGCCACCATCGCAGATTCTTCTGGACTCGGATCGGAGACGAACACTTCGGCGAGGCGTCGGACCGTGGCAGAGCATCCGTCGCATCGATTGAGGTGCGCAGCAAGCAAGTCAATTCTCCGCACATCGAGATCCCCGACGACGAACGCCCACAATTCATCACTATCGGGACACTTCTCTCCAGGAATCGGTTCTGCGGTCAGAGCGAGATTCCGTAGCGCCTGGTTCGCGGCCGCTGCCGCACGCACTCGTTCCTGACAGTAGTCGCACCGTCCAAAATCGCCGAGTTCCAGACGCGATTCGGCTACAGAATCTCGCGCGTTCAGCCCCAGACCTTGAGCTTCAAGAAGCGAGTCGATCGCATCCGGAGTCAGATGCTTATGATTCTCATTCAATTCCGATTCTCCTCACTAGAACGGCTCCGGAGACTGAACCCCTTTTACGCCCGGCACCGATGCACTACCGGTCGGCTCAACTCGGACCAGTTTCTGCCGAATGAGCCTCGTCATTCGCATCAGACTGCTCTCGATTCCTTTCACGGTCAGGTGGATGCCGGGAAGTGACGAGATTGCGGACGCTGAGAGACCTGTTCGGTAATAAAGCCAGAATATTCGGCGATCGCGCGCAGATGTCGGCGTGTGATCGAACGATTTAAGGCATTGGTCGATCTGACTGAGCAACACCTGAAGCTCGCTTCTTTCCACAGCGCTTGGTACCAGAGGCCGGGAACTTTCTCGGGCAGCTTCCAGTTCTGTCCCATCGGTTCCTACTTCGTGGCCTCTTTTGAGCGAGTTTAGAGCTTTGAAATGGTCATACACCAGATTTGCGGTGACGACCTTGATGAAGCCGAAGATCGAGTCTTTGTGAGCCGGGATGAAATTTCGGAGCAGCCGCGCGTCATCATTGCAGAGTTTCAGAAAAGTGTCCTGTACAAGGTCGTCGATGACTGCGGGCGAGGACTCTCCAAACTGGCGGGCGGTTCTGAATGCGACGGAGGCGATCAGAGGCTGAAAGCGGCGGACGAACTCATACCAGGCAGCCTGATTCCGCGCGCTTAAGCACGCGAGCACAAGCTCCTCGGACGAAACGGAGGAGTAATCCAACAAGTAATGTCCCTCCAAGTCGCTCGATTCTACATCATCGCTGGTAAAGTAACGGCAAGGTAACTTCTTAGGAAGGTACGGTAAAACTTTCGCCTATAAAAGCGAACGTTCCTCATTCCCGCTGTGCTTGGCCATCGAGATCGTCTTGTGTAGCGCGCATTAGCGTGCGACTTCGTTCTGACAGACCTTCTTTCGTTCGATTCAGGTGTGGGCCCCATGACTATGCTAGTTACCAGTCAACGATGGCCGCCTCGCGCGGCCATTTCGCAGCTCCGAAAGTCCCGACATGCCATCGACGCGATATCAGGCCATGAATGATACCCGGGCTGTGACAAATGCCGCCTCTACGCTGGCAATGGGCGCAAGCGAGCGTCGGTACGCTGCAAGAAATGCTGTAGGAGCGCGCAAGACTCCGATGAAAATCGGTTCTGCGATTCCAGCAGTGAGAGACTCTCTTTCGGATTCACCACACGCTTGACCGATTGTGATCTTCTTGAAAGGAGTCCCCGACCGACTCCGCTCCATCAAAGTGCTCGTGGCTCCCTACGACGAACAGTTTGTTAATCGGGTGCTACTTAGTCAACGATGACTCTTCGGGAACTGAACCTAGAGCAGTTCCGGCACTGGACCAAAGAATGGAGCTCGGGCCGTCCTCGCAGATAAGGCGACCTGATCCAAACCTGTACGCTATTTATTGCGCGGACTTACTCGTTCCAGCAAGGAGGGAATCGAAATCATAGGTAATTCCGATCTGCGCCCGCCAAGTTGATTTCGTAATGAGCTCTGTTCGATTGGACCAAGACACGGCGACAGGGAATTTCCAATTGGATTTCGTTGAACCTAAGGCGAGCTTCACCTGTGCGACGTTGATGCTGCCCTTTTGGGCGAAGATTTGAGTCGCATTAGAGGGAAGTCCAGTGATCGTGATTCCGTTGTTTGGCTGCGAAGGATTTACATTGAGAATGGCGGGGCTGCTCTGGTATTGAAAATAATACGTCCCACAGGCAGTAGCAGGCCCAAGAAGCCACAAAGTTCCTAAATCCCGATCTACCTCAACTCCCGCTTGCACATCCCGGAGATAGCTTGCCCCGGGAATTGAGCTCGAAGGAGCAGAATTATAGATCGAAACCGCCGCGTTGCCGGTTAGCGTCCACTTGGCTCCTATTTTTTGGCCGTAGATCAATTGAAAGACGGAATTTGATGGCTGGTTGGAAGGCCGGTTGAGGTTATAGGCCAAGGAGAGGACCGGTTTGGGAACTTGCTGTGTGTTATAGAACATGCGCTCTGCGGCTGCGTAGCCGGCGAAAGCGGACGCGAAGGTTAGCGCTGCCTGCATCAGCTGGTCGTCCGTGGGTCCCTTTTTATCGGGACCGCCCTGCTCGAGTACAGCCGCAAGCTGGCTGCTCAGTTTGCGCCATTCTCCAACGATTTGCGCGGGCCCGGCCTTCACGAGCGAATCCGTTGCTCCATCGATCCAGGAAGTATAGTTCTGTGCTCCGTTCTGGTAACCGATCAAAGTATCCTGCGCTTCCTGTAGAGTCTTGCCCGGATCTGTAACGGAGGAAGAAGCGGTGGGCGACGTGCTCGCGGAGCTTTTTTGTTGGCTCAGCTGTTGCAATGCTTTGGTGAAATTGTCGAACGTGGACGGAGGCTGGATCAAGACGACCTTGACGGTAATCTGACTAACCCGGATCGGGGTCCCCGTCGTGTTGACATTGACCTCCTGAGCGTTGCCTTGAGGTGCTCCGACTGTTGTCCCTGACAATTGAGAGCCTGGCGTTGAATCCAGCGAGACGCTGTAGGAAATGCGGCCGAGGGAATTAAACCACTTCGATGGCAAGCATGTGGAACCCGATACGAGATTTGCGCCGCACTCGGCAAAGAGACCCTGCGTGTGGCCCTCGAGAGCGAGCGGTACGCCATCTAGTGTTCCCGCTGCGGTAGTTGTCTGGCCGCTTGTGGATTCTGTGATAGCCCCGTATTCGCTAGCGAAGGACAAGATGTGGGACGTGAAATTCTTCGAAATTAGGTTGGTGCTCCCGCTGGTTCCACTGGCTGTAGCACCGGCTTGTTGAAGGTTTTCGGTGGACCCTTTAAATATATTCCACAGTATCAGCCGGGTCGCTTGGGAAGCGTTTGGAAGAATCAAAAGTTCTACCACGCACGGTGCGCGAAGGTTAACGTCCAAGAGCTTCTTAAGATCATTCTTTCGCTGATTCAGATCAGAGTTTTGCGAGATTCCGACTAGAGTGCTCTCACAGGTGGGTGTTCCTGAATTTTGCGCACGTGAAACCAGAGGATTAGCCAGAAGGCTAAGGACAAAGACAATGAAAAGCGTTGTCGATCGCATAGAGTCTCTCCGTCTTGATTTAAGCTACGATCGTGTAAACTTCAGGATTACTCAGTTGCGTGATCTGATCGATCGCTGTGTTGCCACTGCATTGTTCCTGGAGCGTGCCTGTCGAGCTCAGCGGAAAAATGTCAAATAAAAGCCGAAGGTGGTAACTTTGTCCAGCGACTACCTTAAAGGACACGGTCGTGGGAGTTTTTGTCGGATTGACGGAGTGAGCCGACCCGTCGGTGACGTCACAATTCGGAGGCACGAAAGCGACGTTGCCAGTTTTCGGGACAATTTCCACGGTTAACGTGCCGGGACTGGCGTTGAACACGCTAGGATTCGGAGTCGGAGTGAGTAAACACATGTTCGGGGACGTGATCGCGTTTGTAGTCGCTGTCCCGAATTTCTTAGCTTGATTTCGCAATTTGCACCTCCAAAGTGAAAAGTTGATCGTGAGACTTCAATTGGAACCGGCCGCCTGGAAATTCACGGAAGAGATCTGTTTCGGCGTTAGCTTTGACTTTTGGTCGGCTGCCGAGGCTTTGGCTTCTTCCTTCTTGTAATTTGCAAACTTCAATACGGAGTTGAACCCTTCCGTTCCCGCACTGATAAACACGGCAGTCAGGAAAGTATCGAGCGTCGGCGGGAACGATGTCGCGCCGAGAACGTGAAACAGCTGGATCTGACCCACTTTGGCAATCAAGAGCCCCAGTGCCAAAGAGACCAAGCCGAGAACTGATTTTTTTAACGCGTCGCTCTTCAAGATCATCGAAGCCAGTGGATCAACTATTTCGAGAAGTTGTTGGATGCAAAATCCTGCAGAAAACCCGACGAGTAAGTCTTTTATTGGTAGATCCACCATATTTACGCTCCCTTAGGGCTCCGAGAGGCTAGGTCAATCCAAGTCGCTACATTCGAGAAGAACGCAAAACGGGGGCACTTCCCTTCAGAGAAATTGTTGCGGCGTCGTCAGAATTTTGCGAGATCGACTATGGCAGTGGAAGTTTCTGCAAGCAGTGGAGCGAGGAGGATCATAGCTTGTTAACGCAGTTCAACTCAAAAAACACGTTCAGTTGCACCCGCAATACGGGTTGGTGGGGAAGATATCCTATTTTGTACCTGGGAGTTGCACTGTCTGAAAATCACATGTTTGTGGGCAGGGAGCCCTGCAAACTTCCGCCACGTGAAATCAACCACTTGCGGATGTAGCCGAAGAAGGGTTATTGGGCAGCCCAAGCTTTCCGGTCCACCGTGTCTGAAGGGCAGTCCGGCTCCGAAATGTTACCGAAGGAAGTCGTACTTCGCGCCACCTTGGGGCGTTATTGGTTCGCGGTATCGCGATTCGGCTCGCGCGCCAAAAATCAAGGTACTTGTGATCCAGACTGTTATAAGGCAACTAATCACACGATTCAATCGCGGTCGTCTTGGTGTCAATTGGCACGTCATTTTGTTGCCTGTCTGTCGCTCACCACACTCAAGAAATCCTTCACCGAAACCAACCATTCGCGCTGTTGGGCGCTGAACGAAGCCTGGATCGGAAAAGGAACTACCAAAACCAGCAGGTTAGATCGCATTTGTGTAGTCTGGCTCTCACTGATTCCAGCCTCCAAGGTCAAAAGGTGCTTTCTCTCTATTCTTGCCGCTTCTGCCAGCACCTGGCGCCATCTGTCCTTGCACGTGGATTTCACGCCGAGAAAACTCAGCCGCTCTGTCGGAAACCCCGTGTCGTGGTATTCCTTGATTCCCGGGAACAGGAAATCGGGCCGAGAATGATTCTCGGTTTCTTTCCCGCGTGCATAGCGGATCTCATGCTTTTTAATTATGTATTCGATGTGGTTCTCGAGCGCGTAGCCAACACGAGATTTGCGACGGTTTTGGACACTCAAGGAAAAGTTGATGAATGCATCCACATCGGGCGAATCCCTTCCAAAACCCTCCTTCAGTCGCAATGATACGATGTGCCGCTCCAGCGTCCGGAACAGGATCTCTTCCTGTTCCATCCATGTCATCAGGGCTCCGTCCGGATCCTCAAGTTCTCCGGCGTCTTTGCTCGATTCGCGCGCGAACCGGGAGAACTCCGCTGTCAAGGGAAACACTTCGCCGTATTTCTGCAGTAGGTGCTCCAGCAGCGAGACATTCTCTTCCTCGATTTCGATTCCAACGCTTTCGAGAATCATGCCCTTTATCAGGCCGATCCGTTCCTTGTCGCCGCTCAAGTCCCGCACCTGGAAGTTGCCCTCAGGGGAAGACAGCCCGAAAAGCCAGAGAATCTGGTTCTCGGTTGTGCTGCCACCATCCGCGGTTATCACGAGCATCCGTCCCGTCGTCGTTCGCGCTATGACCAGGAGATCTCCGGCCGACAATCTGCCGGAAGCAGCAGTCGTGTTGTAGTAGAGCCGGTATTCCGAACGGGTGGGGTGCTGCTCTCTAGCGTCGTACCAGGTTACGAATCCATCTTCCGAAACCTCGTCGGCTTCTCCGAGATAACTGAAAGTCGCGGGAAACTTGTGTCTTGCTTCACCGAAGATCTTCTTCAGTTCGTTTACACCATTGAACTCATGTTGGTTCGATGTCTGGGGCTGGGTCTCGACGGCACTCAGCCGTTTTACGGCGACCGCTGTAAAATACTCGGAAAGGATTGCGGACCTCATTTTACCGGTTCACCCGAGCTCCGCTGATCACCCGCTCCCTGCTGCCCTTCCGCAACCACTTCGCGGACGTGCTGGCCACCTTCTCTAGGGAGAGCTTTTTTCGTCCCTTGAGGGCGCACTCCCAGATCGTAAGAACCCTCCAGCCATCTTGCTTTAGCCTTCGTAGCGAGCGCCTGTCAACAAGCTGGTTCCGCTTGATTTTCGCTCGCCAGAACTCGGTTCTCGTCGATGGCCAACGGAAGAGATGACACCTGTGTCCATGCCAGAAACATCCATGCACAAAGATCACAGAGCGATAGCGGGGCAATGCAAGATCTGGCCTTCCAGGAAGTTCCCGACTGTGAAGTCTGTACCGAAACCCCAAGGCATGCAATGCACGCCGTACAATCATCTCTGGACGCGTATCCTTTCCACGAATCCCAGCCATCATCCTGCTGCGTACGGCTTTGGAGACGACGTCAGCCATTTGCGGCCATTGCAAGTCCAAATTCCAACTGGCGTCCGCGCATTGACTCAAGAATGTACGGCGCCATGAATTTCGCGATGCTTTGAACAACAGGCACGACGACTGCATTGCCAAACTGCTTGTAGGCCCGCGTATCCGAGACAGGAATCTGGAACGGCTTCCGTGGACGGTCGAATCCCATCAGCCGGGCGCACTCCCTTGGCGTTAGACGCCTTGGAGATTTTCCCTTGCCGCGGTCAATCAATATCTCCGAACCATCCTTGTAGTACCGGGCCGACAGTGTCCTTGCGATATCGTCCGTCCGCACGAGACCATATCCGAATCCGTTTCCCATCGCACGATGCTTTGCCGCGTATTTCTTGAGGTATGACCAGAGATGATTTGAGAGGATATATTTTTCAGCGACCTGAGCTTCGGGTCCTATCGTAAACGGAGGTTCTTCAGGTTCGCCTCCGTCCTCCGGATGTAATATGGATCCCAGGCGGGGACCGAGCTTCGCATCGGGAATCCTGAGTTTGGCGAAATCAAACCCAGTACCCTCGCGAAAGCCCGCGATGAATATTCGCTCCCGATGTTGCGGTACAAATGCCGCTGCATCAACGATCCGCGTCTGCACCTTGTAACCGAGATCGTCGCAAAGGATTTTCATGATAGTTCCGAACGTTCTTCCTTTGTCGTGCGTCTTCAGGTTCTTTACGTTTTCCAGAAGAAACGCTGGTGGCCGGTGGTAGTCAAGAATTTCCGCGATTCTGAAAAAAAGATTTCCTTGTTCCTGATCATCGAATCCATGGGGCCTGCCCAATGCGTTCTTTTTGGAAACACCGGCAATCGAAAACGGCTGACACGGAAATCCGGCAACCAAGAGGTCGTGTTTAGGGATCGTCTCGATCGGCACTTCCCAGACATTCATGGCATAAGGATGGTCAGGACCATCCTGAAAGTTCTCTTGGTAGGTGATCCTCGCGTAGCGATCCCATTCACAGCTGAAGATGCATCGTCCGCCCGCATCCTCAACCCCGAGTCGCATTCCCCCTATGCCTGCGAAGAGGTCGACAAACGTGAATTTGGCGCCGGAACGGGAATTTCGATTTCCGATTTGGGCTAGTTGACGCAATAATTTAACGGCTGGAAGTTTTGGAATGCTTTTGCCGCTCTCCCAGCGGTAGAGTGTCGACAGATGGCAACCTAATTCACGTGAGATCTGCTCACGCGACAATGGTACGGCCTCTATAAGCCTTGTGATTTCGTCGCGAGACAGAATATTGAGCGATATCGACATGGGGAATGTTTTTTGCATTTTGCCAAATTCTCGCATCGTTGTCAATCTTTCTATATTTCTTCGCCTCTGAGCCGATACTCTTTTATCTTTACAGCAAGTTACGTGCCATGCGCATCATGGTGCCAGCTGGGCAGGTGTTGATGCCGAGAGCGCCACGTATCAGAAAAAGTACCCAATCATATCTAGTTCTGCAAAAATGCAGCATGGCCACACAATCACACAGTCTTTTATCCGGCGAGGAGATCAAGTCGCATGCGCTGGTGGAAAATTGCGCCAACGAAGATCTCTATCGCGCATCTACATACGATCTTTCAATCGGAGAGATCATCCCAGCCGGCACTGCCTCTGTCGGCTCCGAATACCTCCTTCCGCCAGGCGGCACAGTCCGGGTCGTCTCGAAGGAGTTGTTGAAACTGCCGGACAATATCACTGGACATGCGCTCTTAAAAAACGAACTCTGTAGACAAGGTATCCTAGCTTTGAATATCGGCGTCATCGACCCCGGCTTTCAGGGTCCGATCTCGAGCACTCTGATTAATTTTGGTCGAGAGGGATTCGAGGTGAAATCTGGATCGCCATTCCTTCGGATCAGTTTCCACCGTTGTCCAGTGTCACCTAAGGCCGCTCAATCGCTGAAGTGTGATCGGAAGCAATACATTTCGCGCGTCAAAGATGAAGTGAAGGCATACATGGCCCCGACCTTTCTAAATATGGAAGGGACAGCAGCAAAGGCCGCAGCAACCGCATTTGGCTCATTTAAAAACGCACTGCTGATCTGGGCGACTTTGGCGGCGGTTCTTCTCGCGCTGTTGGCGATTTTCGCGCCGCTAGGAGCTTCGTTTACGGACAAATACCTCGTAAAACGAGACCAACGAGAGCTTGAGTTGCAACAAATGATCGAGAAAAAAATTGACGAACGTTACGAGAGCCGACTGAAAACGCTTTCTGATCAAGTCGAAGTACTAGAACGCGGCGCGCCAGACAAATCGGGCCAAGATAGTGTCCCCAAAGGCAAACAGTAACCAAATGCGATCCGAAGACGACAACGCATTCATGGCAATGGCAAATGCTATCGCGCGAAAATCAAACTGCATTCGTCGCGCTGTCGGGGCGGTAATCGTCAGGAATGGACAAGTCATCACCAGTGGCTGGAACGGTGTCTCTGAGAGACATCGGAACTGTGGCGAAGCAGGGTGTCCTCGATGTATCGCTGGTGGAGATACCGGCAGCGGATACGAAACTTGCATTTGCCTCCATGCGGAACAGAGCGCGATCTCCGATGCTGCAAGGCAGGGAATGAGTACAAGGGATTGCGTAATGTATGTGAATTTGCGCCCGTGTCTCCAATGCTTGGTGATCGCAAAGGCAGCTGGCGTGCGCAAGATTTTTTATGCGGGCAAGGAGTGGAATTATTCTGACGAGATTGAAATGGTCTACCGCAGCCTGTCTGACCAATTCGATTCCTTCAGTCGTGTAACTGAGCTTCAAGACTCAAACGCTGCAGAGAGCTTGGGCTGATTCGGACTGCAGGGTGCCGCTTCTTTCGCGACTGACGCGTGTCCTGTGCTTGAGAGACTCCTGGGTCGCGTTCGACCGGGGGCCAACACCACTTTCGTATCTTGGTACCGAATATGACTAAGTTGATCACACCAATATGAGTACTACGGAGCGTATCCCACCAAATTACCGCAAGCTCGATGTGGCGATGCGTTCAATTGGCTACAGTTTTGAGATCGCTGTAGCGGATGTCATCGACAACTCGATAGACGCCAATGCGAAAAATGTAGTCGTGCGTCTGATAACCAAACGCGACGGCCAGCTCGACCTTGCAATTTGGGATGACGGTTGTGGCATGAGTGGCAAGATCCTGAAGGAGGCCATGCGGTTTGGCGCTGATGTCTCTCGGGAGATCGACCGGCTAGGCAAATTCGGCTTGGGATTAAAGCTGGCGTCTCTCAGTCAAGCCAAAGAAGTGCGCGTTTTGACGGCCAAGGACAACGAGCTTTCGGGACGCGCGTGGCTTGAACATGGAATTGCCGCAGGATTTGTTTGTACTGTTTTCGATACGAGCGAGTGCAAACAGCTGCTTGCCAAGGTCATGCCAGACCGAAGGCTCAAACCATCCGGGACCGTGGTGTGGTGGTCTCGGCTTTACAGGGTGGGGCAGAACCATGCCAATCCGGAAGAACACGCGCAAAAATTGATGCGCCGACTTGAAAATTACTTGTCCCTTGCTTTCCACCGATTCCTGTCGGGCCGCCCGCGAAAGGTGAAGATCAAACTCGACATCTTTGACCGCAAATTCGGCAAACCCGGCATACCCATCGATCTCGACCCTCTGGATCCATTCGGATACGAGCGCAGCGGCCAGAAGGGTTTCCCAGCTAAGATGTTCCTCGACGGCGATTGCCGCAACCGGATGTCTGTCCAAGCGCATATCTGGCCACCGAATTCCGAAGCCCCGGGATACAAGCTTCCGGGGGGTGCGAACAGTCGCCAGGGTTTCTACTTCTATCGAAACCATCGCCTGATTCAGGGTGGCGGATGGAACGGCATCCGGGAAGCCGAACCTCATTCCTCACTCGCGCGAGTGGAAATCAATATGGCTCCTGATTTCGATGTGGAGGTGAGTCTCGACGTCAAGAAAGTTGAAATCCAGTTGCCGCGGGCTCTGGTCAGCTCGATCCAGCAGGCAAAGACGACTTTTGGTGTAGACTTTAAGAAGTATCTGTCGATTGCTGATGAAACCTACCGCACAAGGCAAATAACAGAGGCAGAACTGCCACTTATCCCTTCGCTTGGATTACCTTCCGAATTGAAGGAATTCCTGCACCATGAATTGCGGATAAAGGCCACTGCCAAACACCGGGATCTGAGGATCAAATGGGAAGACTTGGACAAGGAGTCATTCTTTGAGATTGACCGTGACAACGGTCTTTTGTATCTCAATCGGGCCTATCGGAGGCGACTTCTGCACGGCCTACCTGCCTCCTCAGCTGACGCACCGGTTGTGAAGTGCCTACTTTTTCTTCTTCTTGACGATGCTCTCAGTTCGGAGAGGCTGGGACCGAAAATCCGCGAAAAGCTCGAACAGGTGAACCGTATCCTAGTTAAGGCCGTGAGATACGAAAGGTATTCCTGATGAGTACTCCGCATCATCTCTCATGGGAAAACTTCAGGTCGACAGTTTTCATACGTGGACAACAGAGAGTCCACCGCGTGACGAATTCGCCCTACATTGAAGTCTTCGGCGATGGAGTTCTAAACCGCGTTGGAATCTGGCTTGAGACAGCCCCGGGTACTGCGGTCCCTCCGGAGCTGTCAAAGATGACGTTCATTACGACGCAGGTCTTTAAGCAGAAGGGGCGCACTCTGCTCGAGATTGCGACGTCCGCGGCATCTCTTCAGCGCCAATTCTATCACTTCGCTGTTGCGGTGGCCGAGAGGGTAATCGTAGAGCAACGCGAGCCAGTTGACGCGGCCGGGCTGGAATTTCAGTGCTTCGCCGACTTGCTCGAAGAGAAGTTACTGCTTGGACCGGAGCGCCAGCTCGGTCTTCTCGGCGAACTTCTCTTCTTGGAGCGCCTCGTAGGAACTGGAGGCGTGGTCGCTCTGGACGCATGGCTTGGTCCAATGGGGGAGCCTCATGATTTTCGACTTCAAAAGCGCGAGTTTGAGGTCAAAACGACCGTATCTCCTCACCGAATTCACACCATTCATGGCATGGAACAACTCGTGCCCGCGAAAGGGTGCTCGCTTTATCTGATTTCTGTATTGTTAGGACCAGCTGGCGCCGATGATGGCTTCTCTCTGTCGGAGAAGATAGAACAACTGCGTGGCCGATTTGGTCCGGTGACGGCTAGGCTAAAGCAGTTCACCGCCGCATTGGAATCGTGTGGTTTCCGCCAAGCGGATAGCGAACACTATCTACGTCGTTTCGCGATGCGTCGTCCCATGGGACTTGTTCGTGTCGACAAAAACTTCCCCGCTCTTACCCGTCCGAGCATCCAGGGCGCTCTCGGGCAACTCGCGTCCCGGATTGAATCGCTCCAATATGACGTGAGCGTTGAAGGTCTGGAATGCGAGGATGGCACGGCCGGATTCTCAGCAATTGTTCCGAGCTGAGTTCGGACAAAGGCTCGATCCTATGGATAAACTCACTGAACGAATTGAAATGGCGCTTGGGGCAATGGCCGCCGGCGGGCCCCGGAATTTACGGGCTTATCTCGAGCAACCCGGGCCTGACTTCGAGAAAGCCACTCGCGCAGAAATCGACGATATACTGGATTTATTTCTCTCTGCAGACCCTAATAATCCGGCCAGACTGCTTTTTTCGAACCTGCTGCGATCTTGGGACAATGCCAAAGATGCAAGATGGACGGGCGAGACTGCCCGCAACACCGTGGACCGAAGAAAGCGGATTCATGAACTGCTGAAGTCGGGGCTCGACCTCGAGAGTCGCATCAACGCGGTGCTTCCGTTTTATCAGCTCGAAGAACCGCTTGTAATCGCTGAAGAGCACACTGATTGGTATGTGCCAAGGCTAGGAGTTCGTGACTATTACTGGAGCAAGTATATCCGTTACCTGAGGGAGCGACGCAGATGGGACGAAGCCTCGCTCCTTGACATGGATAACAGTACCCGAGCCGTTGTCGAATTGTTAGCAAATCCGGAGTCGAAAGCTAGTTATGCGTCGCGCGGGCTCGTAATGGGCTACGTACAAAGCGGGAAGACCGCCAATTTTGCGGGTGTTGTCGCACGTGCAGCAGACGCAGGCTACCGGCTGATCATTGTTCTTGCGGGAACGTGGAACATCCTGCGAAACCAAACGCAGCGACGATTCGACAAGGAACTGCTTGGCAAGGAATTGTTGAAGAACGATGAGGCCTACACGCTTCAACCGCCGCCCGATTGGGTTGATTTTCTTGAGCACGGCACCGACCCGGTCGAGCTTGGCCACTATACATGGCAGCGGCTGACGCGTCCCGACATCGATTTCCGGCGACTCAAGGCGGCCATTGATAATCTCGAATTTGAAAAGCGCAACAAGGCACTGCCAATTTATGACTCGACTAACCTGCACGCTCTGCCTGTCAAGCTTCTCGTGGTAAAAAAGCATAGTGGAATCCTCGGCAATCTCGTCAAGGACTTGAAACTCCTGCGCACCCGCCTTAGAGACCTCCCGACTCTCATCATCGATGACGAGTCCGATCAAGCGGGGCTGAATACCGTTGATCCAAGGCGGATCGTGGCAGAGGGCAGTGAGCGGTCAAGGACGAACCTTCGCATCGTTGAACTTCTCAAACTTTTTCCACGGGGCCAGTACGTTGGTTACACAGCTACGCCCTACGCGAACGCGCTCGTGAACGCCGACGATCCGGAAGACCTATTCCCAAGGGATTTCATAGTGTCCCTCAACCGGCCGCGGGGATACATGGGAGTATCAGACTTTTTTGATCCAACTACGGATTATGCTGATCTGCAGAAAGACGATTATTCTCAATCTGAAGTCGCGTTTATCCGAAGAGTAGAAACGCAGTCTGGAGAGGACGATGAAGACCTGAAGAAAGCCCTGCGAAGCTACGTACTTTCAGGCGGCCTGAAGCTCTACCGACACGCAAAGGACGCCCGACGCTACAGGGAGGAGCATTTTAGGCACCATACAATGCTGATTCACACCTCGCAGCTCAAAGGAGAACAAGCTTCGCTGGCGGATCGCCTGCAAGAACTCTGGGACCAGTGCGCATTTAATAGCCCGAAGGGACTGGACGATTTAGTGAAATTGTGGGACGAAGACTACGTGAAGGTCTGCCGGGCAAAGGGGCAAGAAATCGTGCCGAAAGAGTTTGCCCAACTTATCCCTCACCTGTCGGAGGCGATCAAGCGCATCGAGAAAGGGCAACGAATCTTCTTGGTAGTCAACAGCGACACCGCCGCAGCACCTGATTTCAGCACTGCGCCGTTCTGGAAAATTGTTGTCGGTGGCAACAAACTTTCTCGTGGATACACGATTGAAGGTCTCACCGTAAGCTACTACCGCCGCGTTGCCGGGACCGCCGACACCCTCATGCAGATGGGCCGCTGGTTCGGCTTTCGACCAGGATATCAGGACCTCGTCCGTGTCTTTCTTGGCGTGAGAGAAGGAAAGAGCGGGGCGACGGATCTGGTGTCGCTCTTCAAGGAGGTATGCCGCATGGAAGAGCGCTTCCGAGAGGAAATCAAACGGTATGTTCGCAAGGCGGGCGAGAAGCGAGTCACTCCGAAAGAAATTCCTCCTCTAATCTCCGTCTGTGGCAATCTGCCACCGACGGCACGGAACAAAATGTTTAATGCGGTCCTCGCAAGTAAGAATTTCGGCGGCCAGTGGTCAATGCCGACGCTCGCCCCGACAACTCCTAAAATCATGGAGGAGAACATCGACACCGTGCGTCGCCTCCTTGTGGCAGCAAGGCCCTTAGGACGGATAATGCTCGGGGGAACTTCAGGCGACGCGGCTAAAATAAATGCTGATAATCTCGTTTGGGAGGCGAATAGTGAGCAAGTTATCGCTTTTCTGAACGCCTACCGGTGGCTTGAAGCAGATTACAAATATCCGGATCGCCCCACTGACATTGCACTTCAAGTCGAATTCTTGGAGAGAGAGAAGCATGGCATCAGCTCTTGGATCATTCTTGCTCCACAGCGCAAGTCCTCATTCGGTCCCCTATTAAAGTTAAAGGGTGTCGGCGATCTGGCCGTCAAGGAACGCCACCGCATAGCGGGGCGTAGTTTTCAAGTGTTTGGCGAATCAGCGCATCGCACCATCTCGGGCTTCCTGGCTGGAATAGCAACACCCGAAAATTCCCAACCCTTCATGCCGAATGGAGCAACAAAGCAAATGCGGAATGACCATCGTGGAATTCTTCTGCTTTACCCGGTACGCGAAGAACAGGCAGATCAAGTGTCGGTCGGATTCGAGTTGCTTTTCCCCGAGAACGAACTCGCGTTTGATATTAACTTCACGGTGCGACGGAAGAGTGAGAGCTCCCGTGTCGTTGTGCAGGCGCCGACATGATAAAACGTATTAGCCGTTAGGGGATTCTGCACGGATCGTTGAGAGTGCTTCTCACAAGCCACGCCGCGATGCGACTGTCGAATTAGCTGGAAGACGCTCATACGTTTTTGGGCAAGCCACAAAACGCCCGTTGCGCCGATCCCTTGCTGATTGCCATCTCAGCTGTAATTTCGCGCCACGAACGCCCGTGTGCGCGCAGGGTGGCAATCCTCGCGGCATCCACGACTACACGCGGCCTTCCCAGGCGCTTTCCTTTGGCCCGGGCGTTCCGGAGGCCAGCTTTTACACGCTCCGCGATCAGACTGCGCTCTAGTTCGGCCACTGCACCAAGAACAGTGAAAACCATCTTGCCGGTCGGAGTGCTTGTGTCAACTTGTTCAGAGAGTGATACGAATTCGATGCCGAGAGCCTTGAAAGTTTCAAGTGCTCGCAACAAGTGCGAGACAGATCGTGCGAAGCGGTCGAACCCCCAAACGACCACCGCGTCGAAGCGGCGCCGATGGGCATCTGCCATGAGCTTATTGAGTTCAGGTCGGCTGTCTTTTGTGCCAGAGATCCCCTCATCGACGTACTCGCCGGCAAACTTCCAGCCGCGATGTTCGCAATACTCGCGAAGCTCACGCGTCTGCATTTTCGGGTCTTGGGCGTTGTTTGCAGTAGAGACTCGGGCGTAGATCGCAGTCCGAACTAGGCGGGAGCGTGATTCTTCTTCATGTAAAATCTGACGAGCCATGTGGCCTCCAGTCGGGTCACTCGGTTAGGGGCGTGTCGGTGTTAGAAGCACCGGCGCGTCCCGTCTTTTTCACTTAAGCCAAGCGCGGACTAACTCTTCTACTTGATCGCTCATCGTCTTCCCAACTTCGACACAACGAGCTTTGAATTTTCGTTGAAGGTTCTGGTCGATGATGATCTGCCAGAAGATCTTTCCTTCTACCAGCCGGGAGTCTATTGGTTTACGCTTCATAGATATCACTGATACCATAGAAGCTACGTGAAGTCAAAGCACAAGAAACGAGTTTCGTCTCGGCCTGACGCGCCTCAGTACGCAGACATTCTTATCGATAAGCTCAAGCGCAAGAAAGATTGGGAAAGTGCACTTGACGCGCGTAATCAACTTTTCGCAGGACCGATTCCTTCCGCGACGGCGGGACCCTCAGGGCTCAGCAGCAGCGAACTTTACTTTCTGCGCCAACACGTGCTCCAGAACTTTCAACGACGCGCGAGGTTGAGTATTGGTGAAATAGAACTTCTGGATCGGCATCTCAAGCCCGTTCCGTTAGACCGATTCGCGACGGAGCGGCTGGTATTTGAGCATGCGAGGACATACAAGACAGCCGTGGAAGAAGCTGTCAGTGAGTTAACGGACCTCGTCACTCACGCGGCGCTCGCGCGAAAGAGACGGAGAGTCCTCAAGGACCGAGATCGCGTTGCAATCTGGATGGAGGCTATTAGCTTCAGCGAGCTATTAACCCGGCCGGAAGTTTGGGGCAAGTGGTGCGACCGCGCAGGTGTTCCCGCTCATGCGCAACCGGCCTTTGGCGAGCCGGAGCGTCAATCGTTCTGGAAGCTTCTCTTGATGCATCGCTCGGATTGGTTAAGCGAGGCGGATCGCCGCATCGATCTTAGGGGCCTCCTGTCGGGCGTCAGAGATAGAGCCAGACGACTAGATCCTCTTCACAAATCGATTGCTCGACTCATGTTTGCGCTTGGCGACCCAACGCGTTCTCGACGTGAGTCCGGCGGCAGGTTGGAGGCAGCCGTGAGCGACCTCGACATTTGCCGTGAAATGGACAGCCAAAATGAACGAGCCCTGAGCGAGAGTCGCAGTCTGCCATTTCCCGTTCCAGCCTTCCTTGAACGCATGCAGATCCGCCTCTGGGCTGGCCCATTTCAAGACAAGAACCTACTCTTGACGCAGCGCTTGTACGAGTTCCTATCGAAGATACGGAGGGAGTTTGGTCTGCGGTTACCTCGAAGGTCAAAGTGACGTTCGATTCGTGCTTGCATCGGGATTTTGCCTTTTTCCAGCAAGCTAACGTAAGTAATTTCCCCTGATTAAGTTGCAAACGCCCTCGGCGATGGAATTTTAGTCTTCTGAATGTCCTTTGTGTTTCTGATCAACATTTCACACTCTATCGAAGCGACGTGTCTGACATAGCCATTTCGCAATCATGAGCTAGCCCACAAGCACTGGGCGCGGAGCACACCTTGGCGAAGGGCACTCGATGCACGTCTGAAGCTGCGTTGGCATATGTGTCCCGGGGCTGGGCAGTTGTACCGGTCAAGCCCCGTTCGAAACAGCCTCGTCACAAGGATTGGACGAGTCTCCGCGTCGATCGGGAACAGATACGGAAGTATTTCCGCGACGACGACAACATCGGCCTTTTATTGGGCGACGCCAGCGGGGGGCTCGTCGACGTTGATCTCGACTGCCCCGAGGCGCTGATACTTGCCGATTCGGTTTTACCCGCCACGGCGCTGGTTCACGGACGCACAAGCAAGCGTGACTCTCATCGTTGGTATCGCGTTTCGTCTGCCGGAAAAACGCAGAAATTCTGCGATGTCGACGGTAGTACCTTGGTCGAACTGCGCTCGACTGGAGGACAAACCGTAGTTCCGCCGTCGGTCCACGAATCAGGCGAGGAGATTGTCTGGGAAAGAAGAGGCGAGCCCGCTGATGTCGATTACGGGGCGCTGATCGAGGCCGTCGCTAAACTGGCAGCTGCAGCTATATTGGCGCGTCATTGGCCGACGGTCGGCGCGCGACACGATGGCGCACTCGCCCTGGCAGGAGTTCTACTTCGGTCAGGATGGTCGCAAGAGGATACGAGCCAGTTTGTTGTGGCCATCGCGGGCGCCTCTCGCGATGAAGAAGCACCGCTCCGCATTCGTGATGTCGTTTCAACAGCCGCGAGACTCTCGTCTGGACGTGAAGCCACAGGCGGAAAGACCCTTGCCGGCATCGTCGGCGGTAAGGTCGTGAATCGAGTCCGCAGTTGGCTAAGCTCACGCGAGTTGCCTCTCCGATGATTTCCAGGTTCACGAGCAATGCCGACCTTGCAGCTGCAATTCGTGAGGTAGCGTTGTGTCGAGAAACCGCCTCCTTCGACAAGCGCCGCGACATTGCCCGCTTGGTTCGAGAGTGGCTGACTGCGCGGGGAGATTTTCTGAGAACTAATGACGGCCGTGCATTTTTCTTCCACAAGCAAGAGCGACGGCTGTACGACGTCGAGCAAATTCCCTTTCGGCACTTGCTGACTCAAGTCTCTGGGTTAGCTGCATCGGAGAGTTTTCTACGTTTTGCCCTGGACCTGTTGCAGGCGGCTGCGAACAGAGAATCGCGACTTACGGAGGTACATACATTCGCGTACTTCGATAGTGAACGAGGTGTTCTTGCCGTTTCAGACGGGGGCGGCGGTGTCTGGGTCCATCAGCGGGGACGAGATTGGAAGCTTCAAAACAACGGAGATGATGGCCTCCTATTTCTCGCCGATCCGCACGCGAAACCGTGGGTGCCGGACTTCGCTCATGATGGCTACGAACTGGAATGGTTTTTGTCGCAATTCACGTTCGCGAACTCTCCGCTTTCCGCAGAAGATCACCGAACGCTCATGTTCATTTACCTAATTCAGCAATTCTTTCCGCCGCTCCGAAGAACGCGCATGATTCCTGCGTTCCTGGGTCCGCAGGGCTCGGGCAAGACCACCGCCATGCGCCTAGTGGGACGCCTTCTTGTAGGGCCCGAATTTGACGTGACGGGGTTGCAGCGTGACCGCGAGGATGCGTTCATCGCGGCAGTATGTAACCGCGTAATCGTAGGTCTCGACAACGCAGATTCAAGAATTCCTTTCTTACCAGACGCGTTGGCCCGCTATGCAACTGGCCAGCGTTACCAGCTGCGCCGGCTGTATACGACCAACGAAGAAGTCAGCTTTTCCCCGCGCGCTGTACTCATGATTTCAAGTCGAGACCCCCAGTTCAATCGACCCGACGTCGCGGAGCGCCTCTTGCCGTTTAACTTTTACCGGCCAAGGGACTATAGGCCCGAGTTTGAAATCTTCACAGGTTTGGAAAACCGCCGTGGGTCAATCATGGGTGCTTTGCTGGTGCACGCGGGGGAGATTTCCGATTCATTACCTGGGCACCCGGCGAAACATTTGCGATTTCGAATGGCTGATTTCGCAAGCTTTGGCGAGCGAGTGTTCGCGCGTCACGGAAAATCCTCGGGTTGGATTGAACTGCTCGCCCAACTGGAAGGGGCTCAGACAGCGTTCGCATCAGAGGGTGACGGAATTGTGGATACGCTTCGACTCCTTCTCGAAAGGGGACCTGTTGAAGCCATGGCTATTCGTGACCTGTTCCGATTGTGCAGCGACGTCGCGGAGTCGCACGGGTTCATTTTCCCGCGATCCTGTCAATCTTTCGGACGGCGGCTTACTTCGGTATCTCGGGTGATCGAAATCGAGCTGGGCGTCCACTTCCAAGAATGGCACGGTCACCGGGGTCTACGGACCATCAGCTTAATGCCGAAGAATGGAGACGAAGGAGACGTTGGAGACGAATCTGGGCAAACCGTTCGCAAGGAGAATGTCCGTGAGCTTGCTTGATTCCCTGCTCTGGGGTCGAGATCTGGAGAAAGTTCTCCAAAATCCATCTCCATCGTCTCCGTCATCTCCGACGCTCGCGCTCTCGAATCCGCAGAGTCGGAAGGAATCTCGTTACTGGGGCAGGTATGGGGATTTCACGGGTGGCGCGCGCATCTCGCGGTGGACGCAATCTACGCAGCTGCCGCGCCCGAGGGTCTGATCGCATGGGTTCGTGAGCACTCGCCCAACGTGTACGAGAAGCTCACGCAAGAGCTGCCGGATAGAATTTCTCGCGCTTGGGATGCCCGAATTCCCTACGAGGCTTTTGACGCGCTTTGCTTCGAGCTAGTAGATACCTACAGACGCGCCGCGGAGCTGATGCTGGCATTGAGATGATGGCGAATCGAATCCAATTCACACAGGTCCCTCGAGACAATGGATCGCTCCGATCAACCTCGTCGTCGAAGCTTCTGACGGCCGAAGCGGTCGCGGAAATAACGGGCCTTTCGGTTGAGACTCTGGCTCAGTGGAGAAGTCAGAGACGAGGCATTCCGTACGTGAAGATTAGCCGCAACTGCGTGCGCTACCGGCAGAGTGACCTTGACACTTGGCTTGCGGAGCGTATAGTCCGCACCGACGAAGCCCCATCTAATCGGAGATAGCGAAGCAATGTCTGTGTATCGCCGAGGCAAGACTTGGTGGTACGTGTTTGAATTCGAAGGCCGCAAGATTCAAGAATCGTCCGGCTTTCGAAACAAGACAGCCGCATTGCGTGCGGAGGCGAAGCGTAGGACGGATCTGCTAGAACGGCGAGCGGGATTTACAAAACCTAAACCGGTGCCCAAGTTTGACGAATTTTCCAAGCAATTCCTCGAGTGGTCGAAGCAGCACCACAGACCGAAAACTCACGAACTCCACGAGCTGAATTGCAAGACGCTGAAGCGATTTTTCCGCGGCAAGTACCTCGATGAAATCACGAGGGCGATGGTCGAGGATTTCAAATTTGCGCGGAAGCAAGAGCGGATTCAGTGGGCGAAGAATCGTGCTGTCGCAGGCGCGACCGTGAATCGAGCCCTTACTACGCGCAAGCTGCTATTTCACCAGGCAGAGCGCAGCGGCTACGCTGTTCGGAATCCCGTTGTTGGAGTCGCGATGTTTCGGGAACCGCTGGATTCTATGCGGGTGATCAGTTTCGAGGAGCAGGCTGTGTACCTGACCGAGACGAGCCAACCCTTGCACGACATCGCAAAGATCATCCTCGATACCGGTATGCGACCCGAAGAGGTTTTCCGGATGCGCGCCGAGAACCTCGACTTTAAACAGAAGGCGATTTTCAATCCTTACGGAAAGACGAAAGCAGCACGAAGGACGATTCCAATGACGGACGACGTTTTATCCCTGCTCAAACTGAGAGTGAATAAAGCGGTGAAACGGGCGACGCCGTACCTGTTTCCATCACGCCACGATAATCAAAAACCCGTCGGAAGCGTTAAGAAGGCGCATAGTGCTGCCGTGAAACGAGCCAAGATCCAGCGCTATTTTCGGCTTTATGATTTACGCCACACTTTTGCTACGCGAGCGGTCGACGCTGGCACGGATCTTCCGACCTTGAGCTCGTTACTAGGACATGCGAGTATTCTGATGACCATGCGCTACGTTCACCCGGCAGCGGAACAAAAGAAGACGGCGATGGAGAAATTCGCGAAATTCAGCGCAGAAGGGATAATCAGCGCTGCAACAGCTCAGCAAGGTCTCGGGGTACCTACAAAAGTCACTACGGTGGCGAGAGTGAACTGATGACAACAACTCGTAAGTCATTGAAAGAATTGGTGGACGTGACCGGGATCGAACCGGTGACCCCCTGCTTGCAAAGCAGGTGCTCTCCCAGCTGAGCTACACGCCCACAGTAGGAGTGACCTTCATTCTAAAGCATTTCCGCGCGCTCGGAAATCCATTCCTTCGCTTTTCCGTCAACACTGTATCGAGGCCGTACCAAAACCCCTGGAAACGGGGGCTGTTTGTGCCTCGCCAACCGCCAGCTTGTTGGCTGGGCGGTTCAGCTGCGCGAGGGCTTCACGT
>CAYOVU010000319.1:0-4850 GCA_964407505.1 uncultured Acidobacteriaceae bacterium | reverse complement strand
GGCGCGGACAGCGGGACCGTGGTGCCTTCAATTTTGGTGGCCCAGCCAGCCATGTAACGAAACACCTCGACTGCGGTCGGGACATCGACGATGCGTGAAAAAAGGAGCGGCTTGCCGTTATCCAAGGTTTCGAGTTCGGCAAGTTCCTCAAGGTGTGCCGCAACTAAATCGGAGAGCTTCCACAGAAGATGCCCGCGTTGGGACGGAGGCATCTCGGGCCACGGGCCGCTCTCGAAAGCCTTACGGGCAGCCTCCACGGCCAGATCGATATCAGCTGTGTCGCCTTCCGCCACTTGTGCCAATACCTCGCCGGTGGCGGGGTTATAGGTTTCGAAAGTCTTGCCCGACTGCGCACTCACCCACTGGCCTCCGATCAGGAGTTTTCTGGGTCGGCTTACAAACTCCTGAACCGAACGATCAAGCTGTACGGGTGCGGTTATCGTGGTCATGTATCTCCTTTGTGATCGTTCTTAATGCTGTCGTGCAGTCTCTGAGTCGGTTGAGGCTTTGAACAACTCGATTGGCAAGAACAGTTTTCGCACCAGCCACGTGGCCCAACCGATTGTAGGCAGACGTAGAGCGATTGCAAGTGGGAACCCGAACGTAACCTTGTCTCTACTCAGAGACTGTGAGTTCGCGCCTTCGTTCTTCTGTCGGTTTCGTCGTCTTTACGAAATCCTTACGAATTCCTTAAGCCACATTTACGCCTGAAGCAGTTAACTGGAATGTTGCGCAACGCAGGACTTCTAGATCGGGGCCAATACGATGCAGGACGCAATCTTCCTTGGCGTGACGATTTTATTTTTTGCGATCTCGCTCGCTTACGTGGTCTTTTGCGAGCGCGTGCGTTGAAACAGATATGAATTCAGAACCGATCATCATGCTGATTATTTGTGCGGGCCTGCTCGCTTACCTCATCTATGCCATGCTGCGGCCGGAGAAATTCTGATGACGGCGAACGGATGGCTGCAAATCCTTTTCCTTCTCTTGATGGTGTTTTTGATCACCAAGCCGCTGGGCAGTTTCATGGCGCGGGTGTTCGGAAGAGAGCGGACATGGCTCGACTCGGTGATGCGGCCGGTTGAACGAATTCTCTACAAGCTGACCGGCGTGAACGAAGACCACGAGATGGATTGGAAGGAATACGCGCTGGCGCTGCTGTTGTTCAGTGGCGTTTCCATGATTTTGCTGTATGTGTTGCAGAGGGTGCAGCAGTTGACATTTCTCCCTTGGAATCCACAGAAGCTGCCCGGCGTACCTCAGGCACTAGCCTTCAACACGGCCGCATCTTTTACGACAAATACAAACTGGCAGAGTTATGTGCCCGAAACCACCATGAGCTATCTCACGCAAATGGTGGGTTTGGCGTATCACAACTGGGTTTCAGCGGCAGCGGGCATGGCTTTGGCCATGGCTTTCATTCGCGGCATCGCACGCCGCGAGCAGAAGACCATCGGCAACTTCTGGGTAGACATGGTTCGGGGTACGTTGTGGATTCTGGCTCCGCTCTGTTTGGTGGGCGCATTGTTGCTCGTGTCGCAGGGCGTGGTGCAGAACCTCAAGCCCTATGACACGGTGCAGTTGATTGATCCGTATCAGACGCCGCAACTGGGCTCCGATGGCAAACCGGTCAACGGACCGGACGGCAAGCCGCTGATGCAGACCGTGACGCAGCAGGTAATCGCGCAGGGGCCAACCGCTTCGCAGGAAATCATTAAAGAGTTTGGCACGAACGGAGGCGGCTTTTTTAATACGAATAGCGCGCACCCATTCGAAAACCCAACGCCCTTCACCAACTTCCTGGAAATGTTCTGCATCCTCGCAATTCCCTCCGCGTTCACATATACGCTGGGAAAAATGACAGGTTCTCCGCGCCATGGATGGGCCATATGGGCTGCCATGGCTCTGCTATTTCTGGCGGGAGTAACTACCGCGTATTGGGCGGAAGCACGAGGAAATCCTTTAATGGCCGATGCTGCACAACACGGTTTTCAACATCGATCTTCGACCGTGCAAGCCACAGCTAACCTCGAAGGCAAAGAAGTGCGGTTCGGCGTGGCAAACTCAGCGCTCTTCGCTACTGTCACCACTGACACAAGTTGCGGAGCAGTCAACTCGATGCACGATTCCTTTACCCCGCTGGGCGGCATGGTGCCGATGATCAATCTCATGCTCAGTGAGGTAATCTTCGGCGGAGTCGGCGCGGGAATGTACGGCATGTTGGTCTTCGTAATTCTCTCCGTCTTCATCGCTGGATTGATGGTGGGCCGGACGCCGGAATATCTCGGTAAAAAGATCGAAGCCTATGACGTAAAGATGGCGATGCTGGTGGTGCTGATTTTTCCCCTTGTCATTTTGGCGTTCACGGCAATTTCGGTTTTGTACAGCTTCGGCACTTCCTCCATGGCAAATGCCGGTCCGCACGGATTCAGCGAAGTGCTTTACGCGTTTACCTCGGCGGTGGCCAACAATGGATCAGCTTTTGCAGGGGTCAACGGCAACACGCTCTGGTACAACACGTCGCTCGGCATCGCGATGCTGTTGGGTCGCTTCATGATGATTCTGCCCATGCTGGCGATCGCCGGGAACCTGGCGGGCAAGAAACAAGCTCCCGCAACGTTGGGCACTTTCCCCGTGACGGGACCTCTGTTTACGGTTCTGCTGATCGGCGTGGTGGTAATCCTGGGTGCGCTGACATTTTTTCCCGCGTTGAGTTTGGGACCGATTCTCGAGCATCTGCTGATGCAGGCTGGCAAGACTTTCTAGGCAAACAATGATAAGCAAAAAATCAAAACGAAGTCTGTGGGACATAAAGATCGTGCGCCGTGCGGCGTGGGATTCGTTGATCAAGTTACATCCCGTCACCATGATGCGCAATCCCGTGATGTTCGTCGTGGAAGTGGGAAGCGTCGTGACCACGATACTTCTCGTCATGGAACGATCGCAGGGCAAACCTGGATTCGGATTCAATCTGCAGATCACGCTGTGGCTGTGGTTTACGGTGTTGTTCGCCAACTTCGCCGAGGCGATGGCGGAGGGGCGCGGCAAGGCGCAGGCTGATGCCTTGCGTCGCGCAAAAGCGGAAACCATGGCGAACCGTCTTCTTCCTGATGGAAAAACCGAGACAGTGCCGGGATCGAAGTTGCGTTGCGGCGACCTGGTGCTTGTCGAGGCGGGCGAGTTTGTGCCCGGCGATGGCGAGATTGTGGAAGGCGTTGCGTCCGTGGATGAGTCGGCAATTACGGGCGAGTCTGCGCCTGTGATTCGCGAGGCCGGCGGCGACCGCTCGGCCGTGACCGGAGGTACGCGCGTGCTCTCGGATTGGGTGAAGATAAAGATCACGTCCAATCCCGGCGAAACTTTTCTGGATCGCATGATCGCGTTAGTGGAAGGCGCGGAGCGGCAGAAAACTCCGAATGAGATTGCGCTGAACATCCTGTTGGCAGGTCTGACTATCGTGTTCTTGCTGGCCGTAGTCACGCTGCAGCCTTTCGCAATTTATGCGGGCGCACCGCAGACCGTGTTCGTGCTCGTGTCCTTATTGGTATGCCTGATTCCGACCACGATTGGCGGATTGCTCTCGGCCATTGGAATTGCAGGCATGGATCGACTGGTGCAACACAATGTTCTGGCAATGTCGGGACGCGCCGTGGAGGCTGCCGGCGATGTGAACACGCTCCTGCTCGATAAGACAGGCACGATTACGCTGGGCAACCGGCAGGCCACGGAATTCGTGATGGCGCCCGGTGTGACGGAAGCGATGCTTGCCGATGCTGCGCAACTTTCTTCTCTCGCCGACGAAACTCCTGAAGGACGCTCGATTGTAGTGCTGGCGAAAGAAAAGTACGGACTGCGGGGGCGCGAAATGAGTTCGCGCGACGCTGAGTTCATTCCCTTCAGCGCGACTACGCGCATGTCCGGCGTAAATCTGGATGGCCGCGCCATCCGCAAAGGCGCTACGGATGCGATTGCAAAATATCTTGAAGAGCAGGGAAGCCCGCTCCCTGCGGAAGTCCGCAGCGCAGTAGAAACCATTTCCCGCTCCGGCGGAACCCCGCTCGTGGTTGCGGAGAATGGCCGCGCCATGGGGGTGATCCATCTGAAAGACATCGTGAAGGGAGGTATGCGCCAGCGTTTTGATCAACTGCGTGCGATGGGAATCAAAACCGTGATGATCACGGGAGACAATCCGCTGACCGCAGCCGCAATCGCGACCGAGGCTGGTGTCGACGACTTTCTTGCGCAGGCCACACCGAAAGACAAGCTCGATTTGATTCGCCGCGAACAAGGGCAGGGAAAACTGGTCGCCATGACGGGCGACGGAACCAACGATGCGCCAGCGCTGGCACAGGCCGATGTAGGCGTCGCCATGAATACCGGAACCCAGGCAGCAAAAGAGGCCGGCAACATGGTGGATCTGGATTCCAATCCCACCAAGCTAATTGAGATCGTTGAGATCGGCAAGCAGCTATTAATGACACGCGGCGCACTGACGACCTTTTCGATCTCGAATGACGTAGCGAAATATTTTGCCATCATTCCAGCAATGTTTGCCGGGACATTTCCTGTCTTACAGGCGCTGAACATCATGCGGCTGGCGACGCCGCAATCGGCGATCCTGTCGGCTGTCATCTTTAATGCACTGATCATTGTGGCTCTGATTCCGCTGGCGCTTCGCGGGGTGAAATACATTCCTCAGGGAGCCGCCGTGTTGCTGCGCCGAAACCTGCTGGTCTACGGCGTGGGTGGAGTGATCGTTCCCTTCATCGGAATCAAGTTAATCGACTTGCTGATCGTACGAGCGGGGTTGGCCTGAGAATGACTATGAAAAAGAATTTGATTATTGCTGT